>NZ_MLHG01000006.1 GCF_001998825.1 Rodentibacter mrazii
TTTTTAGTTAAAAATAAAAATTTAGAGAAAAATAACCGTACTTTTGCTTGTTTTTTCTTCAGCGGCGGTATAGACTCTTAGCCACTTTAGTCGGGGTGCCACATGTGGCTGAGATGATACCCGTGAACCTGAAACAGTTAGCACTGACGTAGGAAACTAATATGCCAAAATATCCTTTCATTTCTCATTTCATTCTTAATTTTTCATTCTCGCCTATTCAAATCTCTTGTTAATTTTGAGAGGTGGGCGATGGTACATATCCAGAATTTAAGTCTTAATTTTGGTGGTCAACCCTTATTTGAGCGGCTTAATTTATCCCTTTTTCAAAAAGAGTGGGTAAGTCTATTAGGTTCATCAGGCGTCGGTAAATCGACTTTGTTACGTCTGATCGCAGGCATTGATACTCAAGGTTCGGTGCAAGGACAAATCAATGTTGAGCCTAATGTACGTATAGCATGGTTGCCGCAAAAAGATACGCTTTATCCGTGGTTGTCGATAGTCGATAACGTGCAGTTACACGCAGTCTTATACGGGCAAAAATCTGCCAAAACGACCGAACAAGCCAAATTGCTGTTAGATAAAGTAGGAATGTTTTCTCATTTGCATAAGGCTTGCTCGCAATTATCAGGCGGACAGCGACAACGTGTGGCACTTGCCCGTATCTTAATGCAAAACGCAGATCTGGTTTTACTTGATGAACCCTTTTCCGCCTTAGATGCGATTAGTCGCCATCAAATACAAAATTTGGCGTACGAATTGCTGCAGGAAAAATCCGTTTTATTGGTTACTCACGATCCACAAGAAGCCCTACGATTAAGTCAGCGTATTTTTGTCTTACGTTCTTTGCAAGTGAATCAGCCTGCAATATTCTCTGACACCATCATCCCCACAGGTAAAGCGCCGCGTGAATTCGAACAAGGGGAGCTATGGGGATTGCAACAACAATTATTGCTGGAATTATCAGCGAACATGGGGGAGAGATGAAAAGCGTCTTAAAACCCGTGATGATTGGGGTTGCAATGTTATTGATATGGCAACTGGTTGTGGTGATTGGCAATTTTCCGCATTACATTTTACCATCACCCCAATCGGTTGGATTACAGTTGATTTCTCATTTCAATTTGTTATGGCAACACACAAAAACAACTCTACTTGAAATTGGAGTGGGTTTATTTTTTGGCTTTTTGTGCGGTTTAAGCTCGGCATTATTGCTGTCGTTTTCAAAAAAAATTTCTACCTTACTATTACCGATTTTGGTTATTTCACAAGCCATTCCGGTATTTGCCATTGCACCATTACTGGTATTGTGGTTTGGCTATGGAATGGCATCGAAAATTGTGATGTCCACATTGATTATTTACTTTCCTGTTACCGCCGCCTGCTACGATGGTTTGCGCAATACACCACAAACTTGGCTGGATTTAGCTAATACCTTCCAACCTTCTCTCTTGCGCTTGTTACTTAAAGTTCGGCTACCTGCCGCATTACCCGCTTTTGCCTCAGGGCTTCGCATCGCCGTTTCTGTTGCTCCTATTGGAGCAGTTGTTGGAGAGTGGATTGGTTCTTCGCAAGGCTTAGGTTATTTAATGATTCATGCTAATGCGCGAATGCAGGTCGATTTAATGTTCGCGGCATTACTGATTCTAGTCGGCATCTCCCTCTGTTTGTATTTTGGTATTGATTGGCTATTACGCCGATTTATTCCTTGGGGAAACGCTATTCATTCATCATAAAAGGGGACACAAATGAAAAAAATAGTTCGTTATTTAAGTGTGATTATTGGATTAACAAGTAGTTTTTCTGCGCTAGCTAAAGAGAAGCTGACATTGCTATTAGATTGGTATGTCAATCCTGATCACGCAGCCATTATTGTGGCGCAACAAAAAGGCTTTTTTGCGCAAAACGGCTTGGAGGTAGAAATTATTGAACCAGCCGATCCTTCCCTTCCCCCTAAATTAGTGGCAGCAGGGCAAGCGGATTTAGCCATTGACTATCAACCCCAACTTTATCAACAAGTTGCGGAGGGTTTACCCCTAATAAGAATTGCGACATTGGTTTCAACGCCACTGAATAGCGTGGTGACGTTACAAAAAAGTGGCATTAAAACCTTAGCAGATTTGAAAGGTAAGAAAGTGGGGTATTCGGTGAGTGGTTTTGAAGATGTGTTATTAGAAACGATGCTTCATTCCGTGAAACTTACCAAGGAAGATATTGAGTTGGTGAATGTGAATTGGTCACTTTCACCCTCGTTATTAACGGGACAGGTCGATGCGGTTATCGGGACTTTTCGTAATTTTGAATTAAATCAACTGCGTTTAGAAAAGCAAGAGGGGGTAGCGTTTTACCCTGAAGAATCGGGCGTACCAGCTTATGATGAACTTATTGTAGTGGCGAATAAAGACAAATTAGATTTTGCAAAATATTCGGCATTTTTGACCGCACTTGAGCAAGCAACAGTCTATCTCATCAATCATCAAGAAGAAGCGTGGCAAGCTTTTGTCGATTACAAACCGAATGAATTAAATAATGAGCTTAACCGTTTGGCTTGGAAGGACACCTTACCTCGTTTAGCGCTACGCCCAAGAGCGTTAGATCGTCATCGCTATCAACAAATGGCGCAATTTTTACAGCAAAAAGGGCTTGTGAAAACCTTGCCTGAGCTGAAAACGTATGCACTAGAACTGCAATAAGGTGGCAAAATGATTACGAAACTGATTGAAGGTGCGCAACCTTATTGGCAACGCTATATTGAGCATCAATTTGTGCGGCAAATGGCTCAAGGTACATTACCTAAACGCTGTTTCCAACACTATCTGAAACAAGATTATCGCTATCTTTTCCATTATAGCCGTGCTTTTGCGTTGGGCCTTTTCAAGGCAAAAAACTTTGCAGAAATGGCTGTACCACGCAGAACGTTGGATATTCTTAGCCAAGAAATTCAATTACACCTCAATTATTGCAACCAGTGGGGAATAAGCGAACAAGAGATGATAAACACACAAGAAAGTGCTGCTTGTGTGGCTTACACCCGCTATTTATTAGATGTTGGAATGGCAGGGGGATTAGCCGAGCTTTATGCCGCTATTGCGCCTTGTGCGGTGGGGTATGCCCAAGCTGCCCGCTATATCACAACGCATTATCCACGCTTAGCGAATAATCCTTATCAGTCTTGGATCGAAACCTATGCCAGTGCTGAGTTTCAACAATCTGCAACAGAAACGGCAGATTTTTTAACCGCACTTTGTCAACCACTAAACTCAAATCAACTTGCCCATATTCAGCACATTTTTACCACCGCAACGCGTATGGAAATCAATTTCTGGCAAATGGGCTTGGACTTATCTTAACCACTAAAAAAGGAGATGATGATGAAATCTATTTATCTTACAAAAATTCGTGAGCAAAACCCGCTTATTCATAATATTACCAACATTGTTGCGGCGAATTTTAATGCCAACGGATTATTGGCATTAGGCGCTTCACCGATGATGTCGGCGAGCGAGGAGGAAATGGTTGAAATGCCCAATTTAAGCCAAGCTCTTGTGATCAACATCGGCACGCTAATTGGCAAAGAGCAGAAAGCCATGTTATTGGCGGGGAAAACGGCGAATGCGAAAGGGATTCCCGTAGTGCTTGATCCTGTGGGTGTGGGGGCAACGAGTTACCGCCGAGAAACCGTTCGTCAGCTTTTGTCTGAAATAAAATTTGCACTGATTCGTGGGAATGCGGGTGAATTGGCAACGATTGCCGGTGAAACGTGGCAAGCAAAAGGCGTAGATGCCGGACAAGGCGATGTAGATTTGAAAACCGTTGCTCAACGTGTCGCCAAACAGTACGGCTGTGTCGTATTGATTAGCGGAGCGGTTGATGTGATCAGCGATGGGGTACAAACCGCAACTGTGCATAACGGCACACCTTTGTTTCCTAAGGTGACGGCATCGGGTTGTTTACTCAGTGCCGTTTGTGGTGCGTTTTTAGCGGTAGATGAGGGCGAACATTTTGCAGCAACGTTAGAAGCCTGTGTGGCTTATACCGTTGCAGGTGAACTTGCCGCTCAAGGTCTGACGACTCAAGTAGGGCAATTTCAAATACGTTTATTAGATGAACTGGCGGCACTTAGCCCGGAAATGATCGTACAAAAGGGGCGTATCAATGAATAACATTCCCCAAGTGCTAACGATCGCAGGCTCGGACAGTGGCGGTGGCGCAGGTATTCAAGCCGACCTGAAAACCTTCCAAATGCAAAGGGTATTTGGTACTTCTGTGTTGACTGCCGTTACCGCTCAAAATACGCTGGGCGTATTGGATATTCACATGATTCCGCTGAAGACGATTCGCTCACAACTGCAAGCGGTCAAAAACGACTTCAACATTGCAAGTGTGAAAATTGGTATGTTGGGGACGGCAGAGATTATTGAATGTGTGGCGGAGTGCCTTAAGGATCGCCCATTTGGCAATGTAGTGCTTGATCCTGTCATGTTCGCCAAAGGAGGCGCACCGCTATTACAACCGCAGGCGGTTTCGGCGCTTATTGATCATTTACTTCCATTGGCTGATGTGATCACGCCTAACCTTCCTGAAACAGAAGCCTTAACGGGCGTGGTGATTTACGATGAAATGAGTATTAAAAAGGCAGCAAAATCCCTGCAAATGCGAGGGGTGCGTAATGTGATTATCAAAGGCGGACATTCACTTAACTCGCAGAGCGAGCAATGCCAAGATTGGATTTTCCTTGATGATGGACGTGATTTTGTGTTGGCGCGTCCACGTTTTCACACACCGCATACGCACGGTACAGGTTGTACCTTTTCCGCTTGTTTAACCGCTGAGTTGGCAAAGGGTAAAACGTTGCAAAGTGCGGTCGAAATTGCCAAAGATTTTATCACGGCAGCGATTAGCCACCCGCTCGATATCGGTCATGGACACGGACCGACAAATCATTGGGCTTATCATGATTTTGTCAACTAAAGGGGAATAATGAAATGCAAAAAATTCGAGAAATTCTACCGCTTTACTTTGTTGCAGGAACGCAAGATTGTCGGCATCTGGGGCAAAATGGCGCACAAAATTTACTTTCAGTGTTAAAACAAGCATTAGAGGGGGGAATCACCTGCTTTCAATTTCGGGATAAAGGCAAATTCTCCCTTGAACATTCGCCGGCAGCACAAAAAGCGTTAGCCATTGCCTGTCGGGATATGTGCCGTGAATACCGCGTGCCGTTTATCGTCAATGATAATGTGGATTTAGCCTTTGAACTTGAGGCAGATGGTGTCCATGTTGGGCAAACGGATATGGCGGTAGAGGTTATTCGGGCAAAAGCGAATAAAGCAATGATAGTGGGTTGGTCGGTGAATTTATTGGAGGAAGCCAAGATAGGTGAGGCGATGGCGGAAATTGATTATTTTGGCATCGGGCCAATTTTTCCCACAAAGTCTAAGGAAAATCCAAAACCAACGCGCGGTATGGCATTTATTCAACATTTGCGAAAATCAGGCATAACAAAACCGCTTGTTGCGATTGGGGGGGTGAAGTTAGAACACGTCCGCACTTTACGGGAATTTGGCGCAGACGGTGTGGCAATGATTTCAGCTATCAGTCAGGCAGAAAATGTTGAAGCGATGACCAAAGCGTTAAGGGAAGCCGGTCGGTAAATGGCGGATTAAAAAGAGATATTGGAGGAAAATAATGAAACAAAATAGCCCTAAACGAGTCGCTATGGCAACCATGATTGGAACGGCGATTGAGTATTTCGACAACTATATTTACGCGATGGCAGCTGTGTTGGTGTTTAACCATCAATTTTTTCACGCAACGGATCCCCTCTCCGGGCAGATTGCCGCCCTTTCTACACTGGCGTTAACCTTTATCGCTCGTCCTCTTGGTGCGGTTTTGTTTGGGCATTTTGGTGACCGAATAGGAAGAAAAAATACTTTTGTGATGAGTTTGTTGTTGATGGGCATTTCTACGGTCGCTATCGGGCTGTTGCCTACTTATGACTGTATCGGCATTGGGGCAACGATTTTGCTCTGTTTATGTCGTGTCGGGCAAGGGATCGGCTTAGGTGGCGAATGGGGCGGTGCCGCATTAGTCGCCGTTGAAAATGCGCCGGAGGGCAAACGCGGTTGGTATGGTACTTTTCCACAACTTGGTGCGCCGTTAGGTCTATTATTGGCGAACGGTGTATTTTTACTAATTGGGGGCATTTTCGGTCAAGCGGCTATGTTAGATTGGGCATGGCGTATCCCATTTTTATCTTCCATTCTATTGGTTGTCATTGGGTTGTATGTACGACTAAAACTCACCGAAGCACCTATTTTCCTCGAAGCGTTAAATAAGCCACAGCCTAAACGCTTGCCAATGTTAGAAGTGGTCACCACCCACTTTAAACCGTTTTTCTTGGGGATGTTGATTTGTATCGCAGGTTATGTGTTGTTTTATATCATGATCGCTTTTAGTCAAATCTATGCCAAATCTGCACCAACCGTGTCAGAGGCTGGCTATGTTATGGGGTTGGGCTTTTCCCCTCAAGTGTTTACCGCGTTATTGATGACAAGTGCAATCTCTTTGGCGGTGACGATTGCTGCCTCCGGTAAATATATCGACAAAGTGGGTCGCCGAGTTTGGTTGATCTGGACGACAGTAGGGGTCGCAATTTTCGGTATCACATTGCCCTTTTTCCTTGAAAATGGCACAACGACCAGTCTATTTTGGTTTTTAGTTATCGGCATGGGGTTAATTGGCATGGGATATGGACCGCTTGCCAGTTTTTTACCTGAATTATTCCCAACTCACGCTCGCTATTCAGGCGCTTCGCTCACTTATAATGTTGCAGGTTTATTTGGTGCAAGTGTAGCTTCAATTATCGCGTTACCATTGAATGCCAATTATGGCTTAAAAGGCGTAGGGATTTATTTAGCGTTTAACGCAGTATTAAGTTTAATTGGGCTATGGTTTATTCATGAAACGAAAGATAAAAAATTAGAAGGTTAATTCAGAATAAAGTGCGGTTATTTTCTCAAGATTTTAAAAACACAGAAAAATTTGACCGCACTATTTTTTGAATTCGAAAGGTAGAGCGTTATTTCAGTTTTTCTAATCGAGCCATCAACACATCATCATTCAAACTTTGTATTTTTCTCATTCGATAAAATAATAAAATAGCAGCAAAGGTCAGTGCGACCACAAAAGCAATCCAGAAACCTCGTGCACCAATGTTTGGCATCAGTAAATCAGTTCTTGCCAGCGTATAACCTAATGGCACGCCGATTACCCAATAAGCAAAAAGAGTGATATATAGGATCACTTTAGTATCTTTGTAACCGCGTAACACGCCACTCACAACCACTTGAATGGTATCGGAAAATTGGTAAATAGCGGCAAGTAAGAGTAAACCGGTTGCCATACTAATGACGATTTCATCTGTCACAAAAATGGAGGCAATTTCATAGCGGAAAAAGATTGTGACAAATGCGGTGATGGCAGTGATTGTTAAGCCGAGTATTAGGGCTGCATAGGTGATATTTTTGGCTTTTTCAGGCGAACCTGAGCCTAATGCTTGCCCTACAAGGATTGTGGTTGCCATACCGATTGACATCGGAAACATAAAAATAAAGGAACTGGTATTTAAGGCAATTTGATGGCTTGCCACAATGGTTGCACCAAGTGGGGAAAGCAATAACGCAGTAAGAGCAAAAAGCGCCACTTCGCAGCAAAGTGCGATAGCAATGGGTAAACCAAGTTGTAAGAGTTTTTTTAATGTTGCTACATTGGGTTTTTCAATAAGTTGAGTGAATACTTTTAATTGACGCTCTTGACGATTAAAGTAAGAATAAGTAATCATCATTAAACACATCGACCAGTTCACGATTGCAGTTGCCACACCACAACCCACCGCCCCAAGCGCCGGAATGCCGAGTTTACCGTAAATAAAAATATAGTTGAGGGGAATGTTAAGCATTAGCCCGAGAAAGGTAATCACCATTGCTGGCTTGGTTTTTGCAATACCATCATTTAAGCAACGGAAATTGACGAGCAATAAATAAGCCGGTAATCCCCAAAGCATCGCGTGTAAATAATCTCGGGCAATTTGTGCCATATGCGATTCCATTTGCATAAATTGCAAGACAAAATCGCTGTGATAAATAAATAATCCAAGAGGAATACTGCTTGAAAGGGCAATCCAAATACCTTGTCGAACTTGATGTGCGATGCGATGGCGTTGTCCGGAACCATTTAAATAGGAAATGGTTGGGGGTAAGGCAAGTAATAAGCCATGCCCGAAGAGAACTAACGGTAGCCAAATAGAAGCACCGACAGAAATGGCAGCCATATCCGTAGAGCTTACCCGCCCTGCCATAATGGTATCTACAAGCCCCATTGAATTTTGAGCGACTTGTGCCAGCAAAATAGGGATAGCAATTTTAATTAGTTTTTTAATATCAACGTGATACTCGGATAAAAGACGAAAATTCATAAATTTGATATACTACGCAAAAATTTGATTGAGGGAAATTTATGTTTACAGGAATTGTACAGGGCATAGCCCCGATTCATTCAGTTACAGAAAAGACACATTTTAGAACACAGGTCGTAAAATTACCACCTGAAATGCGCAAAGGGTTAGAAATTGGTGCGTCTGTCGCGAATAATGGGGTGTGTTTGACTGTGACTCAAATTCATGATGATTTAGTCAGTTTCGATTTAATGCAGGAAACCTTACGAATTACTAATCTAGGCGAATTAAAGGCAGGTGATTTCGTTAATATTGAACGCGCCATGCAAATGGGCGATGAGATTGGCGGGCATATTTTATCCGGTCATGTGTACTGTACTGCGGTGATTTCAGACATCATCGCAACAGAAAACAATCGCCAAATTTGGTTTGAATTGCCGAATATGGAAGTTATGAAATATATTTTAACCAAAGGTTTTGTTGCGGTAGATGGCATTAGTTTGACCATTGGTGAAGTGAAAGACAATCAATTTTGTGTGAATTTAATCCCTGAAACATTACAAAGAACCTTGATGGGGCAACGTAAAATGGGGGATGTGGTCAATATTGAAATTGATCCGCAAACCCAAGCGATTGTGGATACGGTAGAACGTTATTTGGCGGCTCGTCCTTAAAAGAAAAGTGCGGTCAAAAATCTCGGTATTTATGTACAATCGCACAAACCTATTTTTTGGTTAGCTTGTAGGGACACACTGCGTGTGTCCGAATTTTAACCTATTGAAATGATTTTATAACGGACACACGCAGTGTGTCCCTACATGTCGTTGAAATTTCTGTTTTTGTGCATTTGCTAGATAATATCGAAAAATCTTACTGTTTTTGACCGCTCTTTTATAAAATTAATTTTTTTGTTTTTTCGATTTTTTCCACTTCCAAAATAAGAATAGGGCAAGAGCAGCAACCAATATGTAAATAACTATTTGACCTTTCTGAATTTGCTCATGCAACCAATCTAAATTTCTCGCGCCAAATTCGCCAAGATAAACCCAAATCGGTACGGAAATAACGGCAGCACAAAAATCAATTAAGAGAAAGCGGGTATAACTTACACGTCGTGTAATGCCTGAAACCATATAAATCGGTGCTCGTAGTCCGGGTAAAAAACGGGCGACAAACAATACACGGTTGCCGTATCGAGCAAATTTTTCACGGACCATTTTTAGACGTTGTAAGGTAATGATCTTACGCATTGGGCGAAAACGTAAAATTTTTGTACCGTAAATGCGACCGAGCCAGTACATACAAGAATCGCCTGCGAGTACGCCGACCATACTAACGAATAACATGAGATGGGAATTAACGCTTTCGGGATAAAGTCCGGCAATCACGCCTCCTGAAACAAGAGTAATATCTTCAGGGATGGGTACACCAAAGCCACAGATGATCAAGACAAAAAATACAGCCCAATAGCCGTAGTCAGTGAAAAAATGAATAAGAAATTCCATTTGTGCCTGCTATTTCAATTCTCTTAATGGATAAAAAATAGGGAAGTATTCTAATCTTTTCTGACTGAATATCCTAGAAAAAGTTTGCCTTGATAGATTGGATCTTTTATAATCGGCACCCTCAAAGCCAAGACTTTGAGTCAATTTAGGAAAATTGCTGGGTCGCCTGCAATTTTTTATTTTTTTAATCTTACTTAAAGAGAATACTAAAATGGCATTTAAATTTAACGCTGAAGTTCGTACAGCGCAAGGTAAGGGTGCGAGCCGCCGCCTGCGTCACAACGGTCAAATTCCTGCAATCGTTTATGGTGGCAGCGAAGCACCGGTTTCAATCATCTTAAATCATGATGAATTAAACAACGCACAAGTTCACGATTCTTTCTACTCTGATGTAATTACACTTGTAATTGATGGCAAAGAAGTGGCTGTAAAAGTGCAAGCAATGCAACGTCACCCGTTCAAACCAAAATTGGTTCACATTGACTTCAAACGTGTATAATTTTTGATTTTGATGAAAAACACCAAAGAATCTTCTTTGGTGTTTTTTTATGGAAAGCGAGGTGAAAATGAAAATTGCCTTAGGAATTGAATACAACGGACAACATTATTTCGGTTGGCAACGACAAGAAAAATTGAGAACAGTACAGGAAGAGTTAGAAAAAGCCCTGTCTTTTGTTGCAAACGAAAAAATTGACGTATTTTGTGCGGGAAGAACGGATTCCGGTGTGCATGGTACAGGACAGGTTGTGCATTTTGAAACGGATGCAGTCCGTCCTGAAAAGGCTTGGGCGTTTGGTACAAATGCAAATCTGCCTGATGATATAGCGGTGAAATGGGCAAAAGTCGTGGATGATGAATTTCATGCCCGTTTTTCTGCTACTGCACGTCGTTATCGCTACCTTCTATATTGTAATAAATTACGATCCGCCATTTTACCAGCCGGCATTACCCATTGCCATTTGGAATTAGATGCGGAAAAAATGCATCAGGCAGGGCAATTTTTATTGGGCGAGCATGATTTTTCTTCTTTCCGAGCCGCGCAATGCCAATCAAATACACCGTGGCGAAATATCCATCATCTGAATGTTGCTCAAAAAGGCGAATATATTATTGTCGATATTCAAGCTAATGCTTTTGTTCATCATATGGTGAGAAACATCGTTGGGAGTTTAATTGAAGTGGGTGCAGGGAATCAGCCAGTTGAATGGCTTAACTGGCTGCTTGAACAGCGAGATAGAAAACTTGCTGCTCCTACGGCAAAACCGGACGGGCTTTATTTAGTGAATGTAATTTATCCTGAAAAATTTGCCATTCCTCAGAATAAATTGGGGCCGCTTTTCCTTGAAGATAAGCTGATTTAGTTTGATGAGCTTGTCTGACTAGCAAGGCTCGCCGAATTATGGTTTAATACGCTGAATTTTCTAGTGGATAAATAGGTAAAAATAATGAGCTGGATTGACCGAATTTTTAGTAAAAGCCCTTCTTCTTCAACACGCAAATCTAATGTGCCGGAAGGGGTTTGGACAAAATGTACCTCGTGCGAACAGGTACTTTATAGTGAAGAATTAAAACGTAACCTTTATGTATGCCCTAAGTGTGATCATCATATGCGTATTGATGCGCGTGAACGTCTTGTTCGTTTATTAGATGAGAACTCAAGCCAAGAAATAGCGGCTGATTTAGAGCCAAAAGATATTTTAAAATTCAAAGATTTAAAGAAATATAAAGATCGTATTACGGCGGCACAAAAAGAAACTGGTGAAAAAGATGCACTCATTACTATGACAGGCACACTTTATAATATGCCGATTGTGGTGGCAGCTTCTAACTTTGCTTTTATGGGCGGCTCAATGGGATCTGTTGTAGGCGCAAAATTTGTAAAAGCGGCTGAAAAAGCCATTGAATTGAATTGTCCGTTTGTGTGTTTTTCTGCCAGTGGTGGGGCGCGTATGCAAGAGGCATTATTTTCATTAATGCAAATGGCAAAAACCAGTGCAGTGCTTGCCAAAATGCGTGAAAAAGGTGTGCCTTTTATTTCAGTTTTAACCGATCCGACTTTAGGTGGCGTATCGGCGAGTTTTGCTATGTTAGGTGATTTAAATATTGCCGAACCGAAAGCCTTAATCGGTTTTGCCGGTCCACGAGTGATTGAACAAACTGTTCGTGAAAAATTACCGGAAGGTTTCCAGCGTAGTGAGTTTCTATTAGAAAAAGGGGCGATTGATATGATTGTCAAACGTGGTGATATGCGCCATACCTTGGCAAGTGTATTAAGTAAATTAACCCATCAGCCTTCACCCTTTAGCGAACCTGAGTTAATTGAAGATGACATTGAAGTAAATGAAGAACATCATGAAGAAAAATAATATGAATTTAAAAGCCACTTCGCCACTCGCTGAGTGGCTTTCTTATTTAGAAAATAGCCATTTTAAAGCCATCGATCTTGGCTTAGAACGAATTAAATCTGTTGCAGAAAAGATGGATATATTACACCCTGCACCTTATGTGATCACCGTTGGGGGAACGAATGGCAAAGGAACAACTTGCCGTTTATTAGAAACGATTTTGCTCCGACATGGTTTGCGCGTAGGCGTATATTCCTCTCCCCATTTATTACGTTATAACGAACGTGTACGTATTCAAAATCAGGATTTACCAGATGAAGCCCATACAGCATCCTTTGCCTTTATTGAAGAAAATAAAACAGAATCTTTAACTTATTTTGAGTTCAGTACTCTTTCTGCCCTACATTTGTTTAAACAACATCATCTTGATGTCGTGATTTTAGAAGTGGGTTTAGGTGGACGTCTAGATGCCACCAATATAGTAGATAGTAACTTGGCAGTGATTACTAGTATTGATATAGATCATACGGATTTTCTGGGGGATACAAGGGAAGCTATCGCCTTCGAAAAAGCCGGTATTTTTCGTCAAAACTGTCCGGTTGTGGTTGGAGAGCCAAATGTACCCAATACGATGCTGGAGCAAGCCGCTCGTTTAGGCTGTCAGGTATCACGCCGTGATGTGGATTGGTCATTTCAAGTTAATGCAAAAAATTGGCAATGGCAAAGCCGAAAAGTGCGGTTAGAAAACTTACCGTTTTGCCAAATTCCATTAATGAATGCTGCCACTGTGTTAGCAGTGGTTGAACAACTACCTTTTGAGATTCAAGAGAGCACTCTCCGCCACGCATTACAAAACGTAGAATTAGTCGGGCGTTTCCAGACCATCCAAGGGGATAAGCGTGAAAAGTTGGCAAGTCTTTTTGATCAAAAACTGGATGATCTACCAACGGTGATCGTTGATGTGGGGCATAATCCCCATGCTGCGACATATTTAAGTGAAAAATTGACCGCACTTAAAGCTCAAAATCAAGGAAAATTGATCGCCGTGTGCGGAATACTAAAAGATAAAGATGCTCAAGGGGTTTTTGCACATCTTGTTCCTCTTGTAGATGAATGGCATTGTGTGACTTTAGACGGCTATCGAGGGCAAACGGGGGAAGAATTGCGTCTGAAACTCACAGCGTTTTTCCCTAATGCTAAAGTAAAATCACTAAATTCAGTGATGAATGGCGTACAGGTTGCATTAAAAAGTGCGGTTAAAAATGACCTTGTTTTAGTGTTTGGGTCATTTCATACGGTGGCAGAGTTTTGGCAGGAAATAGAATGATCGCAATGGGATTTCAATCTGTTGCTAATGGAACTGTCGCTGTTGCGATAGGTCGTGAGAGTAATGCGACTAATACTCAAACAATCGCAATTGGTGATAAAGCAAAAGCACTACAAAATAATGCGATCGTGATGGGGCAACTTGCTAATGCGAATGACACCCAAGCAATTTCAATTGATGATCGTTCAAATGCATCCGGGAATGCGAGTGTTGTAGGTCCATCCACTAATTCTACAGGTGTAAGCTCAACAGCATTAGGTCATGGTTCTCAAAGTATGAACAACTATGCTACGGCTGTGAGGCTTTTGCAAAAGTACGGGGAGTAAGTTCTATTTCATTAGGACATGATGCCAATGCGACCCATGTAAATTCTGTTGCACTTGGAAGCAATTCTCTTTCAACTGCGGCAAATCGAGTGTCATCAGTAAACCTAAATGGATTAACCTATGGAACGTTCGCCGGTATCACCCCAACTTCGACGGTAAGTGTGGGTTTGAGTGGTAATGAACGCCAAATTGTTAATGTAGACACAGGTCGTAATTAGATACCTCTACTGATGCCATTAATGGTTAACAACTTTATATAACAAATTTAGTATTAGGTAATTTAGCTAATTCACTTAAAACTATTTTTGGTGGTGATGCGACGTTGTTAACAAATGGTACTATTATTATGAGTAATGTTGGTAATACTACGCAAAATAATATCCACGATGCAATTAATGCTATTAAAACTCAAATTACTAATAATGCAGAAGAACCACAAGCCTATTTCCACGTCAATAATGGCACAAATGCTGGCACAGGTGATGCGACAACCAACTTAGGTAAGGTTAGTGAGGCAGTCGGGGCATTATCGCTCAATTCTATTGCAATTGTTACTAATGCGACTGCTACTTCACAAAGTATTGCTCTTGGTAACCTTGCAAATGCTTCATCATCTAGATTATCAATAGTAATAGGTTATAACTCTCAAGCAACTGGTGGTTATTCGTATGCAATGGGGTCTAATAGCCTGGCATCCAATCAATCGTCAATAGCACTGGGTCAAAATGCTGTTTCATCAAATGTAATCTCAATAGAAATAGGGGATAGCGCTGTTTCAACTGGCGAGTATGCATTAGCTTTCGGTAGTGGGGCAAATGCCTCGAAGATAACTGCTATAGCAATAGGTGCTTCAGCACAAGCCTCTCATGATTTTAGTGTTGCATTAGGGGGTGAGGCGGCAACCGGTGAAGTGATTGGTACAAAATTAGCCGAAGTTAATGGCATTACATATGGTGATTTTGCAGGAGATACTCCATTTAGTATGGTTTCTGTTGGTAATGAGGAGTATGAACAGACATGTACTGTTACTAATGTTGCTGCGGGACGTATTAACAAAAATTCTAGTGATGCGATTAATGGTAGCCAGTTATATATGGTTGCAAATAAATTGTCTGCTGGCTTTACTTTAAAATACTCAGCAACAACTGATGGTGAAAAAAACGGTATTGCTGAGGAAAAATCAAGCCTGGTGATACAGTTGAAATGATTGCCAGTAAAAACTTACAAATCAAGCAAGAGGCTGACGGTAAGGTTACTTATGTAACAAAAGATAACGTGACTTTTACCGCTGTGAATGCAATGACCGTTAATGTTGGTGATACAACCATTAATAATGATGGGCTTACAATCCAAAATGGTCCAAGCATTACAAAAGGTGGATTGAATGCCGGTAATAAAGTGATTGGCAATGTATCGAAAGGTGTAGCAGATAACGATGCGGTGAATGTTAACCAATTAAAAGAGGCAACATCAAATATCACCAACAATATTAATAATTTGGCAAACAACACCATTGCATTAGGCGGTGATAATGGAACAACGACTAGTGCGCAAGCCTTAAATAAAGAAGGTGGTTTGCAATTTGACGTAAATGGTGGAAATGGCATTAGCACAACGGCAAATGGCTCAAGTATCACTGTAACCGCAAAACCGATGGTACAACAATTAAGATTGATGTTTCAGGTAATATTGCAGCGAATACAGGTAATGTTATTATCGCATCTAATGTTGATACTACAGATGCAGCCGGTAATGTTATCCCTGCAGGTAAAGTGAGTGTTGCAGCTGGCGAAGGTAGCAAAGTGGCAACAGTTCAAAATGTAGCTGATGCCATTAACAGTGTTGGTTGGGTAGTCAATACCGAATAGTATCACCATTAACAATGGTCCAAGTATGACAACGGATAGTATTAATGCAGGGTAGCCCCAGGTGTGAAAGATAGCGATGCGGTAAATGTAAGCCAACTTAAAGGTGCAGTGAATAGTATTAATTCACAACTTAATAAGGTGGATAAACGTCGTAAAGCAGGTCACGCTTCAGGATTGGCAGTTGCTGGCTTAATGCAAGCATATCGTGGAGGTCAATCAGCAGTGACTGCAGGTGTTGGTCAATACCAAAACCAAAGTGCGGTGGCAGTAGGTTATTCTCGTATTACTGATAGTGGTAAATACGGTGTGAAAGCAGCCTTTACTGCGAATACACAAGGTGAAGTAGGGGGAACATTAAGTGCAGGTTACTTTTGGTAATCTAACTTCCTCTTAGCTTCCTAAAAACTAAAGACCGGTTTTAATAATAAAATCGGTATAGGCAAGCTATGTTTGCCTATAAAAACCATACGCTATGAGTATGGAATCAAAAAGCTTAAGAGGTGAACAAAAAAATCCTCCTATAATGAATAAGGCTGACAACCCAAATTCAACACATAGGAGGATTAGTTATGGCAAGTAAATCTAATGATGATTCAAGTCTATCACACACAAGATGGAACTGTAAGTATCATATAGTCTTTATCCGAAGTATCGAAGAAAGCCAATTTATGGAAAATTGCGAGTAGATATCGGAGGAATATTAAGGCAGTTGTGTAGTTATAAAGAAATCGAAATTCTAGAAGCTCATGCAATGAAAGCTCATATTCGTATGCTTTTGAAGATTCTCCCGAAATTGGCCGTATCAAGTTTTATGGGATACCTGAAAGGTAAATTTTCGCTGATGATATTTGAAAGGCAGGCGAATCTGAAATATCAATATGGAAATAGACACTTTGGGGCGCAGGGGTACTATGTAAGTACGGTAGGGTTAAACACAAAAGTGGTCGAAGAATATATAAGGAATCAAGAAAAAGAAGATATGATTCAGGATAATTTATCAAAGAAAGAATATGTAGACCCCTTTATAGGGGTAAAGTATAGAGTTATTGTACGGTTGTCAGTCTTTTCACATGCCCCTCAAGGGGCATGTGAAGCACTAGGTCCTTATAGGGTCGCTTAAAAACCGCCCGTTTTACGGGCGGATTGTTATTTTAATAAATTTTTAAGGCTATCTTTCATTGCCGACATTTGGCTTTCATATAGCGCTTTGCTTTCACGTTCATCAATCATATAAGTGATTGTTTCTGAAAGAGTCATATTCATTTTACGTGAATATTTTGAAAGTCGTAGCCAAACCGCATATTCCAAGTCAATGGATTTCTTTTTTGTGGATTGTTTTTCGGCATTGAAAAAACGTTTTCTTCTTGCTCGAATAGCTTGATCCAATTTAACAGGTAATGCCGTAGAAAGATGCTGCTTAATCCAATTTTCAATCTTTTGCGGATAATTCTGACTTTCTAATAACTCTGCCACAACAGATTCTTGTAAGCTTTTTTCTTCGTAGCGCGTGATATTTTCACCTTCACGATATTTTCGGATTAGGTAAATCCATTTCCAATTAGCTTCTTGGTTTTCTAACTTTTGATATTTCATGATATATAAGGGTTAGTGACGTGGTAACTCATTTAATATACGTGTTTTAAATTAATTTTTCCAGCTGATTTTTACAATATACATAAATATGAGATAATGCGCTCAATTTTACTAATGAGAAATCGCCAGTGAGTTCATCTTTCTTTCAAGAACAATCCCTTAATTGGGAATCGCTACAACCCCAATTAAGTTATACTGAACAACCCACTCAACCCCTTGATTTTTGGGCATTACAGCCGAATATCACAAATGCCCTTTCTTTGTTTTTGCGCAATCCAAATCGTTCCCTCATGGTGTTAAAAGCAGATGATCAGATTGATTATGCTGCCTTGCTTATGCCGTTAGTCCGGAAAATGCTACCCCAAGTGCGGTCGATTTTTGGGGTAAATTACATTGTGGAACAGGGAGATTCTTTTTCATTTCCTCGAATAGTGGTTGAGCCGGCAAAATCGTTGGAAGATAATTTCGCTGCTTCAGGAGAGGTGCTAAGCGCATTATATTGCGATCAATTTCAGCTCTTTGGTAGTGTGAAAGTGCATCCGGGTTCGCAAGATATTCAACTTCATCCGGGACTAGTTCACCGTGCTAATGGGGGCGTATTGATTTTGAGTGCTTCAACATTATTGGCACAATTTGATTTGTGGCAGCGTTTAAAACATATTTTACAAACCAAACGCTTCGATTGGTATTCTGCACATCCCTTTAAAACACTATCTTGCGAAATTCCGAGTTATCCGCTTGATGTCAAAGTGATCGTGTTAGGCAATCGCACAGAACTTGCCACATTAGGAGAACTGGAAGAAAATTTATACAATTTTGCGGATTATGCCGAAATTGAAAGCTATCTTTCGGTAACCGATATTGATGAGCAAAAAAATTGGGTTAGCTATGTTCAAGGTGTAGCGGAAGAAAATCAGCTCGCTTTGGATTTTTCAGCATTGAATAAATTGTATCAATTTCTTGTAAGAGAAAGTGAGAATCGATTTTTAATTAATGCTTCTCCCGCAATATTGAAAAATATACTACTTAATACCGCGACACTTGCACAAAAAACATCACTAAGTGCGGTTGATTTTGAGGCATTTTTTCAACAGCAAAGACTACAACACGGCTTTTTAAAAGAACAAACCTATGCCGATATTCTCAATGAACAGGTTTATGTGGAAACAGCAGGTGAAATTGTCGGGCAAATTAATGGTTTATCCGTGATTGAATACCCCGGTACACCTGTGGTCTTTGGTGAGCCTTCACGTATTAGTTGCGTAGTGCAATTTGGTGAAGGGGAAGTGGTGGACGTAGAACGTAAAAATGAACTCGCCGGAAATTTACACGGTAAAGGAATGATGATTGCGCAAGCCTGTTTGTCGAATATTTTGGAATTACCTTCACAGCTCCCTTTTTCCGCCTCCCTTGTTTTTGAGCAATCTTATGGTGAAATTGATGGAGACAGTGCATCGTTAGCAATTTTTTGCGTGCTCGTCAGTGCATTGGCTGAATTGCCCTTGCCACAACATATCGCAGTAACCGGTTCAATTGATCAATTTGGACTTGTACATGCAGTAGGCGGTGTGAATGATAAAATTGAGGGTTTTTTCACAATTTGCCAACGGAGAGGGCTTACCGGAAAGCAAGGAGTCATTATTCCGGCAACAACCATTCAGCAATTGAGCCTTTCTGATGAAGTAGTAAGTGCGGTCAAAAATGGCGAATTTTTTATTTTTCCGGTAGAAGATATTTATCAAACCTGTGAATTGATTTTCCAACGGGATCTATTAGAAGAAAATCAAATTTACGAAGATAGCAAAACGCCGATTTCTCGTCTTATCCAGCGACGAATTGATTTTCGTGCAGAGCCACCGAAGAAAGGCTTGTTTAATTTTTTCAGATAGTTACAAGTTAAAGAGCGAACAAATGTTCGCTCTTCTTTTTACATGATGTCGATGGTTCCATCATTGCAAAACTGATCGGACAAGTTCAGCTAACAAGTGTTTTCTATTTACAGTATTTCTTATTCCTTTTAAAATGCTTAATATCAGTGATTCACTGGAATAAAATAAATTATAGGAAGAAAAATGCAAAACACTTGTACACCAAATAAGAAAGAAAGTTACAGCTATGAAGATTTACTTGCATCCGGCCGTGGTGAACTATTTGGTGCTGAAGGGCCACAACTTCCCGCCCCAACAATGTTAATGATGGATCGTATTGTGAAAATGACGGAAGACGGTGGCACTTTTGGAAAAGGCTATATTGAGGCAGAATTGGATATTCATCCGGATTTACCTTTTTTTAGCTGCCATTTTATTGGCGATCCGGTGATGCCGGGATGTTTAGGTTTAGATGCGATGTGGCAGCTGGTCGGCTTTTTTCTAGGTTGGAGCGGCGGTAAAGGAAAAGGTCGTGCATTAGGTGTTGGGGAAGTCAAATTTACCGGTCAGGTTTTACCCACAGCAAAAAAAGTGATTTATCGGATTAATATGAAGCGGGTGATTAATCGTAAATTAGTCATGGGAATGGCTGACGGTGAAGTCGAAGTCGATGGACGCATTATTTATACCGCTACGGATCTGAAAGTCGGGCTGTTTCAAGATACCTCTACTTTTTAATGGCAGGAAAGCGATAAAAAATATCGGTCGTAGCGATTTAAAGCTGTAGGATATGCTTAATTGATTTTGAGGACAAGCTGATGGCTTGTCCTTTTTCATTATTCCCAATTCTTATTCTTCATCAATTATATTCACAAACTTAGCATTTAATAAATTGGCTAAATCTCTAGGCGCAAGCTCTACACTTAATCCTCGTTTTCCTCCGGAAACATAAATGGTTTCAAATTCAAGTGCGGTTGAATTTATAACTGTTTTTAAACGTTTCTTTTGTGCGAGGGGGCTAATTCCCCCTAACAAATATCCACTGCTTTTTTGAGCAATATCTTTGTCTGCCATTTCTAGTTTTTTGACGTCAATCGCTTTAGCGGCTTTTTTTAAATTCAGCATATCGGATGTGGGTAAAACAAAACAGGCAAGCTTTTTTTGATCACCGTTCTCAGCTACAAGTAAGGTTTTGAAAGAACGATGGGGATCTATACCTAATTTTTCCGCTGCTTCTTCGCCGAAATGGGTATTATTGGGATCGTGCTCATAAGTATGAAGAATAAAAGGAATTTTTTGTTTTTTAAGTAAATCGATTGCCGGTGTCATTTTATTTTTAGCCCTTTTTTTGTAGAATGGGGCGCTTATTTTATAGCGGAGAAAAAAATGGATGCAAGCCTAAATATTGCCATTGCGGCAGAATTTGAATTATGTGAGAAAATTGCTGAAGCTCTTGAAGAAAGTAAACTAACGATAGGTAGCATATCAATTGTAGAAATTTCCCCTTTTGATGAAGAACAAGGTGTGCGTTTTAACAATAAAAGCGTTGTACAGCGTTCTGCGCAAGAAATGGATTGGTCTGAGATTAATTACCTCTTTTTTTCCGGTGATGTCGAACAGTTAGCCTCTATTGCGATTGCTGCTGAAAGCGGTTGCGTAATCATTGATATGAAAGGCGTATGCGCTGCACTTTCCGATGTACCTGTTGTAGTACCGACAATTAATGAGGGTGATTTAGTTGAATTAAGACAACGTAATATTGTGAGTTTGCCGGATCCTCAAGTTAGCCAACTTGCTTTGGCGATTTCGCCAGTATTGCAAACAACTAATATTACTCAAATTTTTGCGACTTCCTTGCTTCCTGCTTCTTATCAAAATGGTGAAACTGTCAGTAAATTAGCAGGACAAACAGCACGTTTGTTGAATGGTATCCCGTTAGATGACGATGAAAAGCGGTTAGCATTTGATGTCTATTCACAAAAAACAACAGCCTTGTCAGAACAATTTCAAAAGATTTTTCCTCAATGTAATTCTGTGCTATTTCATGCTGTGCAAGTACCGGTATTTTATGGTATGGCGCAGAAAGTGACCGTACTTTGGGATTATGAGACGGATTTCCAACCGCAAGATAATGAACTTTTACAATACCATGGTACAAGTATTACACCAGTAATAAATGGGGAAAGAGAAAGTGGGGAAAGACAGGTAAAACTACATATTAATCTGTTAAGTGCGGTTGAAAACGGCATGGAATTTTGGACGGTAGCGGATGATCAACGTTTTAATCTCGCTTATCTTGCTGTCAAATTACTCGAAGCTATTTATCATCAAGGTTATAATTTTAAGGAACAATTATGTTAGAACGAGTCTTTAAGTTACGTGAAAAAGGTTCAACCACAAAAACTGAAATTATTGCGGGTATCACCACCTTTTTTACTATGGTTTATATTGTATTTGTTAATCCATCGATATTAGGTGATGCAGGAATGGACAAACAAGTTGTCTTTGTTACCACTTGTTTAATTGCGGGTATTGGCACGATGGCAATGGGGTTATTTAGTAATTTGCCGATCGCCCTTGCGCCGGCAATGGGGTTGAATGCCTTTTTCGCTTATGTAGTTGTTGGGAAGTTGGGCTATTCTTGGGAAATCGGAATGGGAACCATTTTTTGGGGTTCTGTCGGTTTATTCGTCCTAACGCTTTTACAAATTCGTTATTGGTTAATGGCGTCCATTCCGTTAAGTATTCGTGTAGGAATTGGAGCCGGGATCGGTTTTTTCATTGCATTAATTGGTTTTAAAAATATGGGGCTTGTGGTGGCTAATCCGGCTACCTTAGTGGCGCTTGGTGATTTGCATGATCCTACGGTGTTACTTGGCGTACTTGGTTTCTTTATTATCGTTGTATTGGCTGCCCGTAATATTTTTTCCGGTGTATTGATTTCTATTGCGGTCGTCACGGGGCTTGCGCTTTGGTTGGATGAATCGGTAATGTTTCACGGTGTGATTTCAATGCCGCCTGCATTAGATGCCGTAGTTGGCAAAGTGGATATTGCCGGTGCGTTGGATACCGCATTGCTGGGGATTATTTTCTCATTTTTATTGGTAAACCTATTTGATTCTTCCGGTACATTATTGGGTGTAACCGACAAAGCAGGCATTAGCGATGAAAACGGACGTTTCCCAAAAATGAAACAAGCCCTATTGGTTGATAGTATCAGTGCGGTGGGCGGTTCATATATCGGTACTTCCGCAATCAGCACTTATATCGAAAGTGGCGCAGGGGTCTCCGTGGGCGGACGCACAGGTTTAACGGCAGTAACCGTCGGCGTGTTATTTTTATTGACGATTTTCTTCTCACCACTTACTGCCGTCGTGCCAACTTATGCGACTGCCGGCGCATTGGTCTATGTGGGTATTTTAATGGCATCCAGCCTCATTCGTGTGTCATGGGATGATTTAACAGAAGCAACGCCGGCATTTATTACCGCAGCCATGATGCCTTTCACTTATTCCATCACGGAGGGGATCGCCTTTGGTTTTATCAGCTATTGTATTATGAAAGCCAGCACCGGCCGCATTAAAGAAATCAATGCACCTGTTTGGGTCGTATCGCTTTTATTTATTGCGAAATTTGTTTGGGTAGGTTAATGACAGGGCGAGCCTAAGGTTCGCCCTTTTTATATTCAAAGAAATAAAGGACATATTATGCAAAATATTCTTTTCATCATTCATTCCTCGCCTTATGGGGACGAACATTTTTTTAGTGCATTACGTTTGGCATTACAATTGCAGGAACAGCATAAAAGTGCGGTCAATTTAAAGCTGTTTTTGATGTCGGATGCGGTGAACGGGGGGCTGGCAAAACAAAATCCGGCGGAAGGGTATCATTTACAGCAAATGCTGGAAATTTTAACGGCTCAAGGGGCAACCGTAAAACTTTGTAAAACCTGTACCAATGCACGTGGTATCACCGAATTACCTTTAGCGGAAGGGGTCGAAATCGGTACTCTCGTTGAGTTAGCGGATTGGACTGTTGAGGCGGATAAAGTGTTAAATTTTTAATCAATATGAATGGCTTACATGATGTAAGCCATTTATTTTTTCTCTGATACGGCTTTAGCCTTTTCATCCATCGTGACATTAATATTGTGATCCACCACCACATTCATATTAATGGTGATCCCTTCTTTTGGTGTATCAAGTTGAATGGTCGGTGTGCAACCTGCCAATACATTAAGGAAAAATAAAGCAACAAAAAAGTGCGGTCGATTTTTAAGGTGTTTTTTCATGTTCTAAATTTTGATAAAGCCGATATTGTAAATTTTGTTCAAACTGAGCGCCGTAGTCAATCATATTCCATAATTCAAACATATTTTCTTGGTGATGATAATTTAATGTAATTGGGTGATGTGTTGGTTTGTTGACATTGAAACCTTTGATTGTTGCGTTCAAATTCATTTGTCCGTTAGAGGTAAGATTAAGACTGGCATGGGAATGGCCAAGTTCCATTTCTTTTAATAAATCCACGATAATACTTTCGGTCCAGCCACCTTTTTTTAATCCCTTTGTCACTTCATCGTTTAATTTAATACGCATTTTACCGCTTTGTTGCAATGTACCATTGCAAATAAGACAGGTGTGATTCTTTAACCAAAAAGGCAATGTCGCATTCATCCGTCCTTCTAAATGGATTTGGTTATATTGTGCCATCGCCATAACCCGACTGAGATCAATGTGATGTAATTTGAGCGTAGCCATTTCACTTTGAGGGAAATTAAGTTTATCTAATGTTACCTCACCATCAAATAATCCGATTCTCACCTTGCTCAAGGTAAGCGGTTTTAGTTTAGAATACGGATAAGTACCGGATAAATGAAATACAACGTCATTCAGGAATAATGCGCCTTTACGCATATTGTGAACAGAAACCTTAATGGGTTTTTTTGTTGAATTTTGTAAAAGATTATTCTGATAATTTAGCGGAAAATGAATGTCTAAATCCTCAATTTCCCCATCAGGAAAAGAAAGTCCGACCTTATAAAGTTGCAGATTCCCCTTCATTGCAATTCCTTCGTGATCGATATTAAAATTGCCTATGCCTTTAATGTGACCATGATGAATTAACCAGCCCCACTGTTGAGGAAAAAAGGATTGGAATACGTTTACCGATTGTTTTTTCCAGCTAATTTTTCCTTTTAGTGTTTGATTTTCATAGTGGGCAAGTAAGTCGATAGGACCAAGGGTGCCGGTCTTTAAATCTCCGGCAATATTAAAACGTTCTATACTTTCCCCATCAACACCGACACTAAAAATCGGCTTGGTAAAATGTCCGCCGTAATCAAAGGTAATCCGCTCACTTTTGACTTGTAATAAACCTCGAATGTGTTCTTTCTCATAATCCCAACGTAGTCGATCTTTCAGCTCTAGAAAAAGTGGTGCCATTTTTATACCGTTAGTTTGTATTTTATTTGAAGAAGCCGTGAGTTGATTTAATTCAATATGGCTGCCTTGCCAAAAACCAGTACCTTGTAGATTCACCGACGTTTTTAAGGTTTTCCAATAGGCCTTGCCTTGAATCGTCCAATCCCAGCGGTTATTGGCATTGCTTTCCGCATTGTGTAATTTATGTTGTGGATCACGTAGTTCAAAAACGGTTTTGATCCCCGCAATAAATTCATCGGCTTGCCCGTCCAGCTTCACATCAATATCAGAAAATTGTGGTGTGAAACCTTGTAATGTTGCCAATAATCGACCATCTAACCCATATTTACTGATTTGTACATTATCTAAAGGTAAACGCATATGAATACTTGAACCTTGTTGCTGATTATCCATTTTAAAAAGAGATCCCGTATTGAAACGAAGTAAAGGGTCATTAAATGAGCCACCGAGATGATAGCTTAAATTCGTGTGTGCAACCGTGTTGTTATAGCGTAAATCACCACGCGTTTTTAAATTAAAATGGATCTGATCTTGTTTTTCTCCACCACCAATTTCGCCATTTTCCCCAGAAATCACTATCTCGCCTTTACCATACTCACCAAAAGTTTGTACGATGATATTGGTATCAATCCCAAAGGGTAGCCAGCCTTTTTGTGGTGTGCGTAACGACAAGCCTAAAAATCCTTTAATAGGCTGATAACCGTCAAAGGTCCAATAAAATGTTCCCCAAGAAATTTCCAGCCCGTTCCTAGTAAAAATAAATGGCACATCCAATAATGGCGATTTTCTTGTGAGATCTTGTGCCTTGATTACGCCATTTTCGCCTTCCCAAGACAATGTTGCTTCGCCGTTATTGACAGAAAAATGAGGGGTTTCCCATGCTAAGGTCATTTCTCCTTTTGGCTGTATTTGTAGAATTTCATCATTTAATTGAAGGTTAAAATCGGATTGATAAGATTGATTCTGTTCCGGTTGATAATTGATTTTTCCTTGCCAAATAAAGTGATTATCCTGAGGGGAAAGAGTGGATTGATGATGTAATGTTAATCCTTTGTCATTTTGAGCGGATAAATTCAGCTGAAATTGATCCTGGTGACGATTTACCATTGCGGAAATATTGGCATTGAGAATGTCCTGCAAAACGAGGGGAATAAGATGGTTACCATTTGAAACTTGAAATTGCTTAATATTAATTTCAAAGCTCGGTATTGTCGCAAAAAGTGCGGTCAATTTTATCGGTGTTTTATCATGGCTACTGGGTATAGTTTGAATACAAGCATAATCGACCACGGCATTTTCAACCGATAAATGGGGTGAAAACCAATCGGTGAGCTGAATATCATGTAGCTTTGCCAGCGTACATTTTCCTGAATTGACTTGCAAAGTAGGGAGTGTTAATGCTTCACTGTTTATTGTCCAATCATCAGATAATTGCACAGAATAATTTGGCGTAAGGAAATAATTTACCACCCGTTCAATTTGTTTTGGCGCAATCCACCAAGGTAAAGAAATTGTTCCGATTAAAAGTATCAACGCCAATAAGGCACAATAGCGACCTTTTCGCATATTTCCCCAATTATCCTGTTTTTGTCGCGGCTTATTGTAACGAAATAATTGCCATTAAAAAATCAATTTAATACATAGCCAAAGCAACAATTCCCCCCTACAATAACGCTATTTAATCCCACATTTGCGAAACTATGACAACATCAACGCCGCTTAATCCTGTCGCATTACCTTTAAATCAAGTGAATTTGATCGAGGCCTCAGCCGGAACGGGGAAAACTTATACCATTGGTTCTCTCTATCTTCGCCTCTTATTACAAGCAGGAGAAAAGAATTTTTCACGCCCGTTAAATGTCGAAGAGATTTTAGTGGTCACTTTCACGGAAATGGCGACGGAAGAACTAAAGCAAAAAATCCGTGAACGCATCATAGATGCCATTCAAAAATTGTCAGTTTATGCGGAAACGCAGTCAGAAAGCGCTTTTAAAGATGATGATTTTCTGACCGCACTTTCTCAGCATATTGATGATCTTCCCCTTGCTATTCAGCGATTAAAATTGGCGGAACAAAATATGGATCTTGCGGCAATTTTTACCATTCATGGTTTTTGTCGCCGAATGTTAATGCAGTATGCTTTTTATTCCGGTGTCCATTTCAATTTGGAATTAGTAAAAGATCAGTCTGATTTATTGAAGCAATTTGCCAATGAATTTTGGCGTGAACATTTTTACCCACAGTCTTTTGCGGTCGCAAATTTTATTGCACAAGAGTTGAAATCGCCGGATAGTGTATTCGCACTACTTAAAAATGATATTGGCAAAAATTTCGATGTTGAATTGGAACATCAAGATCTTCTCGTCTTACCTCTTGAAACGCTTTTAGAAAAAGTGGTGGTGCAACGCAATATCATTGATAAATTGAAACAAACATGGCAAGAAAATGAGGGGGAAATTAAAGATTTCATCGCACAGGAACTGCAAGATAAGCGATTAAACGGCAATAAATATCGTGCCAATAATCTGCCCGGTTATTACGCACGAGTGGCGACTTGGGTGAAGAATACAACAGCACATTCATTGAGTGAAGATATTGTAAAATATTTTACGCAATCAGCAGTGAATGCTAATTCAGCCAGGGACAAAAAGCCAAATTGTTCCACTATTTTAGAAAAATTGGATCACTTGGTTGAAGAATTTGAACATACGCTTTCCCCAGAATTGCTAAAGAAACTTATTCTCTATCATTACCGGCAAGGCGTTCAACAAAAACTCCTTGAATATAAACGTAATCATCAAGAAAAGTCTTTTGATGATTTATTACGATTACTTTGTGAAGCCTTACAAAATGAACAGGGCGATCAACTCGCTGAAATGATCCGTTTTCAATATCCCTTTGCCATGATCGACGAATTTCAGGACACGGATGCACAGCAGTATGAGATTTTTTCCAAAATTTATCGAGAAAATCGGCAGAATAATACCGGCTTTATTATGATAGGTGACCCTAAACAGGCGATTTATCGTTTCCGTGGTGCGGATATTTTTACCTATTTAAAGGCTGCCAAGCAGGCGGATGAGCGTTTTAGTTTAATGAAAAACTATCGTTCCGAGCAACGAATTGTGGAGGGGATAAACAAATTATTTGATTTTCCTAAATCCCCCTTTATTTATGACAATATTGAATTTACATCGGTAGGGGCAAAAGCGGATCATCGCCAATTTTATTTAAATGGTGAACAGGAACCGGCTTATCGCTTTTATTTGACGGAAAAAAATGATGGAAAATTAGATAAAACAGTACTTGCCCAAACTTGTGCGGTTTCAATTCAACATTGGCTAAAAAGTGCGGCTGAAAATCAGGCAGTTTTTAAGGGGGATGAGGATAGCCAAATTTTACAGGCTGCCAATATTGCCGTTTTGGTGCGTGATAGAAATGAAGCCGCATTAGTGAAAACGGCCTTACAAAAATTAGGCATTGCTTCAGTATTCCTTTCTGATCAAAGTAGCGTGTTTGATAGTCGGGTTGCGAAAGAATTGGTACGAGTTTTGAAAGCCTGTTTGAATGTGACGGAACGATCTATTTTAAATGCGATTGCTACTGCACTTTTTGGTTTAACGGCGGCAGAAATTCACCAAATTCATCATAACGAACAAGATTGGCAACGATGGGCGGATAGTTTTGAGCTATATCAGCAAATTTGGCAACGACAAGGCGTCTTACCCATGTTGCACCATCTTTTACTTGAACAAGGCATCGCCGAACGTTTATTGGGTTTACCTACCGGAGAGCGTGATTTAACGGATTTTTTACATCTTGCTGAGATTTTACAGCAAGCCTCTACATTAAATAACAGTGAAGCGGCATTACTGAGTTGGTTTGAAAAACAAATTCGTGGAGAGGGCAGACAAGAAGCACAAATTCGTTTAGAAAGCGAACGTCAGTTAGTCAAAATCGTGACGATTCATAAATCGAAAGGATTGGAATATGATTTAGTTTGGTTACCGTTTTTGGCTGTGCCAAGCCGTGATCTCAATCAATTCGCTAACATGAATCTCTATTACTCAAAAGATAAAGATCGCGTTTTATGGGATATGGAGAATCGTCATTTAGATGAATTGGCAGAGGAAACTTTTGCAGAAGAGCTACGTTTGCTTTATGTGGCATTAACCCGGGCGAAGTATCAAATGGCGTTTGCCTTGCCGGCAGAATTTGATAAAAAATGGAATCCGTTTCTTTATGTACTCAGTCGTGGGGAAATTGGGAAGAATTTAGCCCTGTTACAAACTTATTCAAGTAGCTCATTACTTAATGAATTTAAAGTGAATATGTCGAGCATTGTCATTGAACCTGCAGAAAAATTAAATGAATTGCCCTCTCTATCCTTTTCTTTACCTCAGAATGAGCTTGCTGTCTCTTCTTTTCACGGTGAGATCGAGCAAAATTGGCATATCACCAGTTTCACAAGCATAGAGCAAAAACATCGTTGGAGGAATTATCTGAATGACAGCGTGGTAAAAAAATCCGCTGTTTTTGATGAGGCAAAAGATTACGATACACAGATAATCTTGCAAAATTCTTCTGAAATATTAACCGCACTTTCCAATGACAATCGGTTGCTCATTGCTGAGTTTCCTCATGGCACGCAAGTGGGAACATTGTTACATCGTTATTTAGAAAAAAATGATTTTAATGCACTAACTAATGATGTCGCCCTTGAAAAACTTTGCCAAGAATTGCAGGTGGAAACAGATTTCATCACATTATTACAGCAATGGTTTGAGCAAATTGTGCATACTCCCTTGTCGGCATCTCATGGGATCAAATTAATTGATTTGGCAAAATCCGATTATATCAAAGAGATGTCCTTTTATTTATCCATTCAGGATCATTTTGACGTAGCGGGCTTTAATAAAGCCTTACAATCCTATCATCACTTACCAATTGACATGCTGCAATTTGAAGATATCCAAGGCATGATCCGTGGCACCATTGATTTGGTTTTCCGCCATCAAGGCAAGTACTATTTGTTGGATTATAAATCTAATTTTCTTGGTGAAAATTGGGCGGATTATTCGCCTAACACCTTAGAAAAAGCGATGTTACATCATCACTATGATTGGCAATATTTGCTTTATACTTTGGCATTACACCGTTATTTAAAAACCGTAGATAACAATTATGACTATGAACGAGATTTCGGTGGCGTATTTTATCTTTTCTTGAGAGGAATGAATGGTGAGCCTCAATCCGGTGTGTTTTTTGATCGCCCAAGTGTGCAACTCATCAATGAATTAGAGGAGGTGTTTTAATGTTAATGCTCTTACAAACATTGAATGAACAAAATATTATCAGTTTAGGCGATTATTATTTTGCCAAACTGATTGCAGATAAACAGCCGGAAGATCTTCCTGAACCCACTAAAAATTTAGCGGTTTTACTGGCAGCACTTTGTAGTTGGCACTATGCACAAGGTAATACTTGCGTTGAATTGGATAAAGCATCAGAACGGAATTTATTCGGTTTGGGCTATCGTGCCACAGAGCAGGATTATTTAACTGAAATTCAACAAAAAATAGACTTTTTACCTGTGGCACAATGGCAATCTCATTTACGAGGACATCTAGCATTTACGCAAGATCCGATTTCACACATTGCTCCGATGGTTTTTCAATTTAATGTACTGTATTTTTATCGTATCTGGCAAGATGAATACCGTGTAGTGCAATATATTAAAAACACCTTAAAAAATCACCGCACTTTGGCTTTTTCTCCTGATGAAATTCGAGAAAAATTAGCGTTATATTTTCCTCAAAAATCGGTAGAGATTGATTGGCAAAAAGTGGCGGTGGCAACGGCGATTAAAAGTCCATTCACGGTGATTACCGGCGGACCGGGCACCGGAAAAACCACCACCGTGACAAGGCTGTTATTAGTTTTGCAAGAATTATACGAACATCAATTACACATCAAACTCGTTGCGCCGACGGGCAAAGCAGCTTCAAGGTTGGAAGAATCCCTCCAAAATGCTTTAGGATTTTTACAACAATCTATGGGATTATCCGAAGCATTGGTACAATCCATTCCGCAAAAAGCCGAAACATTACACCGTTTGCTTGGGGTGAATGCCTTTAACGATCATTGTCATCACAATGAAAGAAACCCATTACAACTTGATGTTTTGGTGGTGGATGAAACCTCGATGATCGATCTCCCTCTGATGGCAAAATTGATCAATGCCCTCAAACCGGAAACCCGCTTGATTTTATTAGGCGATCAAGCACAACTTGCTTCTGTGGAGGCTGGGGCGGTGTTAGGCGAACTGGCACAATGGGTAGAAGAGCCTTATAGCGAGGAACAAGCGAATTATTTACGCCAAACCACAGGGTATAATGTGCCAAATGCCACAATCACGAATCCAATGCGTGATAGTTTATGTCATCTCACCTTTAGTCGCCGTTTTGATAAAGATTCCGGCATTGGTAAACTTGCCGAGCAAATCCAATGTGGCAATGGGGAAGAAAGCCTTAAGCTATTTTCATCTTTTCCTCAGGAATTATATTTTAATTCGTTTAATGCACAACAAACTGAAGCCGATTGGGTTCAACAAGTAGTGCAAAGTGCGGTTGAAAATTATCGTCTTTATTTAACGGAATTGCGGGAATTACAAAGGCAGGGCGTGGATTTCAATCAATTGAATGAAGAAGGTAAAACCTATGCGGAGGTGATTCAAGCCCGTTTTAATTCAATCCGATTTTTGACCGCACTTCGTAGCAGTCCGTTAGGTGTGGAAAATCTGAATAAAGAAATCGCTTTAGCATTGCGTCGAGAGCATTTGCTTTGGTTTAGAAATGAGCAAGATTGGTATCTTGGCAAACCGATTATGATCACGGAAAACGATCATAATGTGCGTTTATACAACGGGGATATTGGCTTGTGTTTGACAAATGGAAAAGTGTGGTTTGGCAATCGTGAAGTGCTAACCAGCCGTATCCCTGCTCATGAGTCGGCATTTATTATGACAATTCATAAATCGCAAGGCTCGGAATTTGATCACACGCTAATGGTGCTACCGACAGAGCCTAATCCTGTGCTTTCCCGTGAATTGGTGTTTACCGGGGTGACCCGTGCAAAAAAATCACTCAGCGTTTTTGCCGATGAAAAAATCTGGAAAATGGCAGTACGACAAACGGTAAAACGGCAGAGTGGGTTAGGTAAATTATTAGAAAATTTCACTCAAATAGGAGACTAATATGAAATTATATGCTTATGATCATTGTCCGTTTTGTGTGCGTGCAAGAATGATCTTTGGATTAAAAAATCTGCCTTTTGAACTTGTTATTCTCGCCAATGATGACGAAACAACACCGATTGGTTTGGTGGGTAAAAAAGTGGTGCCGATTTTAATTAAAGAAGATGGCACGGCAATGCCGGAAAGTTTGGATATTGTCCGTTATGTGGATGAGCATTTCGGTAGAAAAATACTTTCTGAGCAACTTCGTCCTGAAGTTGAGGAATGGGTAAAAACGGTCGGTCGTTACTATAATCATTTGCTCATTCCACGTTTTGCTAAAATGGATCTAGCGGAATTTAAAACCCAAAGTGCGGTGGATTATTTCACTAAAAAGAAAACCGAATCAATCGGGGATTTTCAGCAAAATTTAGATGAAACAGCAAACTATCTTCTGCGCTTACATCAAGATCTGGAAAAGCTTGTGCCTCTGATTAAATCCCCTTCAGCGTTGAATGATGGGCTTTCTTTGGAAGATATTGTTGTTTTCCCAATGTTACGTAATTTAACGTGTGTACGTGATATTCAATTCCCACCGGAAGTGGCGGCATATTTAGAGAAAATGTCCGAACAGAGTGGGGTGGAGTTGTATTTTGATAAGGCGATTTAATCACAAAAAAACCTGCCAACCGGCAGGTTTTCTTTTTATTAGATTGAATTACGCATGGCAAGTTTGGCAAGCGGCTTTGAACATCCATACCAATTTTTCTTGCTCTTTGATGTAGTCGCTCATTTGAGAAGCGGTACCTTCATCATCGGCATCGCCGGCAAGAGCGAGGATTTCACGTTGTTGATCAAGCAATACTTTTAAGCCTGATAATGTACCAGATAAACAGTCTTGCGCATTGCTTACCGCAATGTCTTCTTGAATACGAGAAACTTTTAAGTATTGGCTATAAGCGTTGTTTGGTGTGTGACCTAAAGTGAGAATACGTTCTGCGAGTTCATCAATTTTAGTGATTAAATCTGTATAAATTTCTTCAAATTTTGCATGTAATTCAAAGAAGTTTACACCTTTAATATTCCAGTGATAACCACGCACGTTGGTGTAGAAAATTTGATAAGTGGCAAGTAAATCATTTAATTTGTTTGCTAATTCTGCGGATTGTTCTTTATCTAAGCCGATAGATGTTTTTGACATAATGTTTTCCTCTACATTGTTGATAAACTTTTTACAGACAGAAGCCATCTCGCTTCAAGTGTGGCTATTATACATAATAAAAGTAGGGAATAAAGCCACTTTGTTAGATAGAATTGATAGATTATTTGTATCAATTCTATGTTTTTAAAAAGATTTAACGATTGATTAACAAAATGCCTTTATAACTTCAATTGTGATCTTTTTCACAGATTTTATAAATAGTCGATTGATCCGTTGAGTTTTGATCTACAATAAGTGCGGTTAAATTTTAAGATATTTTTTAAGGAGAGAATATGCAAGAGTTAATTAAACACGCATTGCCACGGGATATACCATTGAATCAGGCTATTGTCCAAGAATTGGAAGCAGGGAACTGGGGCGGCTTTTTGGCAGCTCAACAAGTGGCGCGGCTTTGTTTGGATTTTACATTAGAGCCTTGGCAATTAGCCATACATCTACTTCCTATCGCCGCTTGTTATAGTCATACCGCTGTTTCTCATTTTAATGTCGGTGCGGTGGCAATTGGTCAAAAGGGTGATTTCTATTTTGGAGCGAATCAAGAATTTGCGAATGTAGAAATTCAGCAAACCATTCATGCCGAACAAAGTGCGATTAGCCATGCGTGGTTGCGCGGTGAAACACAAATTGCTCATGTGGTTGTTAATTACACGCCTTGTGGACATTGCCGCCAATTTATGAATGAATTGCAAGGCGCTGAAGAATTGCAGATTCATCTTCCCCATCGTTTAAATAGCCCATTACATCATTATCTACCGGATTCTTTTGGTCCAAAAGATCTTGATATTACGGCTCATTTATTAGCAAAAGAAGAGCATCATTTGATTGCCGATCATTCTGATGAATTGATTAATCAAGCGATCTTAGCGGCGAACCAATCCCATTGCCCTTATTCCGAAAGTCCACATGGCATAGCGATGTTGTTTAAAAATGGGGAAATTATTACTGGGCGATATGCGGAAAATGCAGCCTTTAATCCAAGTTTACCCGCATTACAAACCGCATTGAATTTTGCCTATTTGAATGACAAAACATTAACAGATATTCAGCGGATTGTGATGGTGGAAAAACCGGTAAAATTGAGCCATAAATCAATGGCAGAAAAACTTTTACAGGCATTGAGTCTGCCTGTTTTAGAATATGTAGAGGTATAAAAAATAGGGCAGAATAATCTGCCCATTTTATATGCTTTTTTTAGAAAAATTTGGCAAGATTTTGAAAAAGCACTTGAATTTGCTCGGCACGATGTCCGAGTACACGTACCATTATTCCACCACTGTTCAAAAGGGAAGCACCAACCAGCATGTTTTTTTCCTCCGTAATATGCGTGTGAATAGTTTGTAAAATTGCCTTTAATTCGACCGCACTTTTACCTAGGTTTAGATAAATTAATGATCCTTGGTGAGAATAGTTTTCCATTTGGCTCAATGCGGTGAGATTCGTTGATGAAGGCCGCCATTGAATACAATCCGACACAAGCGGACGTTTTTGACCATTATTTTGTAATGCATAAATTTTCAAATGGGATGAAAATTGGCGGAAAGCAAAACGTTCATCATTTAACACACGCCCAATGGCGATAATCTCACCGTAAATCAGCTCGCTGTTTGGCTGCATTTCAATGAGGGTTTTCTGTTTAAATGCAGCATCTTTATGGAGCACCAATGGATGTGGCAAATAGAATAAACGGCTTCCTTCTGCCAAATTAATTTGTGTGATTTGTTCGGCGCTTTCGTTTTCATTCATGGCTTGCACACGGGTGAATGCCTGAGTATGAAGTGAAAGTGCGGTCGATTTTGCCAGTGAAATTTGGATATCCAACAGATCGCCAGCCAGCACACCGGGTGAGGAGGACATTTGCATAGCATTCAATCCCAGCTGCCAAATGTCTGAATAATGAGGCAAAACCATCACTTTAAAGGGGGGCGTGGCAAAATATTCGGCAAGTTGGGTTTTGCCGTTTTGGGCGAGTTTGGTGGAAAGTTTGAGTTTACTGTTCATTGTTTAAGTCTTAAGCCTTTCTCTTTTAAAAGGGCTAGGGGGGAGATTTTACCATTCTCCTCTCTCTCCTAAAATCCTATGGATTTTCTCTCCCCCTCTCCCGTAAACGAGTGAGGGGATTATCACGAAATAAATGAATTCGGGTTTGGGCGATGGCAACATAATATTGAATTTAATCTTGATATTAAATTGCTTATGAGCTAGATTCTTTTCTGCCAAATCTCCCTTGTCCCTCTTTGCTAAAGAGGGGGGATTATTTTTTATCTCACCAATGCTTTGGGTTCTTCAACATCTTTCAATAAGGCATATTTCTCAATCCAGCCAATTACTCCCTCTAAATTTTCTTTTTTCATTAGATTGGTGAAAATAAACGGCTGACCGTTACGCATACGACGGGCATCACGTTCCATTATGCTTAAATCTGCCCCCACAAAAGGCGCAAGGTCGGTTTTATTAATCACCAATAAATCCGAACGGGTGATACCCGGTCCGCCTTTACGTGGAATTTTTTCGCCTTGTGCTACGTCAATAACGAAAATCGTCACATCCGCTAAGTCCGGGCTAAAGGTTGCAGAAAGATTATCGCCGCCCGATTCGATAAAGACGATTTCCACATCAGGAAAACGAGCGACCATTTCATCGACTGCCTCTAGGTTCATTGAGGCATCTTCACGGATTGCGGTATGAGGACAGCCACCGGTTTCTACGCCCATAATACGCTCAGGCGGAAGCAGACTGTTTTTCGTTAAAAATTCCGCATCTTCTTGGGTGTAAATATCATTGGTGATCACCGCCACACTGTATTTGTCGGCGATTTCACGAGTGAGCTTTTCAATTAATGCGGTTTTACCCGCCCCAACAGGACCGGCTACACCGATTTTAATGTAATTACGCATTTTATTTCCTTTTTCTAATTATTCCCCTCTCCCATTTATGGCAGAAGAGGGAGAAATCCAAAGTATTTCGGATGGGGAGAGAATTGTAAAATCTTTATAAAAAATAACCGAACTTCCCCTCTTTACTTACGAAAATTGCCGAACTCAATTTCTGTCTCTCTCCCCAAGCGGGAGAGAGGATAATTTTTACGACATATAAAGTCTTGTATAAAGTTGTTCGTGTTGCATTGCCCGAATATCGTTGGCAAGTGTGGCTGCTCCGAGCCAGTCAGGATCCGGATTTAAACTTAATTCTACCGCTTGTTGTAAGGGCTGGCGTAAGCTGAATAAAATATCCTGTCCGTCCATTTGGCTTAACGGAATTAGTTTTACTCCATTGGTGATCGCCCCTACTGCCGCATTGTAATAAAAGGCATAGAGCGTATCGGCTTTGGTAAGCCCCATTGCTTGGGCAATCATGGCGAATACGATAGGGAAGTAGCCTTGTACCAGTTTTTCGGTGATGGCTTGCTGATATGCCATGAGAATAGGATGATTTTCATAGCGAATGAAAATTTTTAGCAACCGCACACCGAGTTTAAAACTTCCTTCACGGCTCTCACGAGCAATCTTCGTGGCAGAAAGTTCCCAATCCAATTCGCATAAACGGTTGAAATTGTGATTTTCCATGGTATCGAAAGCGAGGGAGAGATAAGCCCCGTCATTGTAAACCCAGTTTTGTAATAGCTGGGTTTGAACATATTCTTCGAGGGTTGCTTTACTTACCACAATTCGTTGCTGAACAAAGGTTTCTAAACCGTTGGAATGGTTAAAGCCACCAATAGGCAAGGTTGGATCAACCAAGTGGAGCAATGCACCTAAATCAGCCAAACTACGGTCTAATGTTGATGCCAATTTCCATCTCCGTGGTGGTGATAGCTGTGATGATCGTGACTATGTGAATGGCTGTGCGAATGCCCTTGTGCAGAATTGGCTCGTAGCGCTTGGCTTAAACGGCGTTCTGCTTTTTGTGGGTTAAAGCCTGCTGATTGTAGCCATTCAAACATTGGTTTGTCGTAAGGTAGGGTGACTTCATCACCATCTAAAAAGAGCGGTGAATGTTTGTTGCCGATTTCATAACAGGCTCGTGCCATTTCCGGTAGTGTTTTTGGCGAAAGGACGATCACTTCACTCGGTAAAATTTCGATCACTATTGCTCGTTCATCGCTGATAAACACTACATCATTATGTTTCAAGCGTTGCCCTTCTTTGAGTAAACGAAATGCCACTTCACGCCCGGTATTGGTGGTTTTCCGTAAAATATTGCGTTCACTTTCATACCATTGCAACGCCACCCGTTCGATCGCTTGAGTGGTGATTTTACCTTCACTGCGAAGAGTAGTTAAACTACCCAAAATGCTGTCTATAATGGGGAGGATTGGATTAAGAATTTTCATTTTTGTTATCGACCTTAGGTAATATTTTGGTTATTTCGGCTAATTATTTTTCTGTTCTGTTTAGCCTTGTAAATTAGTTTGTTACGTATTCTGATTTGTCATTTCTATTGCAAACTATTTTGGAAGTACTCGTTAAACATAATTTAACTCCTTTGGGATTATTATTACTGCTTTTCCAAAGGAGAGTCGCTATGTCTAATGCAATTTCTCACTCTCCTCAGGTAATTAGAACATAAAATACCGCTGAGCCAATGGCACTTTCTCTGCGGGTTCGCAGGTGATTAATTCTCCATCAACCCGAACTTCATAGCGTTCCGGATCTACGGTAATTTCAGGTGTGGCATCATTATGAACCAAGTCTTTTTTGCCAATATTACGGCAACCTTTTACCGCAATGAGCTCTTTTTCGATACCGAAATTTTCTTTAATATTCGCATCGACACCGGCTTGGGACACGAAGAACACCGCGGTTTGGGCGGTGGCTTTGCCTTGGCTGCCATACATTGGACGGTAGATTATCGGTTGTGGTGTTGGAATAGAGGCATTTGGATCACCCATTTTAGCATAGCTGATAAACCCTTTTTTGATTACGGTTTCAGGTTTTACACCAAAAAACATCGGTTTCCATAAGACGATATCGGCAATTTTACCGACTTCTAATGAGCCAACGTGATCCGCAATACCGTGAGCAATAGCCGGGTTGATGGTGTATTTAGCAATATAGCGTTTAATGCGGAAATTATCGTTGCCTTCCGAACCCAGTTCGCCACGTTGTGCTTTCATTTTGTCTGCGGTTTGCCAAGTACGGGTGACAACTTCACCGACACGCCCCATTGCTTGCGAGTCGGAACTCATAATTGAGAACACGCCAATATCATGCAGAATATCTTCTGCGGCAATGGTTTCAGGGCGGATGCGACTGTCTGCGAATGCGACATCTTCCGGTACACACTTATCTAAATGATGACAAACCATCAACATATCCAAATGCTCGTCAATGGTGTTTACCGTGAACGGACGGGTCGGGTTGGTGGAAGCGGGGAGTACATTCGGATACATTGCCGCTTTAATGATGTCAGGAGCATGTCCGCCGCCTGCACCTTCGGTGTGGAAAGTGTGGATCACTCGTCCGTCAATGGCTTTCATCGTATCTTCTAAGAAACCGCTTTCATTGAGGGTATCGGTATGGATCGCTACTTGTACATCCATTTCGTCTGCGACTTTCAATGCTGCATCAATGACTGCCGGTGTTGCCCCCCAGTCCTCATGAATTTTTAACCCTAATGCGCCGGCACGGATTTGTTCTCTTAATGGCTCAAGTGTAGAGCAGTTGCCTTTTCCGAAAAAGCCAACATTAACAGGTAAGGCTTCAGCCGCTTGGAACATGCGTTGTAGATTCCATGCGCCGGGCGTGCAGGTGGTAGCGTGTGTGCCGTCAGCCGGTCCTGTACCGCCGCCAATTAATGTTGTTGTACCGTTTTCGAGGGCGTGTTGGGCTTGTTGTGGGCAGATAAAGTGAATATGGGTATCAATTCCCCCCGCGGTTGCAATTAAATTAGCGCCATTATGGACTTCTGTACTCGCACCGATAATCATATTTGTGGTAACGCCATCCATTGTATCGGGATTGCCGGCTTGACCTATGCCAACGATTCGCCCATCACGAATCCCAATATCTGCTTTGATAATGCCAAGTTTTGCATCAATAATCATCACATTGGTGATGACAAGATCAAGAACATTAGGATTATCACGCGTTGCCGTACCGGATTGTGCCATACTGTCACGGACACTTTTTCCACCGCCAAACTTACATTCATCACCTTTAGTGAGTAAATCTTGTTCAATAGTCGCCCATAAATCCGTATCGCCTAAACGCACGCTATCGCCCACTGTTGGGCCATAAGTTGCGACATATTGGGCTCTTGGAATTGTTAATGCCATTATTTCCCCCTACAATTTGCCGTCAATTTTATTATGGAAACCGTAAATCACTTTGTTTCCGCCAAATTCTACTAACTCCACGGTTTTGACCTCACCCGGCTCAAAACGCACAGCATTGCCTGAGGGGACGTTTAAACGCATACCACGGGCTAAAGTGCGGTCAAATTCAAGGGCGTTATTGGTTTCAAAAAAGTGGTAATGTGATCCAACTTGAATTGGACGGTCGCCTTTATTAACGACATCGATTTTTACGGTTTTCCGCCCAATATTCGCGTGAATATCACCGTTTGCTAATTTATATTCGCCTGGGATCATTGTGTTATTCCTTTATTTTGTTTCGTTTACAAAGGGAGAAAAGAGCGGTTATTTTTCATTGATTTTTGCCACTTCACTACAATTCTTCCTTCAGTCGTATTTAACCTGAATTATCTGATCGGATTGTGCACGGTAACGAGTTTTGTACCATCGGGAAAGGTTGCTTCAATTTGTACTTCGTGTACCATTTCGGGGATGCCTTCCATTACATCATCGACAGTTAAAAGTGTTGCACCGTACTGCATTACTTCCGCCACCGTCATGCCGTCACGTGCCGCTTCTTGTAGGTGGCTGGCAATATAAGCGATAGATTCAGGATAGTTTAATTTTACGCCACGGGCTTTGCGTTTTGCCGCAAGCTCACCCGCAAGAAAAAGCATCAATTTTTCTTGTTCTCTTGATGTTAAATGCATAGTTATTTTCTCTCTCTTTTATTATGGATTGAATAAATTACTGAGTTTTTCTGAACTTACTTTGTTGTGATCGACTTTGCCCTTAATCCATAGAACAAGCCAAGCCGTAACAATAAAGCCGATGGTGTAAGGGGCTAAACCGGTTTTTTCCACGCCAAATTGGATACAAATTGCAAGCGTAATGCCAAAAATCACATAAACAAGGTCTCGGAATCGATTGCCGAAAAAGGCACAGGCAAGCAAAATTGCAGAGAAACTATAAATGCCGTTTGCCAGTTGATTTGGTTCGATATCAAACAGAAAACCCGCTAATGTAGGGCTAATGATCGTTGCACTCATTCCCCAAATCGCGACATTAGGCGAGCTGATGGCGATAGCGATAAATAACAGAATACCGGTGATGAGGCTTCCACCAAAATTGACTTCTGCCCAAGCATAAAATGGTTGTTTAATCGAATCTAATGTGGCGGTGTGATCAACAAGGTTTGGGGTGGTTTGTGATAATCCGAATAAACCGATTTGTGCTATACCCCAGCAAAAAATCCAACAGGTGAATACGAAAGGAAAAGTGTAGGCAACCCAATTTCTTTTGGTAAATTCTCGCATAACCAAGGTTGCGACAACTGCACTGATAACCCCTAACAGAAAGACTAGGATTGAAACGCCTTTTAGCCCAAAGGTGAACATGGTACACATAAAGGCAAGGCTGGCATTAAAACCGTATAAACCTTGTTTGATTTCCTCTTTAGGATAATTGAGTTTAATTGCTGTTAATGTGCCGATGATTGCACCAAGTAAACAACCGATTCCTAGTGCCCAATGGCTGAAAAACATGGCAATGCAGATGATGAGACCTGATAAACCGTTTTTTTGTAAAAAAATTTGCCCGATTCCAACAAGGACAATTTTTATAAATTGCATAAAAAATACCCTCCCCGATAAAATAATGTCCTTATATTCTAAAGGGATTTTTTAAGATTCAAAGTATTAATCTATATTTTTTCAATAATTTGAATGTTAAATTGAATAACATTTAAAGTATTGGCTTGTGTTTTAAATGTTATTTTATCGCAGTGTTCTTAAGATGATAGATATAAAGGCGTATATAAGATACGCCTTTTGTGATGGGAGAAGGGTTAAAGCACCTTCACAATACTTTCACATAAATAACGGATATTATCTTCAGTAATACCTGCCACGTTAATGCGACCTGACCGTACCGCATAAATGGCAAATTCGTCTTTCAAACGATCGACTTGTTCTGCGGTTAAACCGCTGAAAGAGAACATGCCGTTTTGTTCAATGATAAAACTAAAATCTTGTTGAGCACCAAATTCTTTTAATAATTGCACGAATAAATGGCGCATTTTCTTAATTCGTTCACGCATTTCGGTGAGTTCATCATCCCAAGATTGGCGAAGTAGCGGACTGCTTAGCACTTGTACTACCGTTGCCGCACCATGAGAGGCAGGGTTAGAGTAGAGGGTGCGGATAATAGATTTCACTTGGGTTAATGCGGTTGAAGCAATGTCTGAATTTTCAGCCACTAACGTAAATGCCCCGACACGTTCATTATATAAACCGAAATTTTTTGAGAACGAGCTGGCAACCAATAATTCTTTATGATTTGCGGCAAAGGTGCGTAAACCAAGGGCATCTTCATCTAAGCCGTTTGCTAAGCCTTGATAAGCAAAATCGAATAATGGCAACCAGCCGTTTTTTGCAGAAAGATCAGCAAGTTGTTTCCATTGTTCTGGTGTTGGATCGATGCCGGTCGGGTTATGACAGCAACCGTGTAGAAGCACTACATCGCCTTCGTTTGCATTGCTTAAATCGGCGATTAAATTATCCCAATCTAGCGTTTTGTTTTCTGCATCATAATAGCGATATTCACGAATTGTCATCCCTACCGCATTGAAAATCGCATTGTGGTTTGGCCAAGTCGGTGTGCTGATCCAAACATTTTGTGCTTTGGTTTGGCGTTTTATAAACTCTGCGGCAATGCGTAATGCCCCGGTTCCGCCAAGACTTTGTACGGTTCTAGCACGTTGTTGTTTAATAATATTGCTGTCTGCACCAAATAAAAGTTCTTGGGTTAATCGGTTGTATTCCGCTATACCATCAATCGTGAGGTAATTTTTAGTATTTTCTTTGTCGAGCAAGCGTTTTTCGGCTTCTTTTACCGCTCGCATGATAGGGGTTGCGCCTTGTGCGTCTTTATAAACTCCAATACCAAGATTGATTTTATTGGCTCGGGTTTCGGATTTGAATGCTTCACCTAAGCCAAGGATTGGATCAGCAGGGGCGGCTTTGATATTTTCAAACATAGCGTTTTCCTTTTTTAATGGATTTAGGTCTGTTGTTTTATACTGCAAGCTTTTATGTTTAGCAAGTAAAAACACGATAAAAATTAACCGCACTTTTGTGTTTTGTTAATTACATCAAAAAGTGCGGTTAAAAATGAATTTATTTTAATTGTGCGACTGTCCAGTCCAAACCGGATTGGTAATCTTCCGGTAAAGTATGTCGAAGTTTTTCCAGTTGTTGAATAATAACGGATTTATTCGGGTGAGAAAGGTTAATATGGCCGACTTTCCGCCCTGCACGCACTTCTTTGCCATACCAGTGGAGTTGGGCAAACTCTGTCTCTAGCCATTGCGGGTTATGATCTGTGCCAATTAAATTCACCATGACACTTGGAGCAAAGGTTTTCAAGTTTGGTGTCGGCAAATCCAGTAAAGCACGCAAATGCAATTCAAACTGGCTAATGCTGCAGCCAAGCTGTGTCCAATGGCCACTATTGTGTACACGTGGGGCAAGCTCATTAATCAGAAGTTTATCGCCAACCACAAAACATTCCATCGCCATGACGCCCACATAATTGAGCTTGTCCATAATTTTACCCAACATCATTTCAGCTTGAGTTTGCTGACGGGTGTGTTGAGGGAAAGTGGTGTCCATCACGCTATAACGTAAAATCCCATTTTGTTGAAGATTGTGTGTCACAGGATAAAAGCGTTTTTCACCATTTTTGAAACGAGCACCGACAAGTGATACTTCATCATCAAAAGGAATAAATTGCTCTGCAATCACTTCACCGAATAAATCATCTGTAATTTCAGTGTTGTTTTCATTGGTGATAATCCATTGTCCGCGGCCGTCATAACCACCGGTACGGCGTTTTACCACGACTTTTTCACTAATGTTTTGGAACACCTCTTGCCATTGATCTTTATTTTCTAATAAGCACCAAGGCGAGGTAGAAAGCCCAAGTTCATCCAAGAGTGATTTTTGCGTTAAACGATCTGCTAACAAGCCAAAGATGGATTGATTAACAAAATGAGGATGGTTGGCGAGTAATTCGGTAAGGGGGGTTTTTTCCCAACGTTCGATTTCAGCTGTGATAATCGCAGTTTTCGGTAAGTCAAAAATAGGGGCATTGAAGGCTAAAGGTTTGACTTGAATATCTAAAGGTGCGCCGGCATAGCGAAGCATTCTGCCTAATTGACCATTGCCAAGAACATAAACCGTAGGGTAGAGGGAAGACTGTTGCATTTTATTTCTCGTTAAAATAATCGAAAAAAACAACCGCACTTTTTTAAGTGCGGTCAAATTTTTGAGTGTTATATGCGCGGATCAGGATTATCTAATACCGCATTCGTTTGTTTTTCACGGAAAGCCTGTAAACGGGAAAGTAAGTCGTGATCCCAAGCAGCTAGAATTTGTGCCGCAAGCAGAGCGGCGTTTGCTGCGCCGGCAGGTCCGATGGCTAATGTACCGACCGGAATGCCCTTTGGCATTTGTACGATAGAATGAAGGCTATCTACGCCGCTTAACATTGAACTTTTCACCGGTACGCCAAGCACGGGAACAAGGGTTTTTGCCGCAATCATGCCGGGTAAATGCGCCGCACCGCCTGCGCCGGCAATAATTACTTTATAGCCGTTTCGCTGTGCATTTTCGGCAAAATTAAAAAGTTTATCAGGGGTTCGGTGGGCTGAAACGATTTCAACGTGATAAGGTACGTTGAGTTCATCTAAAATTTGCGTGCTTTCTTGCATGGTCGCCCAATCGCTTTTGGAGCCCATAACAATAGCAATTTGTGCTTGTGTTGCAGACATTTTTGCTCTCAAAAAAACTAAAAACGGTGCGTAGAATAGCATAAATAAAGGGATCAAAGCAAACGTTTGCTCCAGCGTTGAAAGAGAAAATCTCATTGCAACTTTTGACGTAAAATCATATCCTAATGGGCGATTTTTTCTTAAAAAAAGAGCAAATTATGTTAGCCAAAGCAAAATATCGAAAAGATTATAAAACTCCGGATTTTACTGTTACGGACATTCATTTGGATTTTCAGTTAGATCCGAATCACACCGTTGTAACAGCAACCACAAAATTCCAACGCTTAAATGACGAAGTAACCAGTTTGCGTTTAGACGGTCATAGTTTCCAATTTTCTTCCATTAAATTTAACGGTACACCGTTTACCGCTTATCAACAAAACGGTGAAAGTTTAACTTTAGATTTAAGTGATAAAAGTGCGGTTGAATTTGAACTGGAAATAGTCACTATTCTTGTGCCGGCAGAAAATACCTCTCTACAAGGTTTGTATCAATCGGGCGAGGGTATCTGCACACAATGTGAAGCGGAAGGTTTTCGCCAAATTACTTATATGTTGGATCGTCCTGATGTTCTCGCGCGTTACACCACAAAAATCACGGCAGATAAAACGAAATATCCTTACTTACTTTCCAATGGAAATCGTATTGCTGAAGGTGAATTAGACAACGGTCGCCACTGGGTTGAGTGGCGTGATCCTTTCCCGAAACCAAGCTATTTGTTTGCCTTAGTGGCGGGTGACTTTGATCTTTTGGAAGATAAATTTACCACAAAAAGCGGACGGGAAGTGGCGTTAGAACTTTACGTGGATCGTGGTAATCTTGATCGTGCCGGTTGGGCGATGGAAAGTCTGAAAAAATCCATGAAGTGGGATGAAGATCGCTTTAATCTCGAATACGATTTGGATATTTATATGATCGTTGCGGTGGATTTCTTCAATATGGGGGCGATGGAAAACAAAGGATTGAATATTTTCAATTCTAAATTTGTATTAGCGAATCCACAAACGGCAACGGATGAAGATTATCTTGCTATTGAAAGTGTGATCGCACACGAGTATTTCCATAACTGGACGGGGAATCGTGTAACCTGTCGTGATTGGTTCCAATTAAGTTTGAAAGAAGGCTTGACGGTATTCCGTGATCAAGAATTTTCTTCCGATACCGGCTCTCGTGCGGTAAACCGTATCAATAATGTAAAATTTTTACGCACTACACAATTCGCTGAAGATGCCGGCCCAATGGCGCATCCGATTCGTCCGGAAAAAGTGATTGAAATGAATAACTTTTATACGGTTACCGTGTATGAAAAAGGCGCAGAAGTGATCCGTATGTTGCATACTTTATTGGGCGAGGAAGGATTCCAAAAAGGGATGGCGTTATATATTGCGGAAAATGATGGCAAAGCCGCTACCTGTGAAGATTTTGTCTCTGCAATGGAGAGGGCGAACGGGCTTGATTTAACTCAATTCCGTCGTTGGTATAGTCAATCAGGCACCCCGGAATTGTTGATTAGCGATGCTTATGACGAACAAACCCACACCTATCGTTTAACCGTTTCTCAATCTACCCCGCCAACAGCCGATCAAATGGAAAAAGTCAATCTCCATATTCCACTAAAAATGGTGTTGTATGCTCAAGACGGTACGAAACAAATGCTGCAGTACAACGGTACACCATTAAGCGGGGTATTAAATATTACGGAAAAAGATCAAGTGTTTGAATTTCACGGCATTTATGGTCGCCCTGTTCCGGCATTGCTGGAAGATTTTTCCGCACCGGTGAAATTAGATTACGATTACACCACGGAACAACTTCTTACTTTATTAAAATTTTCCGAAAATGCTTTTGTGCGTTGGGATGCGGCACAAATGTTATTGACGAACGAGTTACGACGTAACGTGACTCACTTCCAACAAGGAGAAGATTTCGAAATTTCACCTCAAATTTTGACCGCACTTTTATCAGTGTTGGAAAATTATGAAGACGATATTGAATTGGCAACCCTAATCCTTACCTTACCACGGGATATTGAATTTGCCGAAAGTTTTAAAACCATTGATCCCGATGGTATTGTAGCTGCACGCTCGTTTATATTGAAGACCATTGCCGAATATCTGAAAGAGCCACTGCTTAAAGCTTACAACCATATTCGTTTGGATGAATATCGTATCACTCAACAGGATATTGCTCTACGTGCAATGCGAAACCTTTGCCTAAATTATTTGGCTTATACCTCCTTTGGCAATAATCTCGTTCATAAGCATTACAATGCGGCGAATAATATGACGGACACTCTCGCGGCACTGGCTGCGGCAACCAAAGCTTCTCTTCCGTGCCGTGATACCTTGCTCGCAGATTTTGAGCAAAAATGGCAACACGATGGCTTAGTGATGGATAAGTGGTTTGCATTACAAGCCACCCGACCGGATGAAAATGTGTTAGACATTGTGAATCATCTAATGGCTCACCCAAGTTTTAATTTCAACAATCCAAACCGTCTTCGTGCTTTAGTGGGGAGTTTTGCTAATCAAAACCTTAAAGCTTTCCATGAAATCAGCGGTTCAGGTTATCGTTTCTTAACAGATGTATTAATCCGCCTCAACGACAGCAACCCACAAGTTGCCGCTCGTCTGATTGAACCCTTGATCCGTTTCGCCCGCTACGACGCCCAACGTCAAACCTTGATGAAACGGGCATTGGAGCGTTTAAGCACTGTTGAAAATCTTTCTAGAGATTTATTTGAGAAGATTGAGAAAGCGTTGCGCTAGATTATTTAAAATGTAAGGACACACGCAGTGTGTCCCTACAAATATCACTTGACATTCTTAAATAGGAGCAAAAAATATGCTTGCCTTGCCTTGCCTTGC
>NZ_MLHG01000060.1 GCF_001998825.1 Rodentibacter mrazii
AGCTATTATAATGAAAAACAAATAAAGCCAAGTTTAATAGCTTAAAACGCTATATAATATGGCGCTGGATTTTTAAGTTAATCAATTAAATCAGCTGATTTTGGAATGACCTAATACAATTAGATTTTAATGCTTTATAAACAGGGATTATGATGAATAGTTCAGTTTGGATTTCAACCGCTTACATTCAGTCACCACAACAAATGGAAACTTTTGTTGCTTTGCTAACATTTGCAGAAAGTCGAGCCGATTTTGAAAGTAGAATAGAGTCGTTTTTACAAAAACATCGCATCATTTGCCATCCTCATCTTGCACCTATTCCCCTCACATTATTTTTTCAACGCCATGGGCGGTTAGGCTTGCTTCATTACGCACAGCAATTATTTGAAAATGAAGTGAAAGTGATTGAAATTGAGAAGATGGCAAGTACAGACCCACCGGAAAAAACAGACTACCTACTCCGGCATAAAATTTATGGTATTGTTCCACTTGAGCCACTACAAATGGATTGCCACCCGGAAAAAATTGCACCGGATGAAATTTTAAAATTACTTTGGCAGAACGAACCCATTCAGCCCAATTTATTTGAGCAATCTGCCGATGATTTTGTTGAACCGGTGTTCAGAAAACCTATCGTCGATTCAGCACAACAAGAAAGGGATAAACAATTATTTGGTGAATCGTTACCACCATTAAAAACCTATATTGTGCTTGATTCGAACAAAGTAAAATATTTTGAACCGGAGAGTTTACCAAACAATGCGAGAAATTTGTTTCAAGGTGAATTTGGGGAGAAGACTCAAAAAATAGGTCCTTATTTGATTGAAGTTTTTCCGGAATTGCAAAGAAATGATAATGTCGCCGGATTTTTTACCCGAAAGCATGAAATTTTTACAAAATATAACTGGGATGATGAACAAGGTATTTTCATTCATTCCTATTATGATTTTGAAAGGGTATATCAGCATTTACGCCATTTTGCTATGTAGCAGGATGAAAATGGAAAATGGTTTTTCTTCCGTTTTTATGATCCGAGGGTATTGCGTGATTATTTAGAAACCATCGCTGTAATCCCTAGTAAATTAAGTAAATTTTTTGGTGACGGCAAACGTATAATATACGCATTCGGTTCAGGTTTTGATGATTCATTTTATTATTATCAATTAAAAACCTTACCTGAAGATACCATTCCATCGCCAATAAAATTGACAAAATACGAATTTGATGGGTTAAAAAGACAAAAATGGCTGAGAAAAAGAGAGAAAACTTTTACTGAGATCATTACTGAAAATGCCTCTCTTTGGGAAAAAGATCCAAACTTTCCCCATAGAACTATTTTCACTTATCTTGATGAGGCATTCGAGAAAAATTATCCTACGGGAAAAAGTGTCAGCCTGTATGTTGTGGCTAAAATTTCTGCAACAATGATTACTCAACTAGATCAATTCGAACAATTGGAACATCAATTAGAAAATCAACATTACTCAAGAGAAGAACAAGTGGCGGTGTTATATAACCAATTTGTAAAAAGGGAAAAAGAATAATGGCAACAGCCAATGATTCACTTTCGGTTATCAAAACATGTCAAGAAGGCACATTGGTTTATCCTGTACGGTTAGCCTTGGGAACGTTTAAAAGCATGTCGAACCGATAGCAAGCCGCTTTGTGATTTAACCGAATGGCAGCAAGATTATGAACGTCGTCTATTACGTTCGGGCTACGTCTATATTCTTGCTTTAGACGTAGCACCGGAGGAAAAAAACAGTGCAAAATCAGACATGTATGCTTGGTATATTTATAAATACAATTCACCGGATGTCGCAGAGTTAGAAGGGGTCAGAGAGACAAGTGCGGATTTTTCTTTCACCCAATATCATTTTTACGAGAATAAGATTTGCCAAGAACAAGCCCGTTTTGGCATGGCGTTGCCTTATATTCATTTGCCGGCAGGCATAAACCATATCGATATTATGTATAGCGATATTTTTTTGCCGGCGGTTTTTTTACAAAAATTAATTGACGACCCCGCAATGCGTAAACGTTGGATGCGCCATGTCGTGCTTGGTGCGCCGGATACCGGCTGCACACCTTTAATTGAAGTAGCGGAAGCCGTCAAAGATTTCCATAACACACCGGACAACCAACTTAATCATGAAAATAATTTAATCTGCTATACGCCGATAGGGTATAGACGGGAGTTTGCCGAATTATTAGCTCGATTAGAAAGACACTACGGAAAAGCCTTTATTATTGAATTGGCAGATGAAATTGGCACGGCACGTGACCTTGCCGCCTATCACGTTTATTTGGATGAAGAACGCAAAGCCATCTTACATCAATACGACTATGCGATTAGCACGGCGCAACTGATTCAGGCGGAAGTCCATAAGCAACGTATGGCGCAAATCGATGAACGGGATATTGCCAATCTCAGCGGCAATGCAGCATGGTACACGCCAACCGTCAAACAAACAGCACAAATTTATCGAGAATTAAAGGTAAAAGACATCCATTTGAAGGCGCAAAGTCATCAAGACATTTTTGAAACCTTAAAAAACGCGCTAAATTTAACCGCACTTCCTAGCGGTATTAATGCCGTCGAAAAAATGGCGAAACTCCCCACGCTTTACGGTGAACATTTTAAGCATCTCGTCAGCGTCCATTTAGCCCACATACTGTCACAAAAAGAGAAATTAGCAGACTGGACATCATTACTCCAATCATCCCAACATGCCCCGACCGTTGCCGCAATTATCGGCAGTTATAGTCTTTATCTACACGGCTTGCTTTGGGGTGTTGATTTATCGACTTACGGTTACAACACCTTATTAGAAGCGATTTATCGTGATGACTTTACATTACCGCCCCAGTCGCAAACCTTAGATAAAGCCACGGTAGAACAGCTTCACCCCGTTCTCTCGATGTCCGTTTATCCGATTATTGCCGGTAGTGTCAGCATTGCGGATACCAGCCATTTTGAAGTAGTAAAATTTGATTTTCTAGTGTCGTTGATTGCCGACAAACTCTATACCCGAACGGCAAAATATACCAAATCACGCCAACAAAACGAAGTGGTAAGGGCGGTCAAAAATATCCACCGAATTTATGAAATTAACCCCTTTACCAAACAAGCGGAAATCAAACAAAACGAGATAATAAATCGCGACATTCGCATTAAATCCCGTTATCCTTCTCCCCGTAAACCCAATCCCAAATCGCACCCGTTCTACCACTTGGACGGTGCGCCGACATTAAAAATCCACGAAGAGGGTTATCGGGTACTCAATCCGAGAGGGCAACTTGCCGGCTTACAAAAAATGTTGGGCTACTCGGTGATATTCGGTTATATCTGGCAAAGCAACAGCGCCACCACCGCCTTAGGGCGCTTTTCCAACGACCCGACGGTGGGAATGCTGACCCTGTTTGCCGGCTTAAACGCACCGAAAAGTTATTTAGAAAAAACCATTGAACGGGCCGCAAATGAAATCCAACAAGAAGCCACCTTCTCAAGAGTGGGAAAATTATTACTCGCCGAAACCAAACCGCATTTTCTCAGCCATTTAAAAGCCGCCTTTATCAGTATGAACACGGCATTGGCGGGGTTAGCCGTAGTGATTGAAATCGGTTACGGCTACGAAGCCTATTACAAAGGGGATACCGTGGGCATGTATGCCGCAATTATGCGGGGTTCGGGTACTTTACTGTCCAGTACCTCAATCGGTTTAATCGGTGTCGCCAAAGCCACCACCAATATGCAATGGCTGGTCAGATTTGGTTATGTGGGGCTGGCTGCCGGTTCAGTGATTTTAGTGGCGGGTATCATCACCGACTTTTTCAAACAACCGGATATTGTCACTTGGGTGGATAATGGATTTTGGGGCGGAAGTGAGCAGTATTGGGGGGGAGAAGTAAGAGCTTATGAGTGGGAAGGAAAAGAGAGATTAAGTAATTTTGATAAGCAGCTTGAAGACTCTCTTTTTACTACGAGTAAATCTGTAAGCAAGTATTATCAAATTGAAATACAGCGTTACTTTAGTTTTTCCAGTGAAATTGAAGTACATGATGACAATCAATTTCTCTTTTTCGTGAACTATAAAGGCATTTATAGCCAAGCGGATGCGGATAAAATCAGGATTGAAAGCCCGATTACGGTACGTCGCCCGACAACGCCGAAAAATTATTATGAGCAACCCTATGAGGAATATCAAGTTGAAGAGAAAGACTTAACTTATCAGGTGTTTTTTGAAACCCAAGGAGTGGCAAAAATTGTGATTCCGCAACAACAAATCATCGGTAAGTTATGGGCAAATCACTATTATTTCCCGACACCGGTGCAATTTAATTATAACGTAATCAATTATTTATCAATGAGTGTGTCAATACCTACTTATCAGGGCAGTGCATATCGAAAATATTCAAAGAACACGGAATTTAACTTTAAAGGATAAACCATGAAACTTCTTGAAAAATGGCTGCATTTTTACCGCACTTACACCTTGGGCTATTCCGTGCGTCGGGTGAATCCCGATGAATTGGAAATCCGTCATTTAATTTTAGATGCCTTTCCCAGAGGGATGATTCGTCTGATTTTTTTAGGGATTTTAGGCGTGATTGCCTTTATTGATTTTCAACACGGAGTTAGACCCTTTGATAATCAAATCAAGGCGATTAAATATGATTTTGAATGGGCTTTTAATCCAGATAAGAGCATAAAAAAAATATATGATATAGAACTTAGTGTAATGTCTAGAGAAGGTTTCAAAAGAAAATACCCAAATGTGAAATTAGATGACTATGAGGTATATAGGCAAAAGTATTTAGATAAAGACAGCTTACGTTTAATTCGCCCTATTTTTCATATTATCTGGCCGTTATTGCTCCTTTGCATTCTGTTCCCGCCACGCCCTCGTGGTATTCGGATCAACCGTAAGAAAAAAGTGATTTACCAACAACATATGGGCAAAGAATATTGGCTGGCATTCATACCGGAAGAGGGCGATCCGTTAAGCGGTATCGTATATAACCTTTACGGACTGTATCCTTTTAGTTTAACGGGACGTTATTCTTTACAAATCGGCATTCCCAATAAAGCAGGACAATTACCGTTTTTAATGTACGGTTGTTATCCCAACCCAAGCCTTGAGCATAACCGTTATCTTTTACGTGCCATTCGGGATTTTGTGCGTGAAGACAATCCCGCCAGCCTAAAATATGTCGGGCGTTGCTATAAACTCCCATGGCTAAACCCGTTAATTTTCCTGTTTAACGTGGGCAGTCTTTTCCGAATGCCTTTTAACCAAAAGTTGGCGGACAAACAAATTGATGAGGAATTAAAAGTGTGGAAAAAACGCACCGAAAACAGTAAAAAACACTGGTTTGAAGCCGTACAACGCCAACAGCAGAGTGTTAATCAACAACTGGCTGAATTAAAAATGGATAATAAAATTTAGTGAAAATTGACCGCACTTTCGGGCTATTTTAAAAATAAGACAGCACAATTACCCAATTAAGCTAATCAAAGAGTTATAAGCATTTTGCCGGTTTTGGCAAGCCGGCTAATTTTGTGGCTTGTTTTGCCGGGCCTTCAGGGAATAAACGTTGCAAATAACGGCTGTTTCCTTTATCTTCACCCAATTTTTCAGCCATCGCTTTTACCAGCATACGGATAGCGGGAGATGTGTTGTATTCTTGATAAAAATTCCGCACAAAATAAATTACTTCCCAATGAGCTGGAGAAAGTTCAATGTTTTCCTCTTGTGCGATGGCTTTGGCAACTTCTTCATTCCAATCGGCAAGATTGGTGAGGTAGCCTGATGAATCGGTTTTAATTTGGTTTCCTTGCACTTCAATCATTTTATTTTACTTCTTTAAAACTAATCATTTCTTGATCAGAAAAATCAATAGATTCTTCATTATCAAATTGCATCGGTTCGATTCGTTCTTCATCAAATGCCATGTCGCCTTCAATACCGTCTAATGATTGTCCGTGTTGAATACCTTTAAAATCAAAGAGTTTCGGATCACATAAATGTGACAACGTGATGTTTTGCATTGCGCTGAACATAGTTTCTAAACGCCCCGGATATTGGCGATCCCAAGTATTAAGCATTTCTTTTACCACTTGGCGTTGTAAATTCGGTTGAGAGCCGCATAAATTACAAGGAATAATTGGAAATTTTTTTGCAATCGCATATTTCTCAATATCTTTTTCTTTACAGTAAGCCAACGGGCGAATGACGATTTGTTTTCCATCATCTGAAATTAATTTTGGTGGCATAGATTTTAATTTTCCGCCGTAAAACATATTTAAAAAGAGCGTAGCCAACATATCATCGCGGTGATGACCGAGGGCGATTTTTGTTGCGCCTAATTCCGTTGCGGTACGATATAAAATGCCACGACGTAGGCGAGAGCAGAGCGAACAAGTGGTTTTACCTTCTGGAATTTTTTCTTTTACAATACCGTAGGTGTTTTCTTGCACGATTTTGTAATTTACACCAATACTTTCTAAATAAGTTGGCAAAACATGTTCCGGAAAGCCCGGTTGTTTTTGATCAAGGTTCACTGCCACAATATCAAACTTAACGGGAGCACTTTGCTGTAAATTTAACAAAATATCTAAAAGCGTATAGCTGTCTTTTCCACCGGATAAACACACCATCACCTTGTCGCCGTCTTCTATCATACCGAAATCCGCAATCGCATTTCCCACGTTGCGGCGTAGGCGCTTCTGTAATTTATTAAAATTATAGCTTTGTTTTTTTTCTTGTTGGGTTAATTCGCTCATTCTGTTTTTTGGCTTAATTATGAAAAGGGCACATTATACGTGAAAAATGGTAAAAGTGCGGTCAATTCAAAAGAAGATTTTTAAGATCTGCAAAAATTCCTGTATAATTGCCCCAATTTTTTGTTCAATTTTAACGCGCTGTCATTTCAATGATTGAGACTTCACAAACCATTCCCGAACTCGTCTCTTGGGCAAAAGAACGCGAGTTTTCACTGAATTTACCCACCGAGCGTTTGGTATTTCTGTTGGCGATTGCAATTTATAATAATGAACGATTAGACGGCGAGATGTTAGAAGCTGATCTCGTGGATATCTTTCGCCATACCATTAATGCGTTTGATCAATCTACCGATGCGATTGCCACTCGAGCCAATAACGCCATCAATGAGCTGGTCAAACAACGTTTATTAAATCGTTTTAGTAGCGAGTTTACCGAAGGTTTAGCTATTTATCGTCTTACACCACTTGGCGTGGGCGTATCCGATTATTATATCCGCCAGCGTGAATTTTCTACTTTGCGGCTTTCCGTGCAACTTTCCATTGTTGCAGATGAAATACAACGGGCATCAAATTCCGCAGAGGAAGGGGCTCAAAATAATGAAAGTGAACATTATTGGCGTAAAAATGTTTTTGCGCCGTTGAAATATTCCGTCGCAGAAATTTTTGACAGTATTGATCTTTCACAGCGTATCATGGATGAAAATCAACAAAGTATTAAAGAAGAAATTGCCGAACTGTTAAGCAAGGATTGGCAAGCCGCAATTTCAAGCTGTGAACGTTTGTTGGATGAAACATCAGGCAATTTACGTGAATTACAAGATACCTTAAATGCCGCAGGCGATAAATTGCAGGCACAATTACTACGGATTCAGGACTCTGTCATAGGGCGTGAGGAGCTGTATTTTATCGACCAACTCATCACGGATCTTCAATCCAAACTTGACCGTATTATCAGTTGGGGACAGCAAGCGATTGATTTATGGATTGGCTATGATCGCCATGTACATAAATTTATCCGTACTGCCATCGATATGGATAAAAACCGAGTATTTTCACAACGCTTGCGTCATTCTATTCATCATTATTTTGATCATCCTTGGTTTTTATGGACGGCACAAGCGGATCGCCTTGTTGATTTACGTGATGAAGAAATGGTATTACGTGAGGATGATGCGCTCGGCGAATTGCCTGAGGCATTGCAATACGAATCCTTATCTGATTTACATGATCAGATTGTTGATCATATGCAAAACCTGCTGATTCAATACCGTGAAAATAATCGTCCGATAGATTTGAGCGAGGTACTCAAAGAACAACTTGATAGCTATCCGCTTTCCCGCCATTTTGATGTGGCGCGTATTATTGTCGATCAGGCGGTGCGTTTAGGAATAGCGAACGACGATTTATCAGGCGTTTATCCGATTTGGAAAGAAATTAATGAGCAGGGTGCAGAGGTACAGGCTCACGTGATTGATAAGTATTAAAGTGCGGTCAATTTTAAAAGAGATTTAATCATCCTTGGGACAGGATATAGAGTAAGAGAAATAAACCATGACAGATAATCTTCAAGATGTAATTTCCCCAAAACTTGCAACGGCAATTGCGAATCCGTTATTTCCTATGGTGGATAGCCTTTTGCGTTCAGGTCGCCATATCAGCACAGAACAACTTGATAATCACGCCTTTTTAATGGATTTCCAAAACGAGTTAGACGGTTTTTATCGCCGCTATAATGTGGAGCTGATTCGTGCGCCTGAAGGCTTTTTCTATTTACGTCCTAAGGCTACGACCTTAATTGCCCGTTCGGTACTTTCCGAATTGGAAATGTTAGTGGGAAAAGTGCTTTGCTATCTCTATTTAAGTCCGGAGCGTTTGGCACAGCAGGGGATTTTTAGCACACAAGAAGTTTATGATGAATTACTCAATTTAGCTGACGGAGACAAATTGCTAAAAGCGGTGAATCAGCGCTCCAGTGGTTCCGACTTGGATAAACAAAAATTAGCTGAAAAAGTGCGTGCGGCAATTGGTCGTTTGCGCCGTTTGGGAATGATTCATACGGTAGGCGAACAAAATAGCGGCAAATTTACTATTTCCGAATCCGTTTTCCGTTTCGGAGCGGAAGTGCGTTCCGGAGATGATCCGCTAGAAGCCCAAGCCCGCTTAATTCGTGATGGGGAAGCCGCCACTCCGCAGTCTTTACAACTGGAAAAACAAGCATTGGCGAATACGGAACATAATGTTGAGGAAATCGACGAAGAAAGTGCGGTTGAAATTGAAGCAGAATTTGATGATGTAGGAGAGCAAGAATAATGTCTGATGTATTAGAATTAAAAAATGATATTGTGCAGGACGAATCACACGCGCAAGACATTGAACATACGGCAGAAAGCCAGCTTGTTGCACCGGTCATCAATCATGCTGTCGAACGGGGCAAATTTCGCTCTCTAACATTAATCAACTGGAACGGCTTTTTTGCCCGTACGTTTGATTTGGATGAATTAGTTACTACGCTTTCCGGTGGTAATGGGGCGGGGAAATCAACCACGATGGCAGGGTTTGTTACTGCGCTCATTCCGGATTTAACATTACTTCATTTCCGTAACACAACAGAAGCCGGCTCAACGGGCGGATCACGTGATAAAGGTTTACATGGGAAATTACGCCCGGGCGTTTGTTACGCCGTATTGGATACTATTAATTCCCGTCATCAGCGTGTTCTTGTCGGGGTTCGTTTGCAGCAGGTCGCCGGACGTGATAAAAAAGTCGATTTAAAAACCTTCTCCCTTCAAGGTGTGGAATTATCACAAAGTCCGACCGCACTTTTCACAGAAACCGTGGGGGAGCGTCAAGCACGTGTGCTGAATTTAAACGAACTCAAAGATAAAATTGAGAATTTAGGCGCTCAGTTTAAACAATATCATTCCATCACCGATTATCACGGAATGATGTTTGATTTGGGCATTATCCCAAAACGTTTACGTTCCGCCTCGGATCGCAGCAAATTCTATAAACTTATCGAAGCGTCTTTGTACGGTGGTATTTCAAGTGCGATCACTCGTTCTTTGCGTGATTATTTATTGCCGGAGAATTTAGGGGTACGCAAAGCCTTCCAAGATATGGAAAGTGCGTTGCGTGAAAACCGTATGACCTTGGAAGCCATTAAAGTTACTCAATCCGATCGTGATTTATTCAAACATTTAATTACCGAAACCACCAATTATGTGGCATCAGATTATATGCGTAATGCCAACGAACGCCGTGGTAATATTGAAGCGGCACTCGCGTTTCGTCGTGAATGGTATAAAGCCAAGACGGAGCAGGATTTATCACAACACCGTTTAATTGATTTAAGCCGAGAAGTTGCCGAGCTGGCGGAAAATGAACGTACGTTGGAAGTGGATCACCAAAGCGCGCAGGATCACTTAAATCTGGTGTTAAATGCACTTCGTCATCAAGAAAAAATATCTCGTTATCAAGAAGATGTTGCAGAGCTTTCCGAACGTTTGAAAGAACAAAAAATAGTAGTGGAAACTGCCAATGAGCAACTTGAAGAAAGCCAAGCATTGTTTGAACAAAGTGAAATCGAAATCGATGAAGTACGTTCTCAACTTGCCGACTATCAACAGGCATTGGACGCCCAACAAACACGGGCTTTACAATATCAACAGGCTATTGCGGCTTTAGAAAAGGCAAAAGCCCTATGCGGTTTAGCCGATCTGAATGTGAAAAATGTTTCTGATTACCACGCAGAATTTGAAGCACATGCGGAAAGCTTGACGGAAACGGTATTGGAATTAGAACATAAAATGTCTATTTCTGAAGCGGCAAAATCCCAATTTGATAAGGCTTACCAATTAGTCCGTAAAATTGCTGGCGATATTCCCCGTTCTGCCGCTTGGGAAAGCGCAAAGGAATTATTACGTGAATACCCAAGTCAAAAATTACAAGCACAACAAACTCCGCAACTTCGTGCCAAATTGCACGAACTGGAGCAACGTTACGCCCAACAACAAAGTGCGGTCAGATTATTGAATGATTTTAATCAACGCGCAAACTTACATTTAGAAACCGCAGATGAATTGGAAGATTATCACGCAGAGCAAGAGGCATTGATCGAAAACATTTCTGTCGAACTTTCCGAACAACTGGAAACACGTTCAACACTTCGCCAAAAACGTGAAAATTTAACCGCACTTTATGATGAAAATGCACGTAAAGCGCCGGCTTGGCTAACAGCTCAGGCAGCATTGGAACGTTTGGAAGAGCAGAGTGGCGAGACCTTTCAACATAGTCAGGATGTGATGAATTTTATGCAGGCGCAACTCGTGAAAGAACGCGAATTGACGATACTGCGTGATCAACTTGAACAGAAACGCCAACAATTAGACGAGCAAATTTCCCGTTTAAGCCAGCCTGACGGTTCTGAAGATATGCGTTTGAATACGCTTGCAGAACGTTTCGGCGGGGTATTGCTTTCCGAACTTTATGATGATGTGTCGATTGAAGACGCACCATATTTTTCCGCACTTTACGGCCCGGCACGACATGCTATTGTGGTTCGAGATTTAAATACCGTAAGGGAACAATTAGATAAACTTGATGATTGTCCGGATGATCTTTATGTAATTGAAGGTGATCCGACTGCTTTCGATGACAGTGTACTATCCGCACAAGAGCTTGAGCTTGGCGTAGTTGTGCAAGTATCTGAACGTGAATTGCGTTATTCTAAATTTCCGGAAATCCCATTATTTGGTCGTGCAGCCCGTGAAAAACGTTTGGAAGAATTGCAAGTTCAACGTGATGAAATTGCGGAAGATCACGCACAAATTGCCTTTGATGTGCAAAAATGCCAACGTTTACACGAACATTTCAGCCAATTTGTCGGTTTACATCTAGCTCTTGCATTCCAACCAAACCCAGAAGAGTTAATGGCGGAAATCAACCGTGAACGTAATGAAATTGATCGTGAATTAAATCAATTTAGTAGCGGTGAGCAGCAATTACGTATTCAATTAGACAACGCAAAAGAAAAAATGCAGTTGCTTAATAAATTAATTCCACAATTAAATGTATTGACAGATGAAGATTTAGTTGGTCGTATTGAGGAATGCCGCGAACAATTAGATATAGCGGAGCAAGACGAATTATTTATTCGTCAATATGGCACTACGTTGTCACAACTAGAACCGATAGCTAACACGCTGCAAAGCGATCCAGAACATTATGACGCGTTAAAAAACGAATTAACGCAAGCCATTGAACGTCAAAAACAAGTGCAACAACGTGTTTTTGCATTAGCCGATGTGGTACAGCGTAAACATCATTTTGCTTATGAAGATCGGGTTCAGACAGAAACCTCGGAATTGAACGAGCAACTTCGCCAACGTTTAGAACAAATGCAAACCCAACGTGATGTACAACGGGAACAGCTTCGTCAAAAACAAACGCAATTTGCACAATATAATCAGGTTTTCATTGGATTACAAAGTTCTTATGACAGTAAAAATCAGCTATTAAAAGAACTCATTAGTGAAATTGATGAGTTGGGTGTGCGTGCCGATGAAGGAGCGGAAGAGCGGGCACGTATTCGCCGTGATGAGTTACATCAACAGCTTTCAACCAATCGTCAAAGACGTTCTTATGTAGAAAAACAACTCACGTTAATTGAAAGTGAAGCAGAAAATCTTAACCGCCGTATTCGCAAGGCTGAACGTGATTACAAAACCCAGCGAGAATTGATTGTTGCTGCCAAAGTAAGTTGGTGTGTTGTGCTACGTTTATCCCGTCATTCCGATGTGGAAAAACGCTTAAACCGTCGTGAACTGGCTTATTTATCTGCTGATGAACTTCGCTCAATGTCGGATAAAGCATTGGGGGCACTACGTACCGCTGTGACAGATAACGAATATTTACGCGATAGTTTACGTGCCTCGGAAGATAGCCGTAAACCGGAAAACAAAGTGCGCTTCTTTATTGCGGTATATCAACATTTACGTGAACGTATTCGCCAAGACATTATTAAAACCGATGATCCGATTGATGCCATTGAACAAATGGAAATCGAACTTTCCCGCTTAACGGCCGAGCTTACCAGCCGTGAGAAAAAACTGGCTATTAGCTCTGAAAGTGTGGCAAATATTATGCGGAAAACCATTCAACGTGAACAGAACCGCATTCGTATGTTGAATCAGGGGCTACAAAATATTGCTTTCGGTCAGGTAAAATCCGTTCGTTTAGTGGTAAATATTCGTGATACCCATGCGATGTTGCTTGACGCTCTTTCAGGTCAGCAAGATGAATATCAAGATTTATTTAATGACAACCGCATTACTTTCTCAGAAGCCATGGCGAAACTCTATCAACGCATTAATCCGCACATTGATATGGGACAACGCACGGCGCAAACTATCGGCGAAGAATTATTGGATTATCGCAATTATCTTGAATTGGAAGTAGAAGTTTTCCGTGGTGCGGACGGCTGGTTACGCGCAGAAAGCGGTGCCTTATCGACCGGTGAAGCTATCGGTACAGGGATGTCGATTTTGCTAATGGTCGTACAAAGCTGGGAAGAAGAAAGTCGCCGGATTCGCGGCAAGGATATTGTGCCTTGTCGTTTACTTTTCCTTGATGAAGCGGCTCGTCTTGATGGTAAATCTATTTCCACGTTATTTGAATTGTGTGAACGATTGGATATGCAACTCCTCATCGCCGCACCGGAAAATATCAGTCCGGAAAAAGGTACAACTTATAAACTGGTACGTAAAATCGCAGGTAACCAAGAACATGTCCACGTGGTTGGGTTACGGGGATTTGGTGCAACGGAATAGAGGAGAAGTGCGGTTAAAAATGAGCCTGTTTTTCGGTATTATGTAGCAGTTGCACAAATCTGTTTTTTGGTTAAGTTGTAGGGACACACTGCGTGTGTCCGAATTTTAACATATTGAAATGATTTGATTTTATAACGGACACACGCAGTGTGTCCCTACATATAATACCGGTGTTTTTGGTCGCACTTTTTTTTGAAAATATCCATTTCTTCTGAAAAATTATTAATTTTTAATCAAGTACTAGTCAGGGAACAAAATGTACAATCTCATACTCGCTATTTTATTCAGTGTGTCTGTTTCTGTTTTACTCAAAATTGCACGCAAGAAAAATATCATCGTAGAGCAAGCTATTGCTTTTAACTATATTGTTGCCTTGTCGTTGAGCTATTTTTTGTTAAAACCGGATTTCAAGGGGCTGGAATTTACGGATTACATTGCACAAAGTGGTAGTGCACCCATTTTCTTCGCACTGGGGTTATTATTGCCGAGCGTGTTTATTATTATGTCGAAAGCCGTGGAATTTGCCGGTATTATTCGCTCTGACGCAGCACAACGCCTCTCATTATTTTTGCCGATTTTAGCCGCATTTTTAATTTTCCACGAAACATTGAGCCAATCAAAAATAGTCGGGATTCTCTTGGCATTTATTGGTCTGTTTTGTTTAGTGACGAAACCAAACAGAGAACAAAGTGCGGTCAATTTTAAGGGCATTTTCGGGTTAGTCTGTGTATGGTTTGGCTATGGCATTATTGATATTTTATTCAAACAGGTCGCAAAAAGTGGTGGGGCATTTTCAGCCACATTATTTATTTCGTTTTCTCTTGCCACCTGCGTGATGTTTATCTACTTATTGCTAAAACGTACTCAATGGACTGTGCCTAGTTTCATCGGAGGCGTGATTTTAGGTGTGCTAAATTTCTTTAATATTCTCTTTTATATTAAAGCACATCAGAGTTTTGGTAGTAACCCAACGTTAGTTTTTGCCGGTATGAATATTGGTGTAATTTGCCTTGGTACTATTACCGGTGCCTTAGCATTTAAAGAAAAGATCAGTAAAATTAACTGGCTGGGTATCATCTTTAGTTTAACAGCTATCTTTTGTTTATATTATTTAGATAAAATTTGGGCATAAAAGAGAAATATCATGTCAAATAACATTACCTTCTTTATTTATGACTATGAGAGTTTTGGGATCAGCCCATCTAAAGATCGTCCGGCCCAGTTTGCCGGTATTCGTACAGATGCTGATTTTAATATCATCGGCGAACCTATAATGCTTTATTGTAAGCAAACAAACGACTATTTGCCTTCTCCGGAAGCGGTGATGGTGACGGGTATCACACCTCAAGAATGTAACGAAAGGGGGATTCCTGAGCCTGAATTTGCCGAAAAAATCTTAGCCGAATTTTCTCAACCCAATACCTGTGTAATGGGCTACAACAACATTCGTTTTGATGATGAAATGACGCGTTATACTTTTTATCGCAATTTTATCGATCCTTATGAATATAGTTGGAAAAATGGCAACTCCCGTTGGGATTTATTGGATTTAGTACGTGCTTGTTACGCATTACGCCCCGATGGAATAAATTGGCTGTTTGATGAAAACGGAATACCTAGTTTTAAATTAGAAAAGCTTACCAAAGCGAATGGAATTGAACACGAGAATGCGCATGATGCCATGGCTGATGTTTATGCAACCATCGCAATGGCAAAATTAATTAAAGAAAAACAGCCTAAATTATTCCAATATTTCTTTGAAAATCGTGGCAAAAGGGAAGTAGAAAAACTCATTGATACGGCAGAAATGACACCGTTGGTTCATGTTTCGGGTATGCTTGGAAATTATCGTGGTAATTGCACGTGGATCGCGCCTTTAGCTTGGCATCCTTCCAATCAAAATGCTGTAATTGTATGCGATTTAACTGGTGATATTGATAATTTATTAGCAAAAAATGCGGATGAATTACGGGCTGATTTATACACTAAAAAAACCGAACTGGATGAAAGGGAAGTGCCATCCGTGCCATTAAAACTCGTGCATATTAATAAATGTCCCATCCTTGCGCCCGCTAAAACCTTGTTACCGGAAAATTCTGAACGTTTAGGTATAGATCGCCAATTATGTTTAGAAAATTTAGCTAAATTGCGTGCTTCCTTTGATATTCGTGAAAAAGTCGTCGATATATTTAGCAAAGAACGTCAATTTGAGCAAAGTGATAATGTTGAAACTGAGCTTTATAATGGTTTCTTCAGTAATGCAGATAAAAATAATATGGCTATTTTACGCCAATTACCGGCAGAAAAATTGGTTGAACATGGTTTAGCCTTTGAAGATAAACGCATACCGGATTTATTATTTCATTATCGTGCACGACATTTTTATAAAATGCTGACGCGGGCAGAGCAAATTAAATGGCAGAAATATTGTCAACGCAAATTACAGCAAAGTGCGGTTGATTTTGAGAGTAGTTTAAAACAGCTTGCTGATGAAAATGCCGATAACCCTGAAAAACTATTTTTACTGCAGCAAGTTTATGAATATGGCGTGAAATTGTTTGAATAATTAATGACCGTGTCACAATAGGCTTTTTAAAATTAAAGCATATTCAGAAATGAATGTGCTTTTGTTTTTTTAAGTTCTAAATAAGCCCTATAAAAAATTTATGCCTCATTACGACAAATCCGCATCATGTAATAATTTTATAAATATCTGACACGCCTGCCTTGACAAAAACCTGACAATCAACTTCAATCATTCAATAAAACACCTCAAAACCCCGTTACAAGGCGTAAGAATCTCTTTATTTGTCTAGTTTAACTAGTATTTGTGACCTGTGTGTAACTCTGTGATTTTCTTAATCCGTAGTTTTTACTTACCTTATCACTAATTTCGCATAATGTATATTATGTTAAATTATGCGTGAGGTTGCGTCACTTTTGAGCGCTTGTTTTTCTACTCTATTTATTTAAGAAAATTAAGAAAAATTAGATAGATTTAATTTTGAGTTTTAAGAAAATAATGGTTAGTTTTATTGAATAGATTTACGGATGACTAAACTCAATTTAGGTAAAATCGGTTTCAAAGTAATATAAACATTAAGGTGTTAATTTGTTATATTTCAAATCAGCATTATAAATGAGAATAATT
>NZ_MLHG01000061.1 GCF_001998825.1 Rodentibacter mrazii
ATATTTCCCTGTAATAAAAGATAAATAAGTTTAGACTTCCTAATATATTTCATTTCTACATCTAAACCCTAAGAAGATTATATAGACATAGCAGACAAGGAGTTGACCATAATTTTACGCTCCCATTTTGTCCACTATGCAAGTATTTCTCTCCCCTAAAGGAGTTTAGCATAACCGAGGGTAACTTGTTACCCTCGGCATTAAAAACGCCCATAACAGCTAATCCATCACATAAACCACTTCAATCCCATCAATCTAGGTTTGTCCATAGTATTTTCCCGTAATCAAAATTTTTTATAGTCATCCTTAATATACAAAAGATTATCGGTTTCGTGGATATTTTCAGGAATTTAAAAGGCAACTTGAATATATAAAATTTCATCAGACTTTTGAGCAATAAAGTCAATTTCTTTGCTATCAAGTTTACCGACATCAACAGTGTACTCTCATTTTAATAATTCAATGAAAAAATCGCCATTTTCTCAAACTTGCACTCTATCCGATTTCCGCTATCATACTCCACCTGATTTTCTATTTATTGTTTAACGATGAACAAACTTAAACGACTTTTCCTTTTGGCTACGCTCTTCGCTCTCTTTGCCTGCACGACGCAACCACCGAAGAAGCCCGTTAAAACCCGTTTCTTAAAAGAAAACATCACCCAAGCAGAACTCAATAATCCCACTGCTTATAAACGCTATTACTATATTTGTCAAAATATCGAAACTCAATCTACTTCTTATTTAACAACCTATTTCCCGCTTTCAAGAGAGAGTCGTTTGAAAGAGAATTTTGGGATTTATTTTCAGTTAGATGGGGGCAAGGCAGTACCGTTTGATCATATTGAGAACCGAGCGTTAAATACACGCGGTTCGAGATTTGAGGTCATTTACCGTTCCTATCAGCCGATTGAGGGGAGCGTTGTGGATTTGGTCGCGCGCCAGTATAGTTCCACTTATTATAAAAACGATCAAGGCACACAGGTACGTTGGCTGACTTGTAAAGAAGATTAAAGCATCTAGTGGCTGATTTTCCAAATCGAAACCCGCTTCCGATTATCCTCAATATCTAAGAAGTTGGGAGCATCGTTCCAACTTCTCTACGCCAAACATCTCTTTTTTAGCAGAATCAAATTCGGCACGCACGCTAAACCCTTTCGCAAGATTTTCCGCATTTAACACCGCTTGCGTTTCACCGCTGGCGAGTATTTTTCCTTTATCAAGCAAAATCACTTCATCACAAAATTTATACGCCAGTGATAAATGATGGATTGCCACCACGCATGTCTGTTTGGGGGTGAGGGATTTAAGTTGTTCCATTATGTCGATCTGATAATAAGGATCGAGCGGGGCGATCGGTTCATCGGCAAGCAGTAATGGCGCATTTTTAATACAGCAACGTGCTAGTTGTACACGGGCTTTTTCACCGCCTGAAAGTTGCTGAAAGGGTTTATCCAATAAGTCAGAAACAGAAAATCTGTCTGAAATTGACCGCACTTTTTCCTGCTCTTTAGCACGGTTAAGAGAATAAGGTAAACCTAAGGCAATCACTTCGTAGGCAGAGAGATCCCATTGAATCGCGGTATTTTGCGCTAAATACGCCAACTGTTCACTTTTTTGGCGGGCGGTCATTTCACTTAATTTGCACGCATTTAGCCAAATTTCACCGCTTGCAAGGGGTAAGATGCCTGCCAAACTTTTCAATAGCGTGGATTTCCCCGCGCCGTTTGCGCCCATTATGCCGACGAATTTTCCCCGTGGGATATGGCAGCTGACATTGGTTAAACCGTAGGGCTGGCTGACATTTTCAACCTTAATCACGAGCAAGCCTCCGTTGTTGCGTGAGTAAAATCCAAATCAGCACGGGCGCACCAATCATAGCGGTGAGCGTGCCGATGTAAATATGGGAAAACGGCGGCAAATATTGCACGCAGAGATCCGCCACCAAAAGTAATAGCGCACCGATTAAGGCGCTGGTTAAATAGAGTTGGGACGGACGTTTTTTGAGTAACATTCGGGCGAAATGCGGGGCGATTAAGCCAATAAATCCGATTGTGCCCGTTTGCGGAATGGTCGCGCCGACGAGTAATGCAACCCCTAGCGCGGTGAGAAAAAAGCTGCGTTTGGGGCTGATGCCCATTGTGGCGGCGGTTTCTTCGCCAAAGGTGAGAAAATCCACATAGCGGCGTTGCTGAAACAGGCAAAAAATGCCGAGCAATAGGATCGGAAGCGACCATAATAATGTCTCCGTTTTTGCCCAAGCCAGCGAGCCTTGCAGCCAACGATAAAGTTCCACTAATGCCCAAGGGCTTTGTGTGTTGGAAAGTAGTAGCGCGATGACCGACCCCAACAGCATATTGACCGCGACACCGCTTAAAATCATCACTGCTGATCCTTGTTTATGGGCGATAAAATAGACCAATGCAAAACTGGCTAATGCTCCTATCACGCCGCCGATTAGTAGCAAAGTGGCGGGGAGCGAAAAATAATAGAGCAGAAAAACGCTAGCGGTGGTTGCGCCGTTAGCACTGCCGAGCAAACCAGGGCTGGCAAGGGGATTTTGAAATACGCCCTGCATGGCGTTTCCGGCTAATGCCAAACTTGCCCCTGTGATGACCGCCAGTAAAATACGTGGCAGGCGAATGTCCCATATCACCAAGGTGCGCATATCGCTGATCATCCCGTCTGCGTTGCGTAATGCGCTGAAATGATGAAGTTGGTAATTGAGAGCCAACACCACAATCAATATTAAAAGTATGAACAATAATAGGTTAAGATATTTTTTCATTTAAAGTGCGGTTATTTTTATTGACGTTTATGGGCGAATATCAATTTCAGCATTGTGTATCACGGCATTAAATAGTTCATCAATTTCCTCATTAGTTACGGCAATACAGCCATCCGTCCAATCTTTGCGTAAATGTTGGCGACCAATATCAAAGGATCTATTGGGTAATCCGTGAATTTTTATTAATCCGCCGGGCGATTTTCCTTGAGATTGGGCATAGGCTTTATCGGTGGAATTGGGGTATGAAATGCCTAAATTTTTGTGATAACGACTGTTTGGATTACGTTCATTAATACGATAAACGCCCTCCGGTGTTTTTTTATCTCCTTCAAATTGCTTATGCCCTATCGGCGATTTACCAAGGGAAATCGGGTAAATTTTCACAAGTTTATCTTGATGATATGCCCACATTTGCCGTTCACTTTTCATCACAACTAATCGGGTAATTGGCGTATTTTCGGGTAACGGCTGCGTATTTAAAACCTGTGGATTCGCTTCTTTTTCGCCTTTTAAAATACTGTCGGGCATTGGCTTTAGCATTAAAAACGCCACACCACCAATAATCACAACGAATAACAGTGCAATGGGTATTATTTTCTTCATTTTCACTAGCCTTATAAGGTTTTATTTTGGTTATAAATCAGTTCCGCCCCCTGCCACACGCCGTGATCGAAACAGTAGGTGTATTTCATTGGGATACGAAAGTGCGGTCGATTTTTAAAATGTTTTTGTAAAACGGGATGATTAAGTAACGCCGCTTGTTGGTTATAACTTTGTTTGTCTGAAATTTCAATCAGCACATTTGGTTGGGAAAGCAACATTTTTTCGAGAGAAAAATTTTGTGCCGTAAGTGGCATTTTCAGTGGCGTTAATCCAAGCAAGTTAAGTAACGTAGAATATTGTGGAAAATCACTCTCTGCTACACCTGTATCCGAAAGTATTAAGGTGTCGGTAACAGATTGATTTAACTTAAAATTCTTTAACTGTAATGTTTTTACCAAATGCGCTGCATGAATTTCATTACCGGTGATTTTACCCAGTTTCAATATTAACGCAAAAAGTTCATCGGGTGTTTGCGGGGTATCGTTAAGGGGGATAATATTTGCTCCCAGTTTTTTCAAATCCTGTACAAGCTGAGGATAAAATGTTTCGTTGATAAGTATAGTTTTGTCTAAATAAGGTAATAAAGTGGCGAGCTGAGGCTCAAGGGCGGGCTTATCAGTATTCACTTTGTCTAACATCATCAACGGGTTTTTAGAGTAGGCGGACATTGCTGCGATTTGCTCCGGGTGGGCAATGTCCAGTAACAGGCGATCGCTACACAGGGTCAAGGAGACAAACTGTTCTGCCCGTGCTGTTGCCATCACAAAAAAAAGGGCAGTTGAACAAACAAAAAATTTAAACATAGCATACCAATTTTGATACTTAATCAACGGCGACATTATTCATAAACAACCGTTTTTATTTCATAACACGTAAACTTTTCGAGCAGGATCGCAAAAGTGCGGTTGATTTCTTGTTTATTTTCATGGAAATAGAAAAAATATTGGCGTTGATTTTATCAACATTTTCATCATTAACAAGGAAACACTATGAAATTAATTAAAACCTTAATTCGCACACTCCTTTTAGGAAGTGCATTAATTAGTGCAAGCTCATTTGCAGAAGAAAAAACTATGGAGCCTACGGCTACACAAACCGAGATTACCGAAAATGCGCTCTCAAAAAATGTAGGCGATAAACTCAATATCAATACGGCAACGGCAAGTGAAATTCAAAAATTCTTAACCGGTATTGGGGCGAAAAAAGCGGAAGCAATCGTGCAATATCGTGAAAAATACGGTAATTTCACCACTGCCGATCAACTGCTTGAAGTGCAGGGAATTGGCAAAGCAACCCTTGAAAAAAATCGTGATCGCTTAACTTTTTAAATATTGAAATATGAAAAGGTCGCAGATGAGCGACCTTTTACTATCCAAATAGATTATTTACTGTAATTCACACAAATAATCTGTGCTGCATTATAAAGCGTGGTTTTGGGTGTTAAACGAATGCTATATTTCTCTTGTTTTTTCGGTGCAGCACGTAGCCCCTCGCCCCAAAACTCATCATAAAAATCGGTGCGTACTTGTGTTAGGAGATAATTTTTACAATTTAAAATTTTATATTGGCGAACAGAACGCGCATAGCGTTTCGATTCTTTTGGGTAAACATATAAACCTTGGTCTAAATTAATTACTGCGTCAAAATGCACTTCTTTAGGTTCTTCGTTATCAACCCAAATAGAATCCGTATCTATGTAATAAGTCACATCTTTAACCAAACGCACATATCCCTGGCGATCTTGCGTTGGCGGTGTCAGCTTAACATTCTGAAGCGCTGTGTTTTGTTGCGAGTGGATATAACAAGCGGTCAGTAACAGAATAGGAAAGGCCAAAATCAGTTTTTTCATCATTTCCTCCTTAGATTTAATGAGTTGATCTTCAATTAGAATTTAACAGTATGTCCGTAACCCTCTAAAATTGATTTAATATGTTCCAATGATTCACGTGTCGGCGGCATTACATCTTCAAGCTCATAATCAAAACCGAGTGTTTTCCATTTATGCGCCCCAAGACGGTGATAAGGCAATAACTCAACCTTTTCAATATTTTCCATTCCCTCAATAAATTGTCCAAGCAGATGGACATCATGATCACTGTCTGTATAACCCGGGACTACCACATAGCGAATCCAGGTTCTTTGATTACGTTTTTGTAAATATTTAGCAAATTCCAGCGTTCGTTTATTAGGCACACCGATCAAATTTTGGTGAACTTGATCATTTAGTTCCTTCAAATCAAGTAAAACAAGATCGGTAACATCCAAGAGTTCATCAATAACGGGATCATAATGACGGACAAAACCATTGGTATCAAGACAAGTATTAATTCCCTCTTTTTTACAAGCACGAAACCAGTCCCGTACAAATTCCGCCTGAAGAATCGCCTCGCCACCTGATGCCGTCACACCGCCCCCCGTTGCATTCATAAAATGACGATAACTCACCACTTCTTTCATTAACTCGTCAACACTCATTTCTCTACCGCCATCCAAATCCCAAGTATCTCGGTTGTGACAATATTTGCAACGCATAAGACAACCTTGCATAAATAAAATAAAACGAATACCCGGACCGTCCACCGTACCACAAGACTCAAATGAATGAATTCTTCCTAAAACAGACATAATAAACCCACAATTAAAAATATAGCTAAATTTTATCAGAATATACAATAATAAAAAATGAGCCTGATTTCACTCAGGCTCACTATTTCGATATTTCCGCTAAAGTGCGGTCAATTTTTTCAAAATTTTACATGGTTTCCGTAAAGGTACGAGTAATCACGTCTTGTTGTTGCTCTTTAGTCAAAGAGTTAAAACGCACCGCATAGCCTGATACACGAATGGTTAATTGTGGATATTTATCCGGATTTTCCATTGCATCTAACAACATTTCACGGTTCAACACATTAACATTTAAGTGTTGGCCGCCTTCAACGGTTGCTTCATGATGGAAATAACCATCCATCAAACCTGCAAGGTTACGACGTTGTGCTTCTGCATCTTTACCTAACGCATTCGGTACGATTGAGAAAGTGTAAGAAATCCCATCTTTTGCATAAGCAAATGGAAGTTTAGCTACAGATGTTAATGAGGCTACCGCGCCCTTTTGGTCACGACCGTGCATTGGGTTTGCCCCAGGTCCAAATGGCGCACCGGCACGGCGGCCATCCGGCGTATTACCTGTTTTCTTACCATATACCACGTTAGAGGTGATAGTCAGTACGGACTGAGTAGGTACTGCATTGCGATAAGTTTTGAGTTTTTGAATTTTCTTCATAAAGCGTTCAACCAAATCACACGCAATGTCATCTACACGGTTATCGTTGTTACCATATTGTGGATATTCGCCTTCGATTTCAAAATCAATTGCTACGTTAGAAGCAACAACATTCCCTTCTTTATCTTTAATGTCGCCACGGATTGGTTTTACTTTGGCATATTTAATTGCAGAAAGTGAATCCGCCGCCACAGAAAGACCTGCAATACCACATGCCATTGTGCGATATACATCACGATCATGTAATGCCATTAATGCCGCTTCATATGAATATTTATCATGCATATAGTGGATAATGTTTAGCGCAGTCACATATTGTTTTGCTAACCAATCCATAAAACTATCCATACGGGTCATTACCGTATCAAAATCTAATACTTCATCTGTAATCGGTGCAGTTTTAGGTCCAACTTGCATACCTAATTTTTCATCAACACCACCATTGATTGCATATAGCAAGGTTTTTGCTAAGTTCGCACGAGCCCCGAAGAATTGCATTTGTTTACCGACAATCATCGGTGATACGCAACATGCGATTGCATAATCATCGTTATTGAAATCAGGACGCATTAAATCATCGTTTTCATACTGAACGGATGAAGTATCAATAGAAACTTTTGCACAGAAACGTTTGAAGTTTTCCGGTAATTGTTCAGACCAAAGAATAGTAAGATTTGGTTCCGGAGAAGTTCCCATATTATAAAGGGTATGTAAAATACGGAAGGTATTTTTGGTCACTAATGTACGACCATCCAATCCCATACCGGCGATGGTCTCTGTTGCCCACATTGGGTCACCGGAGAATAATTGATCGTATTCAGGCGTACGTAAGAAACGTACCATACGTAGTTTCATCACTAAGTGATCAACTAATTCTTGTGCTTCCCCTTCAGTGATTTTGCCTGCTTTTAAGTCACGTTCAATGTAAATATCGATGAAAGTAGCAGTACGACCAAATGACATTGCCGCGCCATTTTGAGATTTAATTGCTGCTAAATAAGCAAAATACATCCATTGAATTGCTTCTTGTGCATTCGTTGCCGGATTAGAAATATCATAGCCATAACTTGCCGCCATTTGTTTCATTTGAGCAAGTGCGCGGTGTTGTTCTGCGATTTCTTCACGTAAACGAATAGTTGCTTCAAGATCAACACCATTTTCAAGATTTTCTTGTAGAGATGAGAATTGGGCATATTTATCTTTCATTAAGAAATCAACACCGTACAGTGCAACGCGACGATAATCCCCAATGATACGACCACGACCATAAGCATCTGGTAAACCGGTTAATACACCAGATTTACGGCAACGTAAAATATCCGGAGTATAAACATCAAACACACCTTGGTTATGGGTTTTACGATATTCAGTGAAGATTTTTTTCACTTCTGGATCAAGTTCACGCCCATAAACTTTACATGAGCCTTCTACCATTTTGATACCACCAAATGGCATGATCGCACGTTTTAAAGGTGCATCGGTCTGAAGACCAACGATTTTTTCTAAATCTTTGTTGATATAACCCGGTGCGTGAGAAATGATCGTTGATGGTGTATGTTCATCAAAGTCCAATGGTGCATGCGTACGGTTTTCAATTTTAATCCCTTCCATAACCGTTTCCCAAAGCTTAGTTGTCGCTTCGGTCGGCCCGGCTAAGAAAGAATCGTCACCTTCATATGGTGTATAGTTTTTTTGAATAAAATCACGTACATTGACATTTTCTTGCCAATCACCGCCTGTAAAACCAGCCCAAGCAACTTTTTGTGCATCATTAAGTTCTGACATAGTCATTTCCTTTGTTAATTATTAAAAATAAACCCTTTCAATTCATTAATAGTTAATGAGATTTTGTTAAGTAACGTTGAAATAAGGCAACGCAAACTGCACCGCCTACAATATTACCCAGCGTTACCGGTATTAAATTCTTTACAATAAAATTGTAGACATTTAAATCAGCATATTTGTTCGCTTCAATGCCTAATTGTAGCCAAAATTCAGGACTACTATAATGTGCGGTCATAATTCCCATGGGAATCATAAACATATTCGCCACACAGTGTTCAAAACCTGATGCCACAAATAAGGCAATCGGCAAAATCATAATAAATGCCTTATCTACAACGGTCTTTCCCGAATAAGATAACCAAACGGCTAAACACACCATGATGTTACATAAAATGCCTAAATTAAATGCTTCAAACCAAGTATGGTGAATCTTATGTTGTGCCGTATTAAGAATTGTTAAGCCCCATTGTCCATTTGCCGCCATCGTTTGACCGCCAAACCAAATAAGCGCAACAATAATTAAACCACCGACAAAATTACCCAAATATACGGCAATCCAGTTGCGAATCATTTGCCCTGTCGTAATCTTCCCACCAACCCGTGCTATAAATGTGAGTGTTGATGAAGTAAAAAGTTCAGATCCTAACAACACCACCATAATCACACCAATAGAAAATACTAAACCACCAACTAATTTAGTCATTCCCCATGGCGCACCTGCAGATGCAGTTTGTGTCGTTGTATAAAAAACAAATGCCAATGCAATACATGCACCAGCATTAATACCGGACATAAAAGAAAGAAATGGACGTTTTTTCGCTTTATAAACAGCGGCACTTTCGGCGAAATCGGTCGCTTCAACAGGCGTTAATGCTAGCGTGGAGGAGTTTTTAACATCTGACATAAAATACCTAAATATGATGATTTCTTTTTAGTACTACAATCATGGGTATTCTACTCTCTTAGGTATGCTTTGCAAGAGACACGCCATGTTATCTAAACAAAATTTGATATTTTGCAAGTTTTGTTAAGTTTTTCTAATTTTGATAACAAAAAAGGCTTGGAAAATCCAAGCCTTATATTCTTCTTTATTTGCGAAATTATTCGCCCAAACGCTCTTTAATACGAGCAGATTTACCTGAACGCTCACGTAAGTAGTAAAGTTTCGCTTTACGCACCGCACCTTTACGTTTAACAGTGATGGAATCTACTACCGGAGAGTGAGTTTGGAATACACGCTCAACACCCACACCGTTTGATACTTTACGTAAAGTAAATGCAGAGTGCAAGCCACGGTTACGAATCGCAATAACCACGCCTTCGAATGCTTGCAAGCGACGTTTACTTCCTTCTACTACCCATACTTTAACTTCTAAAGTGTCACCCGGGCGGAAGCTAGGTACGTTTTGTTTTAATTGTTCTTGTTCAAGTTGTTTAATAATGTTAGACATTTTTTGATCCTTAATTGATCTAATGATCCTAGAATTAACTGAGTTTACTGTTATTTTCCGTTTTCACTTCTTTTAACAGCTTACATTGTTCGTCAGTCAGAGCTAGGCCTTCCAATAGCTCAGGGCGACGGAGCCACGTTCTCTCAAGCGATTGTTTTAACCGCCATTTGCGAATTTCTTCGTGATTCCCCGACATCAGCACAGGTGGAACGGTGAGACCTTCTAAAACTTCCGGTCTAGTGTAATGTGGACAATCCAACAAACCACCGACAAAAGAATCTTCTTCTGCGGAAGCCTGTTTGCCTAATACACCGGGAATAAACCGCGCAACGGCATCAATTAATGTCATTGCCGGCAATTCACCTCCGGTTAAAACGTAATCACCGATTGACCATTCTTCATCAATTTCAGTTTGAATCAATCGTTCATCAATCCCTTCATACCGCCCGCACACTAAAACCAATTTTTGATTCTGTGCCAGCTCTACGACACCGGATTGATCGAGTTTACGTCCTTGTGGTGAAAGGTAAATCACCTTTGCACTACCTCCCGCAACCGCTTTTGCTGCGTGAATAGCATCCCGTAAAGGCTGCACCATCATTAGCATTCCCGGCCCGCCACCATAGGGGCGATCATCGACCGTTTTATGCTTATCTCGTGTAAAATCACGAGGATTCCAGCATTGCACTTGCAAGAGATTTTGTTTTACGGCTCTACCGGTTACCCCAAATTCCGTAATCGCTTTAAACATTTCGGGGAATAACGTAATTATTCCGATCTGCATAATTCAGCCTTACTTTGTTTAAAACTGACGACATTACGTTCGAGCATACCTGAGATTAGAAACCAGCGTCCCAATCCACTTCAATAGTTTTTGTGGTGAGATCGACTCTTTTAACTACTTGTTCATACAAAAACGGAATTAACCGCTCTTGCTTTCCAAAAGCATCTTTGCTATTGGCTTTGACGACCAGTACATCATTTGAACCGGTTTCCATCATTTCAGTGACCGTTCCCATCGTATAGCCTTGAAGATTGACTACTGAACAACCGATTAAGTCATGCCAGTAATAATCGCCTTCTTCCAATTCAGGAAATACGGAGAGAGCCACACCAATTTCAACATTTGCTAAAACTTGGGCTGCTTCACGATCATCCGTACCTTTTAGCTTTACAATCAGCTCGTGATTATGATGACGCCAATTTTCAAGCTCTGTTGGCTGCCATTCACCTTTGATTTTTAAAAACCAAGGTTGATAATCAAAAATGCTTTCAGCATATTCGGTTGATGAATAAATACGTAACCACCCACGGATACCATAGGTTGAGCCTAATTTGCCCACAACTTCAATACGTTGTTGTTCCATATTCTTCACCTATCTCTACTCAAAAGCGAATTAAGCGGCTTTTTGAGCTTCTTTTACCAAACACGCAACGCGATCAGATAATGACGCACCTTGACCTACCCAGTGAATTACACGGTCTAAGTCAATACGAAGACGTTCAGCATTACCTTGTGCAATCGGATTGAAGAAACCTACACGCTCAATGAAACGACCGTCACGAGGTGAACGGCTGTCAGCGACTACGATTTGATAAAAAGGGCGTTTTTTAGCTCCGCCACGAGATAAACGAATGGTTACCATAACCTTCCTCTAATTATTTGATTACTAAAAGAATATTTCTAAGCTCGAAAGTCACTTAAAAATATAGCTTACTTTTTTCTCTGTATATATAGACAAAAAGCCTGAGGATTTTACACTTTTTGAACAAAAAGGCAAGCTAAAACAGCGTTGGGAAAAGAGGAAATTTTGCAGACAAAATGACCGCACTTTAATGAAAAGCGCGGTCAATTTATTCAATGTTTTTAAAAATAGAAATTAATAAACTCCTTGTGCCAACATCGCGTCAGCCACTTTCACAAATCCGGCAACATTTGCCCCCACCACATAATTGATGTTATCTTGACCTTCTACTGTACCGTATTTTTTACAGTTTGCATGAATATCTAACATAATGTGGTGTAATTTGGCATCCACTTCTTCCGCTGTCCAATATAGGCGTTGTGAGCTTTGTGCCATTTCTAAACCGGACGTTGCGACTCCGCCGGCATTAGCGGCTTTACCCGGTCCGAATAACACACCAGCATCTAAAAATGCATCCGTTGCCTCAATGGAAGTCGGCATATTTGCGCCTTCTGCCACTAATTTCACACCGTTTGCAATCAAGGCTTTTGCATCGGCAATTTCAAGTTCGTTTTGGGTAGCACAAGGAAGAGCTATATCCACTTTCACTTCCCAAGGGCGTTTACCTTCCACATATTGCAAACCAAACTGTGCTGCATAATCTTTTACACGACCGCGTTTAACATTTTTAATCTCTAAAAGTGCGGCTAATTTTTCGGAAGTAAACCCTTCATGGTCATACACATAACCGGAAGAATCCGAACAGGTCACCACTTTTGCACCTAATGCTAAAGCTTTTTCGATAGCATATTGCGCCACATTTCCCGAACCAGAAACAGAAACCACTTTCCCCGCAAAACTATCCCCTTTTTCGGCTAGCATGGCTTGTGCAAAATAAACCAATCCGTAGCCTGTCGCTTCCGGACGAATTAAACTCCCTCCGAAAGATAAGCCTCGACCGGTGAAAACACAGGCGGATTGATTCGATAATTTTTTCATATAACCGGCAAGGTAGCCCACTTCACGACCGCCCACACCGATATCACCGGCTGGCACATCCGTATCAGCCCCGATATGACGATATAATTCCGCCATTAATGCCTGACAGAAACGCATCACTTCTGCATCAGATTTCCCTTTAGGATCAAAATCCGATCCGCCTTTGCCTCCCCCCATTGGTAAGGTAGTTAGCGCATTTTTGAAAATTTGTTCAAAGCCTAAAAATTTTAAGATTGAAAGATTCACAGAAGGATGGAAACGCATACCACCTTTGTAAGGTCCAATCGCACTATTAAACTGTACGCGGAACGCACGATTAACTTGGACTTGACCTTTATCATCCGTCCAAGCTACACGGAATTGAAATGCACGCTCCGGTTCGACTAAACGTTCTAATAAGGCTTCAGAACGATACTTTGGATTGGCTTCCAAAAACGGCCAAATAGAAGTGAAAACCTCACGAACTGCTTGTAAAAATTCAGGCTGATGGCTGTCACGCTGTGCGACTTTTGCCAAAAACCCGTCTAAAGATGAGACTGTTGACATACGATGTTTCCTTCTTAATTTTTTGATGTTTGTGTGTTTGTTTTATTATGAGCAACCGTTTTCGAACGGTTAGAAAACAATATGCAATGACTCATTTAACATTGCAATGATTTTTTTAAGGAAAAAATGAATAAAAAAGAAAAAACGAGAAAATATCTAATATTTTCTCGTTTCCATTAAATAAAATTTAATTTTCATGATGAAGATCACATTTCACATGAAAAACTATTTATTTTTGTTTTCCAAATACAACCATTCTGCCACCTGTTTGGCAAAATAAGTTAAAATCCCGTCTGCTCCCGCACGTTTAAAGCAAAGAAGGGATTCCATAATACATTCTTTTTCTTTTAGCCAACCATTTTGAATTGCCGCCATATGCATGGCATATTCACCGGAAACTTGATAAGCAAAAGTCGGTACGCCAAAATGTTTTTTCACACGATAAACCATATCCAAGTAAGGCATTCCCGGTTTTACCATCACCATATCCGCCCCTTCCTGCAAATCAAGCGCCACTTCTTGCAAACCCTCATCACCATTTGCCGGATCAAGTTGATAGGTTTTCTTATCACCACCTTTCAGATTACCGGAAGAACCGACAGCATCACGGAAAGGCCCATAATAATTTGAGGCATATTTTGCGGAATACGCCATAATTTGTGTATTGATAAAACCTTTTTCTTCTAACGCTTGACGAATACGCCCGATACGCCCGTCCATCATATCACTTGGTGCAACAATATCAGCCCCAGCCTCCGCATGAGAAAGTGCTTGTTTTATTAAAACATTTGTTGTGATGTCGTTTAACACGTAACCTTCCTCATCAATAATGCCGTCTTGCCCATGAATAGTATAAGGATCAAGTGCCACATCTGTTAGCACACCTAATTCCGGATGCGCCGCTTTTAAGGCTTTTACGGCACGCTGCACCAAACCGTTCGGATTATAGGCTTCTTCTGCCATTAAGGTTTTCTTGTTTTGTTCAATCACAGGAAAAAGCGAAATCACCGGCACACCGTATTTCACCAAAAGTTCGGCTTCAACCAATAATTGATCAATGGTTAAACGTTCCACGCCCGGCATAGAAGGAACCGCTTCACGATAATTTTCACCTTCTAAAATAAACACCGGATAAATTAAATCATCCGCTGTAAGTTTGTTTTCAGCGACCAAGCGGCGACTGAAATCATGTTTACGTAAACGGCGTAAACGACGGGTTGGAAATCCTGTAAAAATTTGTTGGGTCATATTGTTATCCTTTTACTGACTATTTATGACGAGAAAGGGGGCAATGCCCCCATTTGTTATTCTGTTTTTTCTTCTGAATTTTTAACCGCACTTTCTTCAGTTTCATCTTTTGGTTGATAGAAACGAGCGACAAGCAAACCAAGTTCAAACAATAACCACATTGGCACAGCAAGTAATGTTTGAGAAAACACATCAGGCGGTGTAAGAATCATCCCGATAAAAAATGCGGCGACAATAATATAAGGGCGTTTTTCTGCAAGGGCTTTTACTGTCGTGACACCTGTCCAACAAAGTAAAATAATCGCAATCGGCACTTCAAAACATACTCCAAAGGCAAGGAATAAGGCCAAGGCAAAATCAAGGTAGCTACTAATGTCCGTTGCAATCGCCACACCTTCCGGGGCGGTTTGCGTGAAGAAACCGAAAACAAAGGGAAACACCACATAATAGGCAAAGGCTACACCACAGTAAAATAAAATCGTACTGGAAAATAGTAACGGATAAATCATTCGCTTTTCATGTTGATATAACGCAGGGGCAACAAATGCCCAAATTTGATAAAGCAAATAAGGTACCGAAATAAACACGGAAACAATTGCCGTCAATTTAATCGGTGTGAAAAAAGGGGTTTGAATATTCGTTGCTATCATCGTTGCCCCTTTCGGCATCACCTCTGTTAAGGGAGAAGCAACGAAATGATAAATATCATTAGAAAAATACACCAAACCAACAAAGATCACCGTAATACAAATCACACAACGCAATAAGCGGTTTCTTAATTCGACGAGATGGGTAATAAGGGGTTGAGATTCATCCACGTGATTCATAAAAACTCTCTATGATTGGGATTTTGGAGCCGGGGCGACATCCATTTCATCCGGTGGATAATAATCAGACAAGCGCTCGGTTAATTCAGCTTGTTCATGGGGTTCAAGTGCGGTCAGATCTGAAGGCGTTTTTTCATCGGTTTCTACGTTTTCATTCTTTGTTAACATATCGCTTGAAACCGTATTTTCGTCCGGCTTAATATTTTCAGCCGCACTTTTAAGCTCTTTGATCTGTTCTTCCACCGTTGTCCCCGCTGCTGCGGCTTTTGATTCTAACTCGGCGCGCATTTTATCTGCCTGAGCCTTTAATTCTTCAACAGTTTTGCTTAGCTCAGGGGAAAGGGTTTGCAAATTCAGGGATTCCGCTTTCTTAATGCTATCCTGTAATTCTTGTAATTTCAGTTCTTGTTTTAATTCATTTTGAACATTGGCGGCTAACCCACGAATGGTCTTCACCCAACCCATCACGGTTCTGATTGCGACCGGCAAACGTTTAGGACCTAGCACCACTAAGCCTACAATCATTAATAAAACAAGTTCGGAAAAACCAATATCAAACACGGGTTATGCCTGTTCTTTCTCTTTTGTTGCTTCAGTTTTCGCCGTTTCGCTGTTGTTATCTATGGATTTAAATTCTGCATCTTTGGCTTTTGGCTCATCATCTTGCATTGCCTTTTTGAAACCTTTTACCGCAGCACCAAGATCAGAACCCGCATTTCTCAATTTTTTCGTACCAAAAACCAACAAAATCACCACTAACAAGATAATCATTTGTGCCGGAGATAAACCAAACATAATAAGAAACTCCCTTCTTCTAAGAATAAAAAATTTGGGCTGAATATACCCTTTTTGACCTCATTGAACAATAGCCAAAGCGAATTATTTTCTCACGCACAATGGAAAGTGCGGTGAATTTTATGGGAGAATTAAAAGTTGGAAGAATGACAAAAATTGCTATAATCAGCGCTCATTTTCATAAGGAAAGATAAATATGCATTCAATTTCTTATTGGCAACGCTTAAAAGTTGCTTTTCAATATGTGATTCCTCAACTTTACTTAACCCAATTTGCCGGCTGGTTTGCAAAGCAAAAATGGGGCAAAGTCACACATCTCGCCATAAAAGCCTTTGCGAAAAAATACAACATTGATATGAGTATTGCGCAAAAAGAACAATTTAATGAATATGAAAGTTTCAACGAGTTTTTTATTCGTCCGTTAAAAGACAACGCCCGCCCAATTAACCAAAATCCGACCGCACTTTGCCTGCCGGCAGACGGTAGAATCAGTGAATGTGGTCATATTGACGATAACCGTTTATTACAAGCCAAAGGGCATTTTTTCCGTTTAGAGGATTTATTGGCGGAAGATAAAGAATTAGTGACAGCCTTTAAAAATGGCGAGTTTGCCACCACTTATCTTTCACCAAGAGATTATCACCGCGTGCATATGCCTTGCGATGGTACACTCCGTAAAATGATTTATGTTCCCGGCGATTTATTTTCGGTCAATCCGTTTTTAGCCCAACACGTGCCGAATTTATTCGCCCGTAACGAGCGGGTGATTTGTGTGTTTGATACGGAATTTGGCACGATGGTACAAATTTTAGTCGGCGCCACTATCACGGCAAGTATTGGGACGACTTGGGCGGGGGTGATTAATCCACCACGTCATAATGAAGTGAAAACTTGGACTTATGAAGGTGAAAGTGCGGTGAAACTCACCAAAGGTCAAGAAATGGGTTGGTTCCAACTTGGCTCTACCGTGATCAATTTATTCCAAGAAAATCAAGTAAGATTGGCAGATCATCTCAGTGTCGGCGAGCCGGTTCGTATGGGTGAAATTTTGGCATACAAAAAGTAATTTTTAACAAAGGAAAACAGCATGAATTTTGAACAAATCAAACTAGAAAGTCTTTCTGAAAAAGGCAGTTATGGTATCGGTTTACAAATCGGTCAACAATTATTAGACAGCCAAATGGAGATTGCCATTGAAGCAGTAGCAAAAGGAATTTTCGATGCAATTAATCACAATCAACCTGCATTGGATATCAATGAATTAATGCTTTCCGTACAACAGCTTCAACAACAAGCGGCACAAGCACAACAGGCTAAATTCAAAGTAATTGAGGAAGAAGGCAAGGGCTTTTTAGCGGAAAATGCCAAAAAAGCCGGAGTAACCGTAACTGACAGCGGTCTTCAATATGAAATCATCACGGAAGGTACGGGTGCGAAACCGTCAGCCACCGATAAAGTGCGTGTTCATTACACAGGCACATTACCAAACGGCACTGTATTTGACAGTTCCGTATCACGTGGTCAGCCTGCGGAATTTCCGGTAAACGGTGTAATTCGTGGTTGGGTGGAAGCATTACAGATGATGCCTGTGGGTTCTAAATGGAAATTGACTATCCCACACGAGCTAGCCTATGGTGAACGTGGTGCAGGTGCTTCTATCCCGCCATTCTCTCCATTAGTGTTTGAAGTAGAATTATTGGATATTCTTTAATTTCAAAGATAAAAAAGAGCGGTTGATTTTCAGTTTGAATTTCAACCGCTCTTTGTTTTCCCTAACTTATTATTTTCTCGATTTTCTTGATTTTTTAGATTTCTTATACTGTTTCTCTACTTTTTTATATCCTGCCGAATAGCCCTTATCCCAAGCCTCACGCTGTGCAGAAGTTGTACCACCGCAAAACTGAATTCTTTGACTAAGTTGATTTTCCCGATAAGTGGAAAAATCCTTGCCTACGCGATAACCATCCAAATACCAATCGTCTATATCTTGACAAGCAATAGTATTTAAACGCTTTATGTGTCCGTTAACGGAAATAGGCGATCTTGATGATAATATCTCCTCCTGTGTTTGTACACACGCAGTTAACGTTAAAATTATTATACTTAAAATAAGTTTTTTCATTCACCTTTCCTATAAATCACATTATTCTTACAAAATAATCATATCATCACGATGAAGTGCAACCGCGCCATATTCATAGCCTAAAATCGCTTCAATTTCTTGAGATTTTTTTCCCTTGATTAACAATAACGCATCACTGTTATAGCGTGGCATACCAAGTGCAATATTTTTGCCTGCCTGATTGCGAATTTTCACGACCTCACCACGGGAAAAGCGTCCTTCCACCGCCACAATTCCAGCAGGCAAAAGCGATTTATTTTGCACAAGCATGGCTTGCTCTGCACCATCATCAATGGTGACCACACCGGCTGAAGGCGCAGCAAATAACCATTGCTTACGACTTTCTAAACGATCTGTATGATGGGCGGTGAACTTCGTGCCAATATCCTGTTCGTGAGCCAAATCCATAATGACATTTGAACGATTACCCGGCGCAATAATCGTTTCAATACCGGAACGTGTTGCCACATCTGCCGCGATGATTTTCGTACTCATCCCCCCTGTGCCAAGATTCGTACCGCTGCCACCGGCTATAGAGCGAATATGATCGGTGATTTTATCCACCACCGGAATGAGTTTTGCATTAGGATTTTTGCGCGGATCACTATCAAATAATCCTTGTTGATCTGTTAAAAGATAAAGTTGTTCCGCTTGCACCAAAATTGCCACCAACGCAGACAAATTATCGTTATCCCCGACTTTAATTTCCGCCGTTGCCACCGCATCATTTTCGTTAATCACGGGGATAATTTGATTATCCAATAACGCATGTAACGTATCACGGGCATTAAGAAAACGCTCGCGATCTTCAATATCCGCACGGGTCAATAAAATCTGCCCGATATGAATATCGTAAATCGCAAATAATTTTTCCCACGCCTGAATAAGTTGGCTTTGCCCGACTGCTGCCAATAATTGTTTGGAAGCAATGGTCGAAGGCAGCGTAGGATGATTCAAATAATGGCGACCGGCGGCAATCGCACCGGAGGTCACAATCACAATACGAAATCCCTCATGATGAAGTTGTGCAATTTGTCTCACAATTTCCATCATATGTGGCGAATTTAATTTCGGTGAACCTTGAGTTAAGGTGCTCGTACCAAATTTAACAACAATGGTTTTCTTGTTCATTTTTTCTCTATTTTAGTCTCGAAAAATGGCGTTTACGTTATCACTAAATTTGTTAAAAAGCATTAACTTTATGCGGTGCTGTGATATATTGCTCAGCAATTCAACAAGGAGTTTTTATGACATTCAGTTTAATTGTTGCCACCACGCTCAATAGCGTAATTGGCAAAGATAACCAAATGCCTTGGCACCTGCCGGCCGATCTTGCTTGGTTTAGAAAAAATACCACAGGGAAACCGATTATTATGGGGCGTAAAACTTTTGAAAGTATTGGTCGTCCTCTACCAAAACGGGTCAATATCGTATTGTCTCGTCAGCCTTATGAATATGAAGGAATAGTTTGGAAAAACAGCCTTGAAAGTGCGGTTGATTTTGTCAAAGATTCTGAAGAAATTATGCTGATTGGCGGCGGTGAACTCTTTAAACAATATTTACCCCAAGCTGATAAACTCTATTTAACCCAAATTCAAGCAGAAATTGAGGGCGATACCTTTTTCCCCAACTTAAATTGGGCTGAATGGCATATTGAATTTGAAGAATACCGAGAGAAAGACGAGAACAACCCTTACGATTGTCGGTTTTTGATTTTAGTGAGAAAGTAAAAAAGTGCGGTCATTTTTAACCGCACTTTTTGTATTTGGAATTTATTGTCTTGCGACAACTTTGCCATCGGCATAATCCACGGTAACAACGCTGCTTGGGAGCAATTTACCAGAAAGAATTTGTTGTGCCAGCGGATTTTCGATCTCTTGCTGAATCGCTCGTTTTAACGGACGTGCACCGTAAATAGGGTCATAGCCTACTTCACCAATGAAATCAATGAGTGCTTCGCTGAATACAATTTCGTAACCACGGCTTTCCATACGTTTTGCCAAGCGTTCTAATTGAATGCTTGCAATGGCACGGATATTTTCTTTCGCCAACGGGTGGAACACCACGGTTTCATCAATACGGTTGATAAATTCCGGACGGAAATGTTGCCCCACAACCGACATCACTCGATTTTTCATTTCCTCATAGCCTTCGCCTTGATGTTCCTGAATTAAATGGGAACCCAAGTTTGAGGTCATAATCACTACCGTATTACGGAAATCCACCGTTCTGCCTTGACCGTCTGTTAAACGCCCGTCATCCAACACTTGTAACAAAATATTGAATACATCGGCATGCGCTTTCTCGACTTCATCAAGTAAAATCACAGAATAAGGACGACGACGAACCGCCTCCGTTAAATAACCGCCTTCTTCATAGCCCACATAACCCGGAGGGGCACCAACTAAACGGGAAACGCTGTGTTTTTCCATAAACTCCGACATATCAATACGCACCATGGCATCATCACTGTCAAAGAGGAATTTTGCCAAAGTTTTACACAATTCCGTTTTCCCTACACCGGTCGGCCCTAAGAATAAGAAAGAACCAATCGGGCGGTTTGGATCAGACAGCCCTGCACGGCTACGGCGAATGGCATTGGCAACGGCATCCACCGCTTCGTTCTGACCAATCACACGTTTGTGCAATTCTTCTTCCATCCGCAACAGTTTTTCTTTTTCACCCTCCATCATTTTAGATACCGGAATCCCTGTGGCTTTGGAAAGCACTTCCGCAATTTCTTCATCGGTCACACGATAACGCAATAAGCTCATTTCTTTGCCTTCGCTGGTTTCGGCTTGAGCAAGTTGTTTTTCCAATTCAGGAATGCGACCGTATTGTAGTTCCGACATTTTACTTAAATCACCGGCACGGCGTGCTTGCTCCATTTCGGTTTTCGCCGCATCCAGTGCTTGTTTAATATGCTGTGAACCCGAAAGAGCGGCTTTTTCAGATTTCCATACTTCCTCTAATTCCGCATATTCACGTTCTTTATCGGCAAGTTCTTTTTCTAAGGTTTCCAAACGTTTACGGCTCGCCTCATCTTCTTCTTTTTTCAGTGCTTGTTGCTCCAATTTTAATTGGATAATGCGACGTTCAAGACGATCAAGCGGTTCCGGTTTGGAGTCAATTTCCATACGAATACTGGATGCCGCCTCGTCAATTAAATCAATGGCTTTATCCGGCAATTGGCGATCGGAAATATAACGATGTGAAAGGGTCGCCGCCGCCACAATCGCCGGGTCGGTAATATCCACATGGTGGTGAATCTCATAGCGTTCTTTTAAACCACGTAAAATGGCGATAGTATCTTCTACGCTTGGTTCGTCCACAAACACTTTTTGGAAACGACGCTCCAATGCCGCATCTTTTTCAATATATTGACGATATTCATCCAGGGTTGTCGCCCCTACACAGTGCAATTCCCCCCGTGCCAAACTTGGTTTTAACAAGTTACCGGCATCCATTGCACCATCTGTTTTACCGGCGCCAACCATGGTGTGAATTTCATCAATAAATAGAATGACTCTGCCTTCTTCTTTTACTAATTCATTCAATACCGCTTTCAAGCGTTCCTCAAACTCACCACGATATTTTGCGCCCGCAATCAACGCGCCCATATCTAAAGAAAGAACACGTTTATTTTTCAATCCTTCCGGCACTTCCCCATTGACAATACGCTGTGCCAAGCCTTCTACAATGGCTGTTTTTCCCACACCCGGTTCACCAATTAAAACCGGGTTATTTTTCGTGCGGCGTTGTAAAACTTGAATGGTTCGACGGATTTCTTCATCACGTCCGATCACCGGATCAAGTTTGCCGCTTTCTGCCCGTTTGGTTAAATCAATGGTATATTTTTCAAGAGCTTGTCTGCTTTCTTCTGCATTCTGATCGTTCACGCTTTGTCCTCCACGAATTTGTTGAATCGCTTGTGCAATTTGTTCTTTTTTCGCCCCGCACTTGGTTAAAATGTCTTTTAATGAACCGCGTTCTTCCAGTGCAGCAAGCAAAAACAATTCGCTTGAAATAAATTTATCCTGTCTTTGTTGGGCGAGTTTATCGCATAAATTCAATAAGTTAAGTAATTGACGGGAAATTTGCACATCGCCACCATTGCCGGAAACTTGCGGTAACTTGTTAAGCTCACTATTTAATTCATTACGCAATAAAGCAACGTTTACCCCACTTGCGGTTAAAATCGGCGCACCCGAGCCGTCTTGTTGGTTTAAAAGTGCGGTCAATAAATGCACCGGTTCGATAAACTGGTTATCTTTGCCAAGAGCAAGCGACTGTGCCTCACTCAAGGCTTGTTGGAATTTTGTGGTAAATTTGTCTATATTCATTTCTCTTTTCCCTATTAATTTACATTCAATTTGGCTTTCGCCGTTCACACAGGGTAAGTAAGATCATTTGAGATGATTTCAAGGGGAAAAATGAAATATTTTTGATTTTACCTATCAATTAAATTGAAATGATAGATTTATCCAACCAAAATATCAAAGAGAGGCACATCCCAATGTTCAATAGGCAATGTGTCAATTTGCTGACAAGCGTGAGCCAAACCAATAGGAAGAAAGGATTTTTGTTGCCAATTTTGCAAGGTTCGATCATAAAAACCTCCGCCCATTCCAAGACGATTACCTTGTTTATCGAATGCAACTAAGGGGGTAAAAAGAATATCCAACTCATTGAGTGGCAATACATTTTGAACATTCAATTTCGGCTCCCAAATACCAAAATGATTTTGCACCATCGGGGTATCGGGTAAGTATTGTAAAAAAAGTAAGTGATTTTTTGCGAAGGGATGCAAAACGGGCAAAAACACTTTATTATTTTTTTTCCAGAGTGCTTTTATTAATGATTGGGTCGAAATTTCACCATCAAAAGAAAGATATAACGCAATATTTATTGCCTGATGATGTTCAATTAAATCAAGGGCTTGCCCTGTAACGGCTTGCTCCGCCTGTTGCTGTTGAAGAGCGGTTAAATTTGCGCGAATTTTTCGGATTTGACGACGAATTTGTTGGCGTTGTTGCTGAGTATTCATAGGGGTAAACAAGAAAGAACCCGGAATGCCGTTGTGGGTGACAGTCCTTGAACCCGATGGTTCAAGGAAATCGATAAGGTCATTTTCAGGTTTCTTAATTCCTTTAATTATCCAGAAGGAAAATAAAGGCAAAGCCTACACACCAATGACGGGAAACCGATTTATAAGATTTTAAGTATCGGCTCAGGGACATAACCCATTAGCGAACATTCCAGGAAATCTTTATGCGGTTATACTAGCGAAAAGTAGGCATTTTTGCCAGACTTTATTTTTGAAATCTGCGATCTTGCTCACAAATTATTCTCTTGTTGAGAGAATACTCCCCAATGAATGATCCAACTGCTGAATACGCGTTTTCAAAACATCTTCAATTTGTGCATTTTTATTCTTTTCCTGCGTAAGCTCAAAACTTAAATTCAACGCGACAATAGACAGTACGCGATCAAGCTGAATCAATCCCGTTTTTTCTTTCATTTCGGAAACCAAGGCATCTAAATTTCGTGCGGCTTGGCGCAACGCATCTTCTTGATCCTGAGGTACATTTAAACGTAATACTTGCCCTAATACGACAATTTCAACCAGTTTTAATGACATTGTATTCCCTTTAATTGGTATTTTTGAGTGGGAAATATTATGCCATAGGCAAACTTTCCCGTCATATCTTTTACACGCAATCAGCGAGCCTACCTGTTCGCGCCCTTTCTGAATTTACGCTATAATGCGCTCACTTTAATCACATTGAATGAGATTTTTATGGCACAGATCGCAGCAAACCCACTGGTCTTAGTGGACGGTTCTTCTTATTTATATCGAGCGTTTCACGCATTCCCCCCATTAACCAATTCAGCCGGCGAACCAACTGGTGCGATGTACGGCGTGTTAAATATGCTGAAAAGCCTGATTTCGCAGGTGCAACCAAGCCACATAGCAGTGGTGTTTGATGCCAAAGGGAAAACTTTCCGTGATGAATTGTTTGAACAGTATAAATCCCACCGCCCACCTATGCCGGACGATCTCAGAAAACAAATCCAACCGCTCCACGATATGATCCGTGCCCTTGGTATTCCGCTTTTAGTGGTCGAAGGGGTGGAAGCCGATGATGTTATCGGCACCCTCGCGGTGCAAGCCTCCCATGCCGGTAAAAACGTGCTGATTAGTACGGGGGATAAAGATATGGCACAGTTGGTTGATGAGAATATTATGCTCATCAATACTATGAATAATAGCTTATTAGATCGCGAAGGTGTCATTGAAAAATATGGTATTCCACCGGAACTCATTATTGATTATCTGGCACTGATGGGCGATAGTTCGGATAACATTCCCGGGGTTGCCGGAGTGGGGGAAAAAACAGCACTTGGGCTGTTGCAAGGGCTTGGTAGTATGACTGATATTTATGCCAATCTCGACAAAGTCGCCGAATTACCGATTCGTGGTGCGAAAAAGCTCGGCGAGAAATTATTGGCGGAAAAGCAAAATGCGGATTTGTCTTACACCCTTGCGACCATTAAAACCGATGTTGCATTAAGTATCACACCTGATGAATTATTGCTTGGAGAAAGTGATAATGACCGCTTAATTGAATATTTCGGGCGTTATGAATTTAAACGATGGCTGAGTGAAGTAATGAACGGTTCGGATTCCATCACACAGGCTAGCGACCAAGCGGTTAAAATCAATCCATATCAAGCCACACCAACTATTTCTACTGAAAGTGCGGTTGAAAATCAGCCTAAATTTCAAATTGATCGCAGCCAATATGAAACCCTTCTGAGGGAAGCCGATTTAACCCGTTGGATTGATAAATTATCAAAGTCTAATTTATTCGCCCTAGACACGGAAACCGACAGTCTCAATTATATGGTAGCCAATCTCGTCGGGCTTTCTTTTGCCCTAGAAAATGGTGAAGCCGCTTACCTTCCGTTGCAATTAGATTATCTTGGTGCGCCAAAAACCCTTGAAAAAACAACCGCACTTTCTGCCCTCAAACCCATTCTTGAAAATGCCGACATAAAAAAAGTGGGACAAAATATCAAATATGATCTCACCGTTTTGGCTCGCAACGGTATTGAAGTACGGGGTGTCGCATTCGATACCATGTTGGAATCCTATGTGTTAGATAGCATCGGTCGCCACAATATGGATGATCTTGCCAAACGCTATTTAGGGCATCAAACCATTAGTTTTGAAGACATTGCGGGCAAAGGTAAAAATCAACTGACTTTCAATCAAATCCCCTTAGAACAAGCCGCCGAATACGCTGCCGAGGATGCCGATGTCACCATGAAACTCCACCAAGTTTTATGGGAAAAATTACAAAATGAAGCAAGCCTAACCGCACTTTTTGAAAATATTGAATTGCCATTACTCAGTGTCCTTTCACACATGGAACGAACCGGCGTGTTAATTGACAGTGATGCATTATTTATACAATCCAACGAAATCACCGCAAGATTGACCGCACTTGAAACGCAAGCCTATGAACTCGCCGGACAAACCTTCAATCTCGCCTCCACCAAACAATTACAAGAGATTTTGTTTGATAAGTTGGGCTTACCCGTTTTACAAAAAACGCCGAAAGGTGCACCATCCACAAACGAGGAAGTGTTGGAAGAGTTGGCTTACAGTCATGAATTACCAAAAGTCTTAGTGGAACATCGAGGATTGAGCAAATTAAAATCCACTTATACGGACAAATTGCCGCAAATGGTGGATCCAAATACGGGGCGTGTCCATACCTCCTACCATCAAGCCGTGACTGCCACAGGGCGTTTATCCTCCAGCGATCCGAATTTACAAAATATTCCGATCCGCAATGAAGAAGGTCGCCGCATTCGTCAGGCTTTTATTGCGCGTGAAGGTTATTCAGTAGTGGCAGCCGACTATTCCCAAATCGAATTACGTATTATGGCGCATTTATCTCAGGATCAAGGTTTGATTAACGCCTTTGCTCAAGGCAAAGATATTCACCGCTCGACCGCTGCGGAAATCTTCGGTGTGCCATTAGATGAAGTAACAAGTGAACAACGCCGCAATGCGAAAGCCATTAACTTTGGACTGATTTATGGTATGTCTGCCTTTGGGCTTTCCCGTCAGCTTGGCATCCCACGTATTGATGCACAAAAATATATGGATTTATATTTCCAACGTTATCCGGGCGTACAAACCTTTATGCAGGATATCCGCGAAAAAGCTAAAGCACAGGGTTATGTAGAAACCCTATTCGGTCGCCGTTTATATTTGCCGGATATTCACTCTGGAAACGCCATGCGCCGTAAAGGGGCGGAACGGGTTGCTATCAACGCCCCAATGCAAGGTACGGCGGCAGATATTATTAAACGCGCAATGATTAAACTTGATGAGCTTATCCGACAAGATCCTGATATTGATATGATTATGCAAGTGCACGATGAATTAGTGTTTGAAGTGCGGTCGGAAAAAGTGGAATTTTTTAGCAAACTCATCAAACAAAATATGGAAACCGCCGCCGAATTGGTCGTGCCGCTTATTGTGGGTGTAGGCGTGGGAAAAAATTGGGATGAAGCCCATTAAATTTAAGGAAACAATATGACATATCAAATTATTTGTAGCAAAGATTTCACCGCAAAACGCCCTTGGGGAGCCTTAGATATCACGGAAATGAACGGCATCAGCGTACGTTTACATTGGACGAATAAACCTTATAAGTGGCATATCAACGATGGCGAAGAAGTGTTTGCAGTAGTGGATGGTATAGTGGAAATGCACTACAAAGAAAATGGCGAAGAAAAAATGACATTACTTAAAACCGGCGACATTTTCCACGCCGGTATTGGCACTGAACATCTCGCCTCTCCACAGGGTGAAGCACGTATTTTAGTGATTGAAAAAGTAGGCAGTGTTTAATTATTGAAAATATGATAACCATGAATCAAGAAAAACTAGAACAAATTGAAAAGCCACTACTTTATATCGTCAAACGTGATGTTGTGCCGGCACTTGGCTGCACCGAACCGATTTCCCTTGCTCTTGCTTGTGCAACGGCTGCAAAATACTTAGGCAAAACACCAACCAACATCAACGCTAAAGTTTCCGCCAATTTGATGAAAAACGGTTTAGGTGTCGCCGTACCGGGAACAGGCATGGTGGGCTTGCCCATTGCGGCGGCAATCGGCGCCTTGGGCGGTGATCCTGACGGTGGGTTGGAAGTTTTAAAACAGATCACCGCACAACAGGTTTCAGCTGCAAAAGCTATGCTTGATCAAAAACGGGTGAGTGTCGATATTCACCCAACGGATCATATTCTCTACTCCGAAGCCGTGCTTTTTGCAGATAGTGATTGGGTCAAAGTCTCTATTCAAGATCAACATACCAATGTGATTTTAATTGAAAAAAATGGAGAGATCCTCTTTGAAAAAACCGAAAATGAATGTGCCGATACTGATCCCTATGAGGTTTTCAAAGAAGTCACCGCACGTGAAATTTTTGAATTTTCCTGCGAGGTTGTCTTAGCTAAAATTCGTTTTATCGGACAAGCCGCTGAGCTCAATCGAGCCCTTTCCAACGAGGGATTACGGGAAAATTACGGATTACATATCGGACGAACGTTACGTAAACAAGTGGGGAGCGGTTTAATTTCAGACGATTTACTCAGCAAAATCATGATCGAAACCACTGCGGCTTCCGATGCCAGAATGGGCGGTGCTACCTTGCCGGCCATGAGCAATTCCGGCTCCGGAAATCAAGGTATTGCAGCCACTATGCCTGTCGTGGTCGTTGCCGATTATTTGAATGTCGATGAAGAAAAACGCCTTCGAGCCTTATTTTTATCACATTTAATGGCGATTTATATTCACAGTAAACTACCAAAATTATCCGCACTTTGTGCCGTCACCACCGCCTCTATGGGAAGCTGCGCAGGCATTGCTTATTTACTAACGGGGAAATTTGAAACCGCCAGCATGGGGATTTGCAGTATGATCGGCGATATCAGCGGCATTATTTGTGATGGTGCAGCAAACAGTTGTGCAATGAAAGTCTCCACCAGCGTGGCATCGGGTTATAAATCTGTGTTGATGGCAATGGATGAAACCCACGTCACCGGCAATGAAGGCATCGTCGAACACGATCTTGATCGCACTATCGACAACCTCTGCGCCATTGCCTCGAAAAGTATGCAACATATCGATCGCCAAGTCATTGAGATTATGGTGAACAAGCCTTGTCCTTAGTTTTTCATAAAATCAAGTGCGGTCAAAAATTTAAAGATTTTTCCGGTATTATGTAGCAGTTGCACAAATCTGTGTCTTATTGTATCCACATAGGGTTGTGTAACTGTGACACAATAGGAAAACTTGATAAAATCGACCGCACTTTAGGTTCTGTTAAGGCAGAGAGTGCGGTCAATTTATTGAGTATTTTTTCTAGTAAATGCCAAATAAACTAAATAATAAGATAACAATGATTGTGGCAACAATCGGCATAATAAACGATGTTACGGCAATCTCAAGATAAGAGTCTCTATGAGTCATCCCCGTATTACTCAGTAAGGTTAATACTGCGCCATTATGAGGCATGGTATCCAAACCGCCGGAAGATAATGAGGCGATACGGTGAAACGCTTCAGGCGAAATACTTGCCTGTTTGGCTATCGCAAGATATTTTTCCCCTAACGCTTCTAACGCAATGCCCATTCCACCGGAAGCCGATCCCGTTGCACCGGCTAAAACATTAACTGCAACCGACAATGAAATTAACGGACTGCCCGGGATGTTTAAGATCATTGCCGTTAAATGTTCAAAACCCGGTGCCATTCTCACCACACTGCCAAAGCCGACAGCCGCTGCGGTATTGATAATCGCCCCTACCGCACCATTTGCCCCCTTGCCGATAGCGGGAATAAAGTGGCTACGTTGTTTCAAATTGAGCAAAATCACTAAACTGATTCCCGCTAATAACGCCAGTACGATATTTTTCGGATCGCCGTTTTTAAAACCAATTAACGGCGGCACAAAATTTAATACCACAATCACACTTACTAACGGCAGAATTGCCAGTAATGGGCTAGGCAGCCGTTCCTGCGGTTCTGTCGCAATCGCATTATCCGCTTCGATAAAATACTCACCGTTTGCCGCATATTTTTTACGGCGATATTCGAGATACGCCACCCCGCCGAAAAATAAAATAGCCGAGGCAGTTAAGCCCATTATCGGTGCCGCCATGGCGTCTGTGCCAAAATATTGGGTCGGAATTAAGTTTTGAATTTGCGGTGAACCGGGCAATGCGGTCATCGTAAAGGTAAATGCCCCGCAAGCAATGGTGCCGGGAATTAGTCGGCGGCTGATATTGGCTTCCTTAAAGACCGCTAACGCAAGGGGATAAACGGCAAACACCACCACAAATAAACTCACGCCGCCATAGGTCAATAATGCACAGCCTAACACAATAGAGGCGATCGCACTTTTCGATCCCATCACTTTGGTTAGCCAAACCGCAATGGATTTTGCACCGCCTGTGACATCCATTAAATTGCCGAATACGGCACTCAATAGAAAAGCAGGGAACCAGGCTTTAACAAAGCCGACCAAGCCATTCATATAACTGCCTAAATAGGCATCTAAAATATCTAGCCCGCCTGTGAAGGCAACAATCGCTGCACACAACGGGGCAATCCAAACAATCGAATAGCCTCGAAAGGCTAAAAACATAAGCAAAACTAATCCTACAAAAATGCCGATTAAACTGAGCATAGGGTTCTCCCAATTATTTTTATAATGAACGTTGAGTACTGCTTGTTCTTGATTGAAAAAAGACAGCACAACTCACCGCTTGCAGTGAGTTGTGCTATGAGGTACTAGCCGGCTGTCCAACCGCCATCCATCGGTAAACAAGCCCCTGAAATGGATGCGGCGGCATCGGAACAGAGGAATTTAACAAATTCACCGATCTCAGCCGGTTCAATGAGCCGTTTAACCGCTGCTTTTTGCAACATAATTTGACTCACGACTTCTTGCTCAGAAATGCCATGATGTTTGGCTTGATCGGCAATTTGTTTATCGACTAACGGAGTTCTCACATAGGCAGGACAAATCGAATTCACCGTAATACCGTATGCCCCTCCTTCTAATGCCGCCGTCTTGGTCAAACCGGATAACCCGTGTTTGGCGGAAACATAGGCAGATTTAAACTCTGATGCGACTAAACCGTGAATGGAGTTTAAGTGGATAACCCGTCCCCAACCTTTGTTTTGCATATAAGGCCAACTATATTTGGTGAGTAAAAACGGCGCGGTTAGCATCACATTCAGCATAAAATCCCAACGATCTTCAGGGAAATCCGCAATGGGTGAAACCGTTTGAATCCCAGCAACATTTACCAGAATATCCACCCCGCCAAACTCGGCAACTGCATAATCGACAACGGCTTTACATTCTGCCCGTTTGGATAAATCCGCCACAATATGTGCCGCTTGTAGTTTTTTGGCTTCTTGCTCTAAAAGGGCTTGATTGATGTCCGCCATCACCAGCTTGACCCCCGCTTGTGCGAGGCTTTGGCTGACTGCTAAACCGATACCGCTTGCCGCACCGGTCACAATCGCAATTTTGTTATTTAACATAGAGAGCTCCTATTGAATAAAAATTGAGGTTTAAAGACGTTCAACAATCATTGCAATGCCTTGCCCGCCGCCGATACAAAGTGTGGCTAATCCTAATTTTTGGTTTCTGGCTTGCAAGCCGTACAGTAAGGTGACTAAAATTCTGGCACCACTGGCACCAATCGGATGACCGAGAGCGATTGCTCCGCCATTCAAATTGGTTTTGGTTAAATCTAAATTGAGCTCTTTGGCAACACCCAGTGCTTGAGCGGCAAAGGCTTCATTCGCTTCAATTAAATCGATTTGGTCTAAGGCTAAGTTGGCTTTCTTCAAGGCTTTTTTGACTGCGGGAACAGGCCCTAAGCCCATTACTTTCGGATCATTGCCTGAGGCGGCATAGCTGCGAATACGGGCTAACGGTGTTAATCCCAGCGCTTTTGCCTTACTCTCACTCATTAACAGCAATGCCGCTGCTCCGTCATTTAAACCGGACGCATTGCCGGCAGTAACTGTGCCATCTTTAATAAATGCAGGACGAAGTTTGGCAAGGGTTTCGGCGGTAGTGTCAAAAGTTGGATGCTCATCTTGGCTAAACAGGGTTTCACCTTTACGGGTTTTCACACTCACCGGTACAATTTCTGCAGAAAACGCACCAGATTCAATCGCTTGTTTTGCCAAGGTTTGCGAACGAAGGGCAAATTGATCCTGCTCTTCTCGACTGAGCTGATATTGTTCCGCAATGTTTTCTGCCGTAATACCCATATGGTAATGATTGATCGCACAGGTTAAACCGTCTTCCACCATTGTATCTCTTAGGGTTAGGTTGCCCATTTTGGCGCCGAAACGAACTTTGCTGTCTAGCACATAGGGGGCTTGGCTCATATTCTCCATTCCGCCTACCACGATAGCCTCAGCATCACCTGTCGCAATGGCTTGTGCCCCAAGTACCACGGCTTTTAAGCCTGAACCGCACACTTTATTAATTGTAAAAGACGAAATATCTTCACCAATACCGGCTTTCAGTGCCGCTTGACGAGCCGGATTCTGCCCGAGACCGGCTTGCAGCACGTTGCCCATAATGACTTCATCGACTTTTGCCACATCTAGATTGGCACGTTTTAACACTTCATTAATGACAATAGCTCCCAAATCGACCGCACTTGTACTCGCCAATCCACCGCCAAAACGCCCGATAGCGGTTCGAGCCGCACTCACAATTACAATATTTTCCATTATGTTCTCCTTGTTGATTTATAAGAAATAGAGTCCGATGACAAAAATTGGGGTGGTAAAAATCAGGGCGGTCATACAATAGCCCATAATGTCCCTTACCCCGAGCCCTGCTATACCAAGTGCCGGCAACGCCCAAAACGGTTGTGCCATATTCGCCCACATATCGCCATAAGCAATCGCCATCACCGATTTACCTAAATCCGCCTCAAGCGAAAGTGCGGCAGGGATAACAAACGGCCCTTGAACGACCCAATGCCCGCCGCCCGACGGCACGGCAAAATTCACTAAAGCAGAGCTAAAGAAGGTTAAAAGCGGAAAGGTGTCTTTGCTGGAGATATTGACGAAAAACTCGGTAATCATGCCGCCTAATCCGGAATGTTCCATCATTAATTGCATACCGGCATAAAACGGGAATTGAATTAAAATGCCTGCGGTACTACGAGCGGCATTGGTAATCGCTCGAACATAGGCGGCAGGGGAGCCGTGCAATAAAATCCCTGTCATCAAGAAAATTAAATTGACCGAATTAATCGTCAAACTAAATCCGTTTTTGAAAAAAGTGAGGGCGAGATAACTAAATCCGGTACCTGCAATCACATAGGCTAACAAACGGCTTTCTTCAATACGTTCGGCAAAGGTGGCGTTTTCGTCTAAAGTCTTACTGAAATCCGGATCCGCTTGTAATAATTTCGGATCAACATTGCGAACGTCTTCGCCTTTGGGATTCATCATCCGTGTAATAAAAGGCAAACTGACTAACAACATTAAGATGATAAAAATGTTATAGCCGGTGAATAAGGTTTGGCTGACAGGTACGATACCTAAAGGATTGGATTCGGAACTAATAAGATGGGCAATAGGGTTATTCGGGGTGGCGGCTTGGAGTGGCATTGAACCGGAAAATCCACCGCCCCAGGTCATAAAGCCGATATAAGCACAGGCGATTAAGAGCGCATAATCCGTACCTCGAATACGTCTGGCGACTTCTTTGGCAAACATTGCCCCCACCACCAAACCAAATCCCCAGTTAATTGCACAGGCAAGGGCACTCATAAAGGTTACTAACATTACACCTTGGGCGGGCGTTTTAGCGATCGATGCCGTTATACCGAGAAAGCGGCGAATTTGTGGGGCGGAGGCAAGGGCGTTGCCCGTCACCACGACCATTGCCATTTGCATACTGAATGAGAGCAAATTCCAAAAACCGTCTCCCCACATATTGACTAATTGCACGGGCGTATTATCGGTGAATCCCCACGCACAGAAAAAAATCACTATACTTAGCAGAACCGCTAAAACAAGCGGTTCTGGCATATATCGACTGACTAATGTTGTCATACAACGGGAAATTCGGTTAATCATAGGAGTAATCCTTTTTGACTGATCACCATCGGTTTGAAATCATCGGCAACGATAAAATCAGCTTCTGTTTTCTGTCTGATGGTGTCTAAATCCACATCCGGTGCGTGTTCTTTTAACACAAGTTTGTCTTGTTCAAATTCAAACACCGCCAATTCGGTGACAATCATTTTGACTTTGTTTACCGCAGTTAAGGGTAGGCTGCATTGCTTGAGAATTTTTGAGCCGCCGGATTTCGCACAATGTTCCATTCCGATAATGACTTTTTTCGCTCCGGTCACTAAATCCATTGCACCTCCCATACCCGGCACCATTTTCCCCGGTACCATCCAATTTGCCAGATTTGCCTGTTGATCCACTTCTAACCCGCCAAGCACGCAGGCATCAACGTGACCGCCACGAATGAGAGAGAATGAAAATGCACTGTCGAAAAATGCTCCACCGGCTTTAATACCACAAGGTTGTCCGCCAGCATTCACGATATTCGGATTATCGTTTTGCGGATCGTGAGCGGTTAAACCTAAAAAACCGTTTTCCGATTGCAGGGTAATATCAACATTATCCGGTAAATAGTTCGCGACTAAGGTTGGTAGGCCGATACCTAAATTCACGATATCGCCATCTTTTAGCTCCATAGCAATACGGCGGGCAATTAATTCTTTTGCGTTCATAATGTTCTCCTTTAATGGCTAGAAACAAGGTAATCAACCAACATTGCAGGGGTCATAATTTGATTGGGATCGAGCGTGCCAGCTTTGACGATTTGCTCCGCTTCGACAATCACGGTTTTTGCCGCCAGCGCCATTAGTGGATTAAAATTGCGTGCCGCACCGTTATAAATCAGATTTCCCTCTTCATCGGCAATGTCGGCTTTCAGAATGGCAACATCGGCTTTCAACGGACGCTCTAACAAATAAGTCACCCCATCAAGCTCAATTTTCTGTTTACCCTCTTCTACCACTGTGCCGACACCGGTTGGTGTTAAAAATCCGCCTAAGCCTGCACCACCGGCTCTCACCCGCTCGGCAAATGTGCCTTGCGGAATTAACTCCACCTCAATTTCTCCGGCAATCATTTTTTTGCCTGTTTCGGGATTGGTACCGATATGAGAAGCCGACACTTTCTTCACCCGATTCTGCACAATCAACGGTCCAACCCCATTATGCACTTGGGCGGTATCGCTACAAATCAGGTGAATATTTTTAATCTCGGCAGATAACACCGCTTGTACGATTTTCTCAGGCGTACCGACGCCCATAAAACCGCCCGACATCAACGTCATACCGTCAAAGAAATGTTTCTTTAATTCAGTAATAGGGATAATTTTTGACATAGTTTTCTCCAAATTAATGTTTCCAATCAAAAATTTTTATAATAAAAAACATCCTTCGTTTAAAATAAAACGAACATCATAAATTTCTATTTAATTAAAAGGTATAAATACTGGAAATATGCCTAAATTAAGGTATAAAATGACAAAAAATTTCGTTACGAGAATGTATTTTCCTGTTATTTACCGAGTTTAAAAAGCAGAATATCAAAATGAATTT
>NZ_MLHG01000062.1 GCF_001998825.1 Rodentibacter mrazii
TGAAGGTGGATTTTTACTACAGTCCGTTATAGTAACAATTTTTTATAAAAAGAAAACAAGTAATATTTATAAATGGGATCTAGATCATATTTTTTAATATTCTTATTTTTTTCAGACAGAAATTACTTGAAAAAGCCTATTGAGGGGGCTATTTTGATATTAAATCAAACCGAACCGGAAGGTTCTTAACAACGCAAAGAGGTAAATGTTATGACATTAAATATCACCAGCAAACAAATGGAAATCACCCCTGCAATTCGTGAACATGTGGAAAACCGTTTAGCTAAATTGGAAAAATGGCATACACAATTAATTAATCCCCATTTTGTGTTGAATAAAGTGCCGAATGGTTTTTCTGTTGAGGCTTCCATTGGTACGCCGCTTGGTAATTTAATTGCTACTGCGACGGCTGATGATATGTATAAAGCGATCAATGAAGTGGAAGAAAAATTGGAGCGTCAGTTAAATAAATTACAGCATAAAGGGGAATCCCGCCGTGCAGATGAGCGTTTAAAGGATTCATTTGAATAGAAGTGCGGTTGTTTTTAGATGTTTTTTAACGGAAATGCCAAGGTGAAAACTTTGGTATTTTTTATGGAAAGTTTCGTGTAATCCTCATTTACGTTTATCTGTCATTTCTAAAATCAGGCTTTCGAGTTTTTTAGCAAAAAACATCGGGTTTTCCAAATGAGCATTATGTCCGCTATTAGGTATAGTGATGAGGTGATAATTCTCTGTTTGAGCAAGGAGCTGAAATTTTTGATCCTGCTCACCGCAAAAATAAAAAAACGGCAGAGAACTTGACCGCACTTTTTCTCGGAAATTCGGTTGTTTGGCGAGGCTGGTGGCAAGTAACATTTTTCCAATGTTCGCACCACAATTCGCTTTTCGTTTCTCAACGAGTTTTGCTCGTTGATGGGCGGTTAAATGGGAAAATACAGGTTGTTTATACCAATCCTCCAACACACTTTCAGGGGATTCGCAAGTAAATCGCGTTGCCCAATGGGTATCGTTTTGCCAGCGAGCTTGCTTTTCCTCCTCTGTTTTTAAACCTAAATTCGCTCCTTCCAAAACCACTGCTTGCAAGTTCCCTTTTTCTACATTAGCTTGCAAGGCATAATGCATGGCAATACGTCCTCCGAGAGAATAGCCAACAAGAATATAAGGCTCATTTTTGACCGCACTTTGGATTTGCTTGGAAAGATATTTTGAGGTGTCATTGAAATGACAAACAGCGCTTTCCTTTGCTTTGCCATGGAAAGGTAAATCCAGAGAAATACAGCGAAAGTGCGGTAGATTTTCGATGACTTTTTGCCAATCGGAGACCGTGCCGAGAAGACCGTGGAGAAAAATAATATTCATTATAAAAACAAAGGGCGGAATTCGCCCTTATTTTCCTTATGCGCCAATCACTGCATGGCTGATTTGTTCAATTAAACGCTTGTAGATATTGCTGCTGTCATTCGGGTTTGTTTTGATTTCAATCAACGTAGTTTTACGGCGGGTATAGGCTTGTTTTAGCACGCTACTTAAATCCGCCCAAGTGTAAGGGTGGGCGTATTTTATATCAAACATCGCGGCAATCTGTGAGAAATCACCGTTGTGCGGTAAGCGATAAAAACGGTCTTTGACTTCTTCATCTACCGGTAACATATCAAAAATCGCCCCACCATTATTGTTGATGACAAAAATAATAGTCGGTTGTGTGACATTTTTGAACAGTGCAAGGGAATTGAGATCGTACAGGGTTGAAGTATCGCCAATCATTGCCACAACAGGTTGATTGGTTGCCACGCCGATACCGGCAGCCGTCGCCAATAAACCATCTATTCCGCTTGCACCACGATTAGTATAAATCGGGTACCCTTCAGGGAGCTTGGTGAGAGCGTCCACTAGGCGTACAAATAAACTATTGCCGAGGAACAAGATCCCATTGTAAGGCAATACACGTTCAATATGATGGGCAAGGGAGGCCTCGTTAAGGTTACCGCCTACTTGCTGCTCAATAAAACCAGCACAGAATTTGGACAACGCAAGAGGCTCCAGTAGCCAAGGTTTTTGACGAAGAGGAGGGTGTGCCCGTAGCCAGTGGTGGACTTTCGCATTAAAACGTGTATGGGTATGATGATAAGGATCCACCGCTTTTTGCGTTTGTTCCACAATCCAAAATTCACCTTTAAAGGTTTGTAAAAATTGATTAATGCGTTTACTGATAAAACGTGATCCGAATTGAATCACAATATCCGCTTGTAATAATTTTTCACGCACTGTTTGGTTGGCAAGCCAAATATCGGCATAAGGCGTCATGGGTTCCACACCGGATTGAATATCCGTTAATAGTACCCAGCCCATAGTGGTTGCCCAAGCATTAATGCCCATGGATTGTTCCATTGGGAGTTGTCCGACAACAATCACTCCACGTTTGGTACGCCAGTGATCCCAATTTTCGTGCATCAGCACTTCTTGTTGTTGAGATTCATGGGCTATCCAAGGTTTATTATGTGAAAGCCAACGTTGAAGAGGTTGCAACCAAGTATGCCTGTCGATAGCATTTTCCGAAGCCTCGTAAAGCGGTTCGGCAAAAGGCACATTAATATGAACTACTCCACTTTGTTGAGTTTGTTGAAATATTGCTTGTTCAATCAGAGAAACTAACCATTGTGCAGAATAATCGGCATTGGGTTTGGGTAGATTGACATTGGCAACAGGATAGTCAGCAAACATATTTTGTTGCAAGATAGCTTGATTAGCGCCACATTCCCATAATTCAGGTGGGCGATCTGCCGTTAAAACAATGAGATCGACACCGCTTTGACGTGCTTCAATAATAGCCGGATAAAGATTTGCTGCGGCAGTACCGGATGTAACGATGATCGCCACAGGGGATTGGGTTGATTTGGCAATACCAAGAGCAAAAAAGCCTAGACCACGCTCATCAAAGTGACTATGACATATGGCGCGACCTGTATTTTGTAAACGCACAGCTTCTAGGGTTAAAGGGGTTGAACGTGAACCGGGCGCAATACAAAAATGGGAAACACCTTGGCGTACCAAAGTTTCTAAAATCACTTTTGACCAACAACGATTAAACACGCTTACAGACATTCTTTTTCTCCATTATTATTTTCTGCAAAAAGGGAAATTAATCCCGATGCCTTACGTTCAATTTCTTTCCATTCCGATAAAGGTTCGGAGCCTTCTACAATTCCCGCACCGGCAAAGACGCGAATCCGATTTCCTTCAATAAACGCTGAACGAATAGCCACACAAAATTCAGCATAAACCTCGCTCATCAATCCCAATGTACCCGCATACCACCCACGATCGAAAGTTTCAATTTCCGATAAGATCATTCTTGCTTGTTGTTGAGGTAAACCGGAAACCGCTGCCGTAGGGTGAATCAATTGAAGTAGTGCTGAATCCCGATAATGAGCGGTCAGATTTGCCCGAATTTTTCGCAGTAAATGCTGGACTTTGCGTAACGGTTTGAGTTCTACTTCGCTGACATCAAAAGATTCCACCATAGAATGAATATTTTGTGAAATATCTTGCACCACAAGCCAGTTTTCGTTCAAATTTTTTTCATCATTTAATAACCATTCTGCTTGTTGCTGATTTTCTTTTGGATCAGTCGTAATCGGTGCAGTACCGGCAAGGGCTTCCGTTAAAAACAGATTGTGTTCACGGGCGAATAAGCGCTCAGGTGTTGAACCCACAAAGGTTGAATGAGGATCTTCAGCCCATAAAAAATGATAGCACCCCTGATTTTGGTGTTCGCTTTCCGCAAGGAAATCATAGGGATTGATGGCTTGTTCTAAATGAAAAACCGTTTCATTGGCTAAAACAAGCTTAGTAAGTTCGCCTTGCTTAATTTCATACAATGCCTGATTGACCCAATCGCACCACATTTGTTTATTTGCCCGTTGCTCGGTATATAAGGGAATTTGTTTCGGCAGCACGCAAAGTGCGGTTGTTTTTGGCAAAGTTTTTAATTGTTCTAGTGCGGTTTGTGCAGAGGTTTTGTCTTCTACAAAACAACTAATAGTGGTGGTGTTTTCATTTTCTTCTAACAATAACAGAGGCAAAATAAATTGTCCGTTTCCCTGAAATTGTAAGCCGCCGATAATGGGAAAATTATATTCCTCAATGAATGCTTGGGCTAAATTCAGCTGGGAAAATAACCGCACTTGACCGACCGCGGCAAGGCTTTTATTTTCATCACGAAAATGCAAATAAAATTGTGGATAAGTGCGCCGGGCTTTTAACCATGCCAATAAATTGACATTTGTGATCGTCATTCGGAAACACGCAATATCATTTTTTTCTTGCCGCAAATAATCCTCAATTTGCAAACTTAATTGGCTTGCAGCTTGCTCTAAACTACCCATTAGAAAATCGTTTAAATTATAGTAAAAATTACCGGACATTCTACCGCAGTTTGCTTGTTACAAAAAATTTTTTTACAAAATCTTTTCAAGATTGAAAATTCAGCGTAAATTAACCGAACTTTCCACAAAAATAAAAGGAATTAGATATGCGATTATTCCCCAAATCCGATAAATTGGAACATGTTTGTTATGACATTCGCGGACCGGTACACAAAGAAGCGCTCCGTTTGGAAGAAGAAGGCAATAAAATTTTAAAATTAAATATTGGTAATCCTGCGCCATTTGGTTTTGAAGCACCGGATGAAATTTTGGTGGATGTGCTGCGTAATTTGCCTTCAGCGCAAGGTTATTGTGATTCCAAAGGATTGTATTCCGCCCGTAAAGCCATTGTGCAATATTATCAATCAAAGGGTATCCAAGGCTCAACGGTGAACGATGTTTATATTGGCAACGGCGTGTCTGAGCTGATTACGATGGCAATGCAAGCCTTATTAAATGATGGTGATGAAGTGTTGGTTCCTATGCCTGACTATCCGTTATGGACGGCGGCAGTGACGCTTTCCGGTGGCAAAGCCGTGCATTATTTGTGTGATGAGGAAGCGGATTGGTTCCCTGATATTGCTGATATTAAGGCGAAAGTGAATGCTAAAACCAAAGCCATTGTGATTATCAACCCGAACAACCCAACCGGTGCGGTATATAGCAAAGCCTTGTTGGAAGAAATTGTGGAAGTGGCTCGTCAACATAATCTGATTATTTTTGCAGACGAAATTTACGACAAGATTTTATATGATGATGCGGTTCATCATCATATTGCGGCATTAGCGCCTGATTTATTAACGGTGACCTTTAACGGCTTATCGAAAGCTTACCGTGTCGCAGGTTTCCGTCAAGGTTGGATGATTCTAAATGGTCCGAAAAATCATGCGAAAGGCTATATTGAAGGCTTGGATATGTTGGCTTCAATGCGTTTGTGCGCCAATGTGCCAATGCAGCATGCGATTCAGACAGCGTTAGGCGGTTATCAAAGTATTAATGAATTTATTTTGCCGGGCGGACGTTTATTGGAGCAGCGAAACAAAGCCTATGAATTGATTACGCAAATTCCCGGCATTAGCTGTGTGAAACCAATGGGGGCGCTTTATATGTTCCCGAAAATTGATGTGAAAAAATTTAATATTCACAGTGATGAAAAAATGGTGCTGGATTTACTCCGCCAAGAAAAAGTGTTACTTGTGCATGGTAAAGGATTTAATTGGCACTCACCGGATCACTTCCGCATTGTCACCTTGCCTTATGTGAATCAGTTGGAAGAGGCGATCACCAAATTAGGGCGTTTCTTAGAAAACTATCATCAGTAAGAAAAAGTGCGGTGAAAAACGTAATATTTTTTAATTATTATGGAAAATGCACAAAAGATAGAAATTTCAACGAAATCTAGGGACACACTGCGTGTGTCCGAATTCTAACATATTGAACTATGACGGACACAGGCAGTGTGCCCCTACAACTAGCTCAAAATTAGCTTTGTGCCACTGCTACATAATACCGAACAAAAGAAAAAGTGTGGTGAAAATCGACCGCACTTTCAATGTAAAAAATGGAATCATCTCTGATTCCATTTTTTGTTTAGTGAGTGCTTGTACTGGTTGTTGTACGATTTGCCCGTTTACGATCGTTTTCCGTTAGAAGTTTTTTACGGATACGGATCGATTCAGGCGTCACTTCTACCAATTCATCGTCATCAATAAATTCAATGGCTTGTTCGAGGCTAAATTTCACCGGTGTGGTGAGCACAATGGCATCATCTTTGCCTGATGCTCGCATATTGGTGAGTTTTTTACCTTGTAAGCAGTTAACGGTTAAATCGTTTGAACGGCTATGGATACCAATAATCTGACCTTCATAGACTTCCACGTTGGCATCGATCATTAATTTGCCTCGTTCTTGTAAGCCGAACAATGCATAAGCGAGAGCTTTACCTGTTGCGTTAGAAATTAACACACCATTTTTACGTTGACCGATTTCGCCGCCTTTGATGTCATCATAATGGCTGAAACTGGAGTAAAGCAAACCAGTACCGGAAGTCATTGTCATAAATTCGCCACGGAAGCCGATTAAGCCACGACTTGGAATAATATATTCTAAACGAACACGCCCTTTACCATCCGGCAACATATCACGCACTTCACCTTTGCGGATACCCAAGGCTTCCATCACAGAACCTTGGTGCTGTTCTTCCACATCAATGGTCACTTGCTCATAAGGTTCTTGTTTTTTGCCATCAATTTCACGATAAATAACTTTTGGACGGGAAACGGCAAGTTCATAGCCTTCACGGCGCATATTTTCAATCAATACGGAAAGATGTAATTCGCCTCGACCGGATACACGGAACTCATCCGGGTTTGGGGTTTCTTCCACACGTAACGCTACGTTGTGAACCAATTCTTTATTTAAACGTTCAAGAATTTGACGTGAAGTGACATATTTTCCTTCTTGACCGGCAAATGGAGATGTATTCACACAGAAGAACATCGTCACAGTTGGTTCATCAACCGTTAATGAAGGTAAGGCTTCTACCGCATTGATATCGCAGATGGTATCGGAAATATTGAGTTCGCCTAAACCGGTGATAGCTACGATATCGCCGGCATAGGCCATTTCTTCTTCATAACGTTGTAAACCCAGATGCCCAAGCACTTGACCAACACGCCCTTGACGGGTTTTCCCCTCGCTATTAATGATAGTGACCGGTTGATTTGGTTTAATTGAACCACGTTTAATGCGACCAATGCCAATGACCCCAACATAGCTATTGTAGTCTAATTGGGAAATTTGCATTTGGAACGGCGCATCTAATTCCACTTTCGGTGGCTCAACATGTTTAACAATGGCTTCAAATAATGGTGTCATGTCTTCTGCCAATTCTTCATGTTCTAAACCTGCCACACCATTTAATGCGGAAGCATAAATAATTGGGAAATCTAATTGCTCGTCCGTTGCGCCGAGGTTGACAAAGAGATCGAATACTTGATCCACCACCCAATCAGGACGAGCCCCAGGACGGTCAACTTTGTTGATCACAACAATCGGTTTTAATCCGTGAGCAAAGGCTTTTTGGGTGACGAAACGGGTTTGCGGCATTGGACCGTCAAACGCATCAACGACTAAAAGTACGGAATCAACCATTGAAAGAACACGTTCTACTTCTCCGCCAAAGTCCGCATGCCCCGGCGTATCGACAATGTTAATACGGTAATCATTCCAATTAATCGCCGTGTTTTTAGCAAGGATAGTAATACCGCGTTCTTTTTCCAGATCATTTGAATCCATAACACGCTCGTCTATATCGCCACGTGTTGCTTCAAAAGTACCGGATTGTTGAAGAAGTTTATCTACAAGTGTGGTTTTTCCGTGGTCAACGTGCGCAATGATTGCAATATTGCGCAGTTTATTAATATCAATTTTATTTGTCATTGTTCATTCAGAGTTATTAAAGATGTAGAGTGTGTAAAACAAGGTTTCACGCACGAAAGGGCAAGGATTATACATGACTTTTATATTGCCCGCTACGCTAAATCTGAAAAATAAATCCAATGAAAAGTCGATGGGATTACGTTATAATGCGCGCTTATTTCAATCATATTTACACAGCAAAATAGAGGGTTCCCTATGTCAAACGCAAACGCTATCGCAAATGTATTCAAGTTAATTGAAGAAAATGATATTAAATTTGTCATTCTTCGATTCACTGATATAAAAGGTAAAGAACACGGCGTGTCTATTCCAGTTGGTCTTATTGATGAAGATATATTTGAAGATGGTAAAATGTTTGACGGCTCATCCGTGGAAGGTTGGAAAACAATTAACAAGGCCGATATGTTGTTAATGCCAATGGCAGAAACCGCTGTGGTTGATCCGTTTGCTCAAATTCCAACTCTCTCTCTGCGTTGTAGTGTATATGAACCGACGACTATGCAGAGTTATGATCGTGATCCTCGTTCTATTGCTATTCGTGCTGAAAATTATATGCGTTCTACCGGTATTGCCGATCAAGCATTTTTCGGGCCGGAGCCGGAATTTTTCTTATTTGATGATGTGCGTTTTGATGTGTCGATGAACCGTGCTTCTTTTTCCGTTGATGATGTGGAAGCAGCTTGGAATACTAATAAAAAATATGAAGGCGGCAATAATGCTTACCGTCCACTTAAAAAAGGCGGTTATTGTGCGGTTGCACCAATTGATTCAGCCCATGATATTCGCTCTGAAATGTGTTTAATTTTGGAAGAACTTGGTTTAGTGATCGAAGCACATCACCACGAAGTCGCGACTGCAGGTCAAAATGAAATCGCAACAAAATTTAATAGCCTTACCTTAAAAGCGGATGAAACCCAAATTTATAAATATGTAGTGCAAAATGTCGCACTTGAACACGGTAAAACCGCGTGTTTTATGCCGAAACCTATCACCGGCGACAACGGTTCGGGTATGCACTGTAATATGTCATTAAGTAAAGATGGCAAAAACATCTTTCAAGGTGATAAATATGCGGGGCTTTCTGAAACCGCACTTTACTATATCGGTGGTATTATCAAACATGCCAAAGCTTTAAATGCGTTTACAAATCCAAGTACCAACTCTTATAAACGCTTAGTGCCGGGTTATGAAGCTCCGGTACTATTGGCGTATTCGGCAAGTAACCGTTCCGCTTCAATCCGTATTCCTGCAGTGACAAGCCCGAAAGCGATTCGTATTGAAGCCCGTTTCCCTGATCCAATGGCAAACCCATACTTAGCCTTTGCTGCTCTATTAATGGCGGGCTTGGATGGTATTGTGAATAAAATCCACCCGGGTGATGCGATGGATAAAAACCTTTATGATTTACCACCGGAAGAACTTAAAGACATTCCTGCCGTAGCAAGCTCACTTGAAGAAGCCTTGAATGCTTTAGAGAAGGATTACGAGTTCTTAACCCACGGTAATGTATTTAGCAAAGAGTTTGTGGAGGCTTTCATCGGCATTAAACGCAAAGAAGTAGAACGCTTAAATATGACCCCGCATCCGGTAGAGTTTGAGATGTATTATGCGTAATTTGGGCTAGAAAACTGTATATTGAGCAAAGAAAGTGCGGTTGATTTTGACCGCACTTTTTTACTTTGCTTTTACATCCATTTACATTTTTTATCCTTGTGAAAGGGGGGAATATCGCCTAGAATACCCGCTTAATATTTATGGGATAGCATTAAGGATTTTATAGTGAATAGTACAAATGTAGCCAATAATAATGATGAGATTGATCTCATTGAATTGATTAAAGTTTTATGGAATAAAAAAATTTGGATTCTACTTTCTGCGTTAGTATGTACCCTAATTGCAGGTGTGTATGCATTTACGGCGAAAGAGCAATGGACTTCTAAAGCAGAAGTGATTGCACCTAAAATAACGGATTTAGGGACTTATTTTAATATTCGAAAAGAATATTCACGTATTTTAGGCAGTGAGTTTGATGCTAATGCATTAACAGGTAGCTTATTTAGTAAATTCAACTTGTTATCTGAATCTCTAGATGAGCGTAGAAAGTTATTTGGGCAATCTAATTTATATAAATCTCTGACTGAAGGAAAAGATGAACAATTTGCGAGAGCTATTTTGGCTGATTTAGTTACTAAGATTACTATAGTGAAGCCAGATCCTAAAAAAGAGCCTGATTTATTAGGGCGTAGAATCAGTTTCTCTGCAGAAACAGCGACAAATGCACAAGATACATTACAACAATTTATTTCTTTTACTAACCAATCTGCATACCAATTGGAGTTAGACAATTTTGTTATTAATTTAGGTGAGATTATTTCTGATTTAAACTATGAAAAAATAAAGTTTGAGCGTGATTTAACTATTCAGCGCAAAGTTCAATTGGAAAATTTAACTAATGCGCTAAATATTGCAAAAGAGGCAGGAATTAAAGAATATTCAAAATCTTTCGGTTCCGCTAATAATGAGGCAGCTTTGCAAGCTATTTCGATGTCGGAAACCAAAGTACCACTTTCAGATTCAAAATTAAGTGATGGCACTTATCTTTTCATGCTTGGTGAAAAATACTTACAGGCACAAATTAATGTTATTACACAAAAAAGTGTGGTTTATCCACCGAGATATTATCAAGTTTCTGAGTTATTAAAGGAGTTGAAGCCATTACTAACTAAAGCCAAAGAGTCGAAGGCTAGCGCATTTAGTTATCAGGCAAGTCCTGATTATCCGGTGATGAAAGATAAACCTAAGAAAACCTTAATTCTTGTAATTGGATTTGTTTTTGGGTTAGTTTTATCCATTTTATCTATTATAATCTCCTACTTATTTAAACAAAACAAATAGGTATATTATGAAAAAGAATGTGTACATTATCGGGTCTAAAGGAATCCCAGCTAATTATGGTGGCTTTGAAACCTTTGTTGAGAAATTAACAGAATATCAACAAAATAAGGATATTAAATACTATGTAGCATGTATACGAGAAAATTCATTAAAGTCGGGTATAAAAAAAGATATTTTTGAACATAATGGAGCAACTTGCTTTAATGTTGATGTGCCTAATATAGGTCCAGCAAAGGCTATTTGGTATGATGTTGCTGCGTTAACTAAAGCTATTAAATTTGCTATAAAGAATAATGACGTATCGCCTGATTTTTATGTACTTGCATGCCGTATTGGACCATTTATTCATTATTTCAAGAAAAAAATTAAGTCTATTGGAGGACGTTTACTTGTTAATCCTGATGGGCATGAGTGGTTAAGAGAAAAATGGAGTTTACCTGTACGAAAATATTGGAAATTTTCTGAATCTCTCATGATAAAACATGCAGATCTATTAGTATGTGATAGTAAAAATATTGAGTCATATATTCAGAGTGAATATAAAAAATATAAACCTAAAACCACATATATCGCTTATGGAACAGATTTAAGTAAATCAACATTTTCACCAGATAGTGAAATAGTAAGAAAATGGTTTCAAGAGAAAAACATTTCTGAAAATGGTTATTATCTAGTTGTGGGACGTTTTGTTCCTGAGAATAATTATGCCTCAATGTTGAGAGAATTTATTAAGTCTAAAAGTAAAAAAGACTTTGTTTTAATTACTAATGTAGAGCAAAATAGTTTTTTTGAAAAATTAAAGTTAGAAACTAAGTTCGATCGAGATTCGCGAATCAAATTTGTTGGAACCGTTTATGATCAAAACTTATTAAAATATATTCGAGAAAATGCTTTTGCTTATTTTCATGGGCATGAAGTAGGAGGTACAAATCCTTCTTTACTAGAAGCCTTAGCATCAACAAAATTAAATTTGTTACTTGATGTTGGTTTTAACCGTGAAGTTGCGGAAGACTCTGCAATTTATTGGAAGAAAGATAATTTATCAACGTTTATTGAAAACGTAGAGTCTTTAGATTCTGATGAAATTAATCAGTTACAGGTTAAAGCGTTTTCAAGAGTTAAAGAACAGTTTTCTTGGGAATTCATTGTAAGTGAATATGAAAATTGTCTTATGAATAGAAATTAGAAATTAGAAATTAGATTTTATATGCGAGTTTTAATACAGAGTCGTGAAAATTTCTTTAGTATGCCTGGTGGGGATACGATTCAAATAACCAAAACCAAAAAATATCTTGAAGATTTAGGTGTTCATGTTGATATTAGCTTAGAACTAGAGCCTGATCTTAGTAGCTATGATATTGTACATTTAACAAATATCACTAGAATTCATGAAACATATATCCAATTAAATAATGCAATTAGACAAAATAAGAAGATAGTACTTTCAACAATTTTTTGGCCTATGGAGGATTTCGAAAAAAAAGGGCAAAAAGGTATTAGAAAGCTACTATCTAACAATTTATCTTTAAACAATATAGAACGCTTGAAAGCATTAATTCGTTTTTTAAAAGAAAAAAAATGGAATAAAGCTATTAAGAGCCTTTTTTTTGTCGGATATGTAAATATGCAAAAAGAAGTTATATCAAGAGTAGATATATTTTTGCCAAATGCTTTATTAGAAATGCAAAAGCTAAATGAAACATTTAACAC
>NZ_MLHG01000063.1 GCF_001998825.1 Rodentibacter mrazii
TTTTTTAAAAGTAGTCACCGTACTTTCATTTGCAAATGCAGCACCGGAAACAGCCATAGTAAGTGCGGTCAAAGTTAATAAAGATTTTAAAGATTTCATAAAAAACTCCTATAAATAATGATTTTGTCAAGAGACGATACATAAGATTCTAATTTAGAAAATTAGTTCAATTCTATTGTATTTATAATAAAAAAAAGTGCCTCAAAAGAGGCACTACTCGGAAAGCAAAATAGATGTCGGCTATTTAGGATAGCACTTGTTTTTAGTGGGGCTAGGTTACTCTTATCAAAATAGTTATGCAAATACCTGTTTTCAAATTTGTGAACTAAGTCACGGTTTTTCTTAATTTTTTTATTTTTTATAAAAAAAGCGTCTATTATTTAGACGCCTTTTCTCTAAAAATTTAGAATTAACCGGTAATAAATTTTTCGCCTAATTCAATATCTGCACGCAATGTCGGTAACATCGCTTCCAGTGCATTTTGTTCAAATTCACTTAATAAACCAATTGGCAGGATTTCTTCTACACCTTCTTTTCCTAAATGAACAGGCTGAGCAAAGAAACGCGCATATTTCCCATCGCCTTCTACATAAGTGCATTCAACAACCGTTTCACCTTTTAGACCTTTTATTAAAGAACGAGCAAAACGAGCAGCAGCTTGTGCCATAGAAAGTGTTGCAGATCCACCACCGGCTTTAGCTTCGACAACTTCGGTACCGGCGTTTTGGATACGTTTTGTTAATGGTGCGATTTCCTCAGTCGTAAATTCTGTATAAGGAACTTGAGAAAGTAATGGAAGAATGGTAACGCCGGAATGCCCCCCAATAACAGGTACTGTCGTACGAGAAACATTTAAGTTTTTCAATTCTGCTACAAAGGTTTCTGAACGAAGAACATCCAAGGTTGTTACGCCGAATAACTTGCGTTTGTCATAAACACCGGCTTTCTTCAATACCTCTGCCGCAATTGCCACTGTAGTATTTACCGGATTGGTAATGATACCGACGCAAGCTTTTGGACAAACCGCTGCAACTTTTTCAATTAAACTGCGAACAATACCGGCATTAATATTGAAAAGATCAGCACGATCCATCCCCGGTTTACGAGCTACCCCCGCAGAAATCAATACTACATCCGCCCCCTCAAGTGCCGGGCTTGGGTCTTCACCGGAAAATCCTTTTACTTTTACTGCGGTTGGAATATGGCTTACATCGGCAGCCACACCCGGTGTGATCGGCGCAATGTCATAAAGAGACAATTCTGTTCCTGCCGGTAATTGTAATTTTAATAATAATGCTAATGCCTGACCGATACCGCCGGCTGCGCCTAATACTGCAACTTTCATGTGTACTCCTTATTAAGTAGATTAACTAACTCCATAAATTTTAAAAGGTAAACTGATAAATTACAAATACAGAAATTCAATAATGAGATCTAGCTCAAATTTCTCAATAAAACTTGTTACTTTTTTTACTCAAATTTGCATTTTAGTTGCATATTTTGAATTTTTATGCAACGCTTATGCAAATTAATTCCACTATACAATGAACAAAATGGATAATTTAACAAAAGCATTTAAAGAATTGTTGGCCCAAGAACATTTCTCCTCTCAAAGTGAGATTGTTGAAGCATTAAAAAATCAAGGTTTTCCGAGTATAAATCAATCAAAAGTTTCGCGTATGCTAAGCAAATTTGGTGCAGTGCGTGCACGTAACACCAAAATGGAAATGGTCTATTGCTTACCAAATGAATTAAGTGTACCGGCAACCAGTAGCCCATTACGAAACCTCGTATTAGATATTGATCACAATGAATTTTTAATCGTGATTAAAACAACTCCGGGTGCAGCACAATTAATCGCACGTCTGTTAGATTCCATTGGTAAATCAGAGGGGATTCTAGGAACAATTGCAGGCGATGATACAATTTTCGTGTCACCAACACGTACAACCTCAATTTCAACCCTTATTGAACACATTAAAAATTTATTTGAAAACTCACTTTAATGAATATTTTTATCACCGGTGGGACAGGATTGATTGGGAAAAAATTAATCTCTGCCCTTTTACAAGCTCAGCATCAAATTACGCTTTTAACTCGCAATGAAGAAAAAGCACGTTCTATTTTCCCTCAGAAAACATTGAAGTTTTTGACCGCACTTTCTACTCTGAACAATTTAGATGAGTTTGATGTAGTAATAAATCTTGCCGGTGAACCTATTTTTGCTAAACGCTGGACAGCCTCACAAAAAACGAAACTGTTTGATAGTAGGATAAACCTGACAAAGCAATTAGTCTCATTAATTAACGCGGGTGTAAATCCACCACGGCTAATTTCCGGTTCAGCAACCGGGATTTATGGTGATCAACCGACTCAAGCTCTTAATGAAACAAGCCCGATCAATCCTCATACTTTCACGGCAAAACTTTGCCACAGCTGGGAAAGTACAGCATTACAAGCCAAAACAAAGGTTTGTATTCTTCGCACCGGTATGGTGCTTTCACTAGATGGTGGGGCGTTAGAAAAAATGCTCCCGTTATATTATTGGAATTTAGCCGGTCCATTAAGCTCAGGAAAGCAATATTGGTCGTGGATCGCGTTGGAAGATATGGTAAGCGGAATTTTATTTTTACTTTCTCATACTGAATGTCAGGGGATTTACAATTTCGTTTCACCTCAACCAATCACTAATCAAGCGTTTAACCGGCAATTATCCCAAGTATTAAAACGCTGTGCACTTTTCCCTGTGCCCAAATTTGCTTTAAAACTCGTCTTAGGTGAGCGCGCCAATATGTTATTAGAAAGCCAATATGTTTTGCCAAAACGACTTATTGAAGTGGGTTTTACTTTTCAATACGAAAATTTAACCCAATATTTGACCGCACTTTTCCCACAGAAATGACATAAAAAACGCACCTTGATGATCACCAAGGTGCGTTTTATTTTCTTCAAATTTAGTCGTTACTACTTGAGAAAATTGAAAGCAATCTTAATAAACTTAAGAACAAGTTATAAATTGCTACATAAATACTCACTGTGGCACGAATATAGTTAGTTTCGCCACCATGAATAATATTACTGGTTTCATACAAAATTGTCATCGTTGAGAACACAACAAATAATGCGCTAATCGCAATGGCTAATGCCGACATTTGGAAGAAGAAACTTGCAACCATACCGAGTAAAAGCACAATGAAAAGGGCAAACATTGCGGTTGCAAGAAATGACATATCTTTTTTCGTCGTCAATACATAAGCCGAACAGGCAAAGAAAACAATCGCTGTACCGGCAAACGACAGCATGACTAAATCTTCCATACCATTTGTCACATACATATTAAGAATTGGTCCAATGGTATAACCCATAAAACCGGTAAAGGCAAATGCCGCGAAAATACCCGCAGGACGATCAGCTAAACGATGTGTAATGAAAAGTAAGCCGTAAAAGCCTACAAGTAAAACAATAATGTTTGGATAAGGCAAATTCATCGCCATAGAAATATAGGCGACTACTGCCGAAAATGCCATTGTTAGCCCAAGCAAAAAGTAAGTATTACGAAGCACTTTATGAGTGCTTAATAAGGATTCATTTCTTGAGTCAACAATAATGCGTGATTGCATAAAAGCTCCTTAATAACGTTAGTTAGCATCAAACCGTAAAGTAAGGGCGAGCGTATAAAAAGTCAATGGTTGAGCAAAAATTATTTTCCTATTTTGAGCAAAAAACACTCAAAGTGAATAAATAAACGTCGACTAAATAGATTTCACTCGTTTTTTATTTACATCAAGAAATTTTGAATTATACTACCCACCGTCAAGTACGGAGGAATGGTCGAGTGGTTGAAGGCACCGGTCTTGAAAACCGGCGAGGGTTTACGCCCTCCGTGAGTTCGAATCTCACTTCCTCCGCCATCAAATTAAAAAAATCAAAATCCCTTAGTTAAAAAGCTAAGGGATTTTTGTTTTTTACCAACAGAACCTTTCATTTACATGATTTTCTAACCGCTCTTTTTGCCACTTCGCTTTATGCTGTGGATTAGCAAAAAATTCATCCTGTGTCTTTAAACGAGCCTTTAATTTTTCTTCCGCCTCTTTTAAAGCAATTTGTCGATCTTGAAATTTGGTGGGTAATTCTTTCATAAAAATAATTTCATAAGGATGAGCGATTACCCAATCTACCGCCTCTTTTGCCAATTGACGTTGTTTATTTAAATCACAAAATGCATAAGGATTCACAAACTGCCCTACGACTTGGCTAAATCCGGTATTTTCCGCCACTGTCGCCTTTGGCAAATCCAATACATACAGTGCAGTAATTAAACGATTTTGTCCACGATAAAACCATTTCACCGCCTCATCACGTAATCCAAAATCATAAGCGCGGGCCGCCAAGGTAAACATTGTCATAGGCGAAATCCGTGCCGGATTTTCTTGCACAAATTTAACCGCACTTTGATACCCGTTTAAGCTATTTTCTCGCAACATTGGATCAAGCTGCTTATGTACAAATACATTCTCCGCTTTGCCTTTTTCTGCGGAATAATAAGGTTTTACATAAATATCAATGGATTTCACCGGTTCTCTGCTCACAGTGGTACAAGCTGTGGAGCAAAGTGCGGTAAATATCACAACAATTTTTACAGAAAATTTCACGCTTCCCCCTAAATAGAAAGCAAACCTTGAGACAGCTCCCAACACGCCATTAAAAATATAGCTGTTAATATTATTAATAACGCCCATTCTTTTTTAGTAAGACCGAACTTGCCGTTTTGCTGATGTTGGGAATATAAGTAAACCGTTACTCCGGGGACATATAACACAACGGATAAAAACAAATAATCCATACCGGCAGCATAAACAATCCACAAGCCATAAAGGGTTGCCATTAAACCGGTAAGCTGAATATACCATTTTGCCTTACGTTGTAGGGCTAATTTAAATAAATACGCACCAATAAGAATGTAAGGAACCAAAATCATCGAAGTGGCAAGAGAAATTAATTTTGTGTAACTTTGACTGGTAAATAACACCAAAATTAAACAAAGCTGAATGACAATATTAGTAAACCAAAGGGAATTAATGGGCGTGTTATTTTTATTAAGCTTACTCAACATACGTGGAAATGCTCCACTCTCTACTCCCCGATAAGGCACTTCGGTACAGTACATTGTCCAGCTGATATATGAACCGAGCACGGAAACAATTAAGCAGAAAGTAATGATAATTTTCCCCGTCTTTCCAATCATTGATTCTAAAATCGGCGCCATAGAGGGGTTTGACATGGTGCTAATGGTTTCACGTGGCAGCACACCAAGTGCCAATACGGTAATCGCCACATAAAGTATCAAGGTAATACAAATGCCAAGCACGGTTGCCGTCCCAATATCACGCTGCCTCCTTGCATGTCCTGATAAAATTGACGCCCCTTCCACTCCAACAAAGACCCAAAGAGTTATCAACATCGTATTTTTCACTTGCGTGATCAAATCCACTGATTGATTTTGATTTATCACAGTTTCACCGTCAAAATCAGTAAAAAACTGTGTTGGTGAAAAATAAAGTGCGGCTAAAATAATGAATAAAATTAATGGAAAAACTTTAACGATGGTTGCCAGCATATTCACAAATGCCGCTTCTCTGACACCACGGGCAATAAGCCAATGCACGAGCCAAACCACAAGTGAAGCACCTAAAATGGAATAGAAAGTACTGCCCGTACCAAAAATGACCTGCTCTTGCGTATCCACAAAAGTGCCGATGCCCTCAAAAGCCACTACGAGATAGCTCACACTGCCAATGCCGGAACAAAGCCAATATCCCCAACCGGAAAAAAAGCCGACTAACCCACCAAATCCCTCTTTGGCATAGGTATAGACTCCACCATTGAGCTCAGGACGAAGACGGGATAAAAAGAAAAAAGACAATCCCAGAAAAATAATCCCGACACCGGTGATCGCCCAACCAATCAATAACGCCTTCGCACCGGCTACTTCAGCCATATTTTGCGGTAAGCTAAAAATCCCCGAACCAATCATGGAACTGAGTACCAGTGCAGTTAACGCAAATAATCCTATTTTTTTATTGGACATACACACCACATTACAACCAAAAAGAGCGGTGAATTTTAACAGAGTTTTCGGTTTTTCCTATATAATTATGCAACAAATCAAATATTATATGCAAAATATGAAAATCCACTTAATTCGTAGCCAAACCACCCTTGAGTTCAATAATGAAACGAGCCTACTCGACCATCTCGAACATCATAATATTCACCACGAATACCAATGTCGTAGCGGTTATTGCGGTTCGTGTCGGGTGAAGATCAAAAAAGGCAAGGTGTCCTATCCGGAAACGCCCCTTGCCTTTGTTCAGCCTAATGAAATTTTATTATGCTGTTGTCGTGTGGAAACAGATCTTGAATTGGAATTATAGATTATTCAAATCCAATACGTCCGTCATATCAAACAAACCATAGGGTTTATTTTTCAGCCATTTTCCTGCCCGTACTGCACCGTTTGCAAAAGTCATTCGGCTTGAGGCTTTGTGGGAAATTTCCACCCGCTCGCCAATGTCCGCAAACCATACGGTATGCTCGCCCACTACATCAGAAGCACGGATTGTGGAAAAACCGATTTCGTCCCGTTTACGCTCGCCCGTAATGCCTTCACGGCAAAATACACCATGGGTTTTCAAATCACGCCCCAAGGTTTTCGCAATATGTTCCCCCATTGAAAGCGCTGTACCCGAAGGGGCATCCACTTTATGGCGATGGTGTGCTTCAATAATTTCAATATCGCAATAATCTCCCATCACTTTGGTCGCTTTTTCCAAAAGTTTGAACACCAAATTCACTCCAACACTGAAATTAGAGGCAAAAACAATGGCGATTTTTTCAGCGGCAGATTGAATGGCAGCTTTACCAGAGTCATCAAATCCTGTTGTACCAATCACCATTTTTTTATTATTTGCTACACAAAATGCGATGTGTTCAAGCGTACCTTCCGGACGAGTGAAATCAATCAATAAATCAAACTTGTCTTTTTGAGCGCCTAGATCCTCAGATACTGTAACGCCAAGATGCCCAATACCCGCAAGTTCCCCAGCATCCGCGCCTACTAATGATGAACCTTTACGTTCAAAAGCCGCCCCTAATTCAACGCCTTCCGCCGAATGAACCGCTTGAATTAATTGACGCCCCATTCTTCCACCGGCACCGACAATCGCAATCTTCAATGTCATAGTTACTTCCTTCTTTTAATGAATCATTTCCATGATGCCGCTGTAAATTAACACGCCACCAAAGAACAAAAATACCACGCCTGCCACGTTATCAATATAACGGCTATATCGGCTATAAAACTGTTTCGCAATACTACGCGAAAAAATAAAAGAAATCAGGTAAAAGTAAAAAAATGTCACTAACACAATTAAACCGAATGCCACCCCCATTTCCCATATTTCCGTCATTTTGGCTAACACAAAAGACATCACACTGGAAAAATAAACGACAGCTTTGGCATTGGATAAATTAACCAATAAACCTTTCAAAATTTCTTTTTTCGCGTTGGTTTGTTGATTTAACTCCTCGGCTGAAAGCGGTTTAAATTCGGCATTTTGTTTACTACGAACCAATAAAAAACCGAGATACGCCAAATAGCTTCCGCCCAATATCATTATCACACCGTGCAATGCCGGCATGGTGGCAAATAGTACCGTCAGTCCGAGCATTGAAACCGCCGCCCAAAATGCTACACCCAATGTAATACCAATAATGCCATAAACCGTGTTTCGACGAGAATTACTTGCAGCCATTCGGCTCACATAAAAGAAATCCGGCCCCGGTGTCATTAAACCAAATAAATGAACGATTAATAAATTTAGCACACTTTATCTCCAGATCTGAATCAAGAAAATCACCCCTACCGCATAAATCGCTGCGAATACATCATCCACCATAATACCAAAACCGCTTTCTAATTTTTTATCAAAAAATCGGATCGGGAAAGGTTTGAGAATATCAAAAAAGCGAAAAAGCCCAAATGCCGTTACGATCCACGGCAAAGATAAAGTCGGAATAGCGGCAAGCACAATAAATACGCCGACAAATTCATCCCATACAATCGCACCGTGATCGTGCACGCCCATATCATCTGCTGTTTTTTGGCATAAATAACAGCCTAAAACAAAACAAAGTGCGGTCAAAATTAAGAAAGTTTTTGTGCCTAAAAGTACGAGTAAAATCACGCCTAATAGGGTACCAAGAGCACTACCCCAAGTGCCCGGTGCGGGACGAAGTAAACCTGAACCCAAGCCCACGGCAAGCAAATGAATGGGATTTTTTAAAGAAATTCGTTTTAACGGATTATTTTCTATCATATTTATTCCTTGAAATGATCAAAGCCGATATTTGGTGAATATTCCATCGGCTGACCGTCACGCAAAAAACGGATGAAAAACTGACCGCACTTTTCTTTCTCAAATGCCGGAACAATCCTTCCAATACAGGTGCAAGGCACATCAAGATTTTTTAGTCGTGCCTCAAGTATGGTTTGATTTTCAGGTGGAAGGGTAAAACACAATTCATAGTCTTCCCCACCGCTTAGAGCAAATTGCTCTGCTTGCGTGCACTCATAAAGGTTTAATAAGGACGAGGAAAGCGGCAAGCTGGAAAGCTCAATTTCTGCCGCACATTGACTTCGTTTAAGAATATGCCCGAGATCGGAATTTAACCCATCAGAAAGATCAATGGCCGCATGAGCAATATCCACTAATGCTTGTCCAAGCGCGATTCGTGGCGTTGGGCGAAAATGGCGTTGCTGTAAAAATTCTTCGTCAAAAACCACCGCACGTTTGCCCGATAAAATTTGTTGCAAACCGGCAGCACTATCCCCCAAAGTGCCGGAAACATAAATCAAATCCCCCGCTTTTGCTTGATGTCGGCATAATGCTTTTCCTTTTTCCACAATGCCCTGTGCGGTAATGGTAACGGATAGCGTGCCTTTTGTCGTATCTCCGCCAATCAATGTGACGTTGTAGTTTTTTAATGTTTGTAACAAACTTTGACTGAACCGCTCAAGCCAACTTTCATCGACTTTTGGTAAGGTTAAGGCAAGGGAAATCCACTTGGGTTGTGCCCCCATTGAAGCTAAGTCACTTAAATTGGTCGCAACTGCTTTATAAGCCAAATCTTCCGGTGAAATGGAAGGCAGAAAATGGGTATGTTCCACCATGGTGTCGGTGGTAATGGCAAGCCAGCTATCATCCGGTACAGAAACTAACGCACAATCATCACCAATTGATAAAGAAACGGAATCATCCCCTTGAATTTGTGGCTGCTCAAAATAGCGTTTGATTAAATCAAATTCACCCATTGCCATTGGTTATCCTTACACAAAAATAAAAAAGCACGCGTAAACACGCGCGCCATTTCTACAACACTAAATTTATTTACGCCCTAATGCAGGGGCAATTTTGTCTAACACACCATTAATATATTTATGGCTATCGTCCGAACCGAACACTTTTGCCACTTCAATGGCTTCATTAATCACCACTTTATATGGCACATCAAGCTCAAAACGTAATTCATATACCGCTAAACGTAAAATAGCTTTTTCGACAGGATCAAGTTCCTCAAAGGCACGATCAATATAAGGCGTAATAGAAAAATCAACGGCTTCCATATTTTCCACAGCTTGACGGAATAGTTTACGAAAATAAGGTTTATCCACACCGTTCATATCTTGATCAAGCATAAAGGCGAGTTCCACCTGTTCCGCCGAATTGCCGGAAACAGCCCAAGAATACAAGGCTTGCACAGCACATTCACGAGCCCGACGACGGGCTGATGGTTTTTTCACTTGTTTTTGTTCTACCATTATTTATGCCGCATCAATTTGTTGAAGGAGATTGATCATTTCAAGTGCTGTTAAAGCGGCTTCCGATCCCTTATTGCCTGCTTTTGTGCCTGCACGTTCAATGGCTTGGTCAATATTTTCAGTGGTTAAGACACCAAATGCCACCGGAATTTCCGATTCCATCGCCACTTTACTTAAACCGCTACTTGCCTCACCCGCTACATATTCAAAATGTGCCGTACCACCACGGATAACCGTTCCCAATGCCACAATCGCATCAAACTTTTTGCTTTCCGCTAAACGACGAGCAACAAGTGGAAGCTCATAGGCACCCGGTGCGCGAACAAGAGTAATATTTTCGTCTTTTACTTGACCGATACGCTTTAACGTATCTACCGCACCTTCTAATAAACTTTCATTAATAAAACTATTAAAACGGGCAATGACCACTGCCACTTTTGCATTAGGTGCAGCAACGACGCCTTCTAAAACTTTCATATATTTTCCTATGTTATTCGTCCTAATAAATCGGTGGCAGATTCTAGCATAAAAATTACCGTCTATCAGCATTTATGTTGGGGCGGTGTAAAAGTAAGTGCGGTCATTTTTCTGTGAGTTTTATTCCTCATCAATGACAAATTCAAACCAATCAATGACTTCATTTTCATGCACACCATTAACAATGAAAATACCGGCATTTTTCACCGATTGTTCATCACCTGAAATTAACGGATGCCAGTCAGGCAAGGATTTACCTTCATAAAGAAGCCGATAAGCACAGGTGTCCGGCAACCAATGAAAATCGGGCAAATTCTTTTTAGTGAGTTTTGTGCAATCCTTTTCAATACTAAAACGTTCCGCATAATGACCGCACTTTCCGGTTTCTAGGTTCAACAAATTGCAGGCTATACGGGTGTAATAAAGTTTCTGCCGTTTCCCACGCCCTTGAATATACTTGCGATAACAGCATTTTCCACAACTATCACACAACGCCTCCCATTCAGAATCAGTCATTTCAAGAAGGGATTTGGTTTGCCAAAAATTAGGAGATAAATTCATCATTTTAATACTTTCAAACATAAAAAATCTAACGTCATTCATCAAGAACCATTCTATTATATTCAATGATTTTGATAGAACAATGTTACCATCATCCCCCTAAAAACCTAAATATCCCGACCTTATTCCCACCAAATACAGTAAAAAACCTTGATATCGCTCACAATTTTGAAAATATTCCATCATTTTCATAAGCCTTTTTATTGACTAGACAAAAAAATAGGAGTAAAAATTTTTAACAAAAAAGCAACGTAAGGACAACATATGCTCACTATCCATCATACTAGCGAATATTCCTTGATTTGCTCACTTCCTCCCCCCGCAGAGTTATCAAAACAGCAGTCTCTTTGGCAATTAGCCGAACTGGCAAAAAATCTCTCAAACGTTGTTGAAAGTGTCGTAGGAATGAATAATCTCACGCTCTTTTATCATCTTCATACCGATCCCCTAGCACTTATCAATGAAGTACATCAACTTTGGGAAAATGTTCAAACACAGAAAACGCATTTTCAAGGAAAATTAGTTGAGATTCCCGTTCATTACGGTGGGGAATTTGGCGAAGATTTATATGATGTAGCGAAATTCCACCACACCACCGCACAAGAAATTATTCATCGTCACACCGCCCCTAATTACACGGTTTTTATGATGGGCTTCCAACCCGGTTTCCCTTATTTAGGCGGATTGCCAGAATCACTTCATACCCCACGCCGCGATGCACCAAGAACAAGAGTTCCTGCGGGTTCTGTCGGAATCGGAGGAAGCCAAACTGGAATTTATCCGTTTACTTCCCCCGGCGGATGGCAATTATTAGGTAAAACTGACATTCAACTTTTTGATGTAAATCAAAACCAGCCTGTTTTACTAAAAGCAGGCGATCAAGTCCGTTTTGTTGTGAAGGAGATGACTTTATGATCTATATTCAACACCTTCAAGCCTTTGCTCATCTACAAGACTTAGGTCGCTTTGGCTTGCGCAGCCTTGGAATTGGACATTCCGGTGCAATGGACAGTCTTGCCTTACAAGCAGGAAATTTATTGTTGCAAAATGCCAATGATTTGCCCGCACTTGAAATTGCCTTAGGAAGTCTAACAGTAACCTTTGATTGCAACACGCCGTTTTGCCTAACGGGCGCATTATGTGAGGCAGAACTCGATGGACTCCCTATTTTCCCTTACTGGCGTTATACGGCAAAAGCACGTCAAACCTTAAAAATCAAAAGAATTATCCAAGGAAATTATGTCTATCTTTGCGTTGCCGGAGGATTTAGTGTGCCGAAAGTATTAGGCTCTTGTAGCACTAACTTACAAGCAGGCTTTGGAGGATTTCAAGGGCGCTTACTCAAATCAGGTGATCATCTTGCAACTGGACGAAGAGACACCGAAATGAGTCCATTGGGTATTGAACCTATTCCCTTTGCAAGAAAAATCTATGCCACTGCATCATCAGAATATGAAGCATTTAGCCCAGAATCCCAAAGATTATTTTGGCAACAAAGCTGGACATCGCAACGAAATAGCAACCGCATAGGCTATCGCTTTTCCGGCTCTCAAAAATTAACACTCAATTCCCCTCTTGAAATGCTCTCTCATGCAGTTCCAATCGGCACAGTACAAGTTCCCCCGGATGGTCAGCCCATTGTATTAATGGCAGATTCGCAAACAACAGGGGGGTATCCTAAAATCGCCTGTATTATTCAAACGGATATTGGTAGATTGGCGCAAGTCCCTTTTGGAGAAAGGGTTTGTTTTGAACTGGTTAACCATCAACAAGCGAGAGAATTATACCAACGAGATCAAGATTATTTGACATACGTAAGGAGAAAAGCAAATGAAGTGCGTTGATTTAAATGTTGATTTGGCTGAAGGCTGTGCTAACGATGAAGCATTATTACAATTAGTCAGCTCAGCCAATATTGCCTGTGGCTTACACGCCGGAGATTACAACGAAATGCGTAAAGCTATTTTATGGGCGAAACAAAATAACGTCACGATTGGTGCCCATCCCGGCTATCCCGACCGAGAGAATTTCGGTCGCCTTAATATGGATTTAACCAATGAAGAACTCAAAGCCAGTTTGCTTTATCAGCTCGGTGCGATTAAAGCCTTATGTGAAGCAGAAGACGCCGTGTTAAGTTATGTTAAGCCTCATGGCGCGTTATATAACCAAGCAGCAAAAGATCCGGCTCTCGCTCGTTTAATCGTACAAACCATTAAAAAATTTAATCCCGATTTAGCCCTAATGGGGTTATCGGGAAGTGCTATGCTTCTCGCAGCCCAAGAAGAAGGGCTTAAAATCATTTCTGAAGTTTTTGCTGATCGGCATTATCTCAGTGATGGGTCATTGGTACCACGCAGCCGTGATGATGCGTTAGTCGAAAATGATCAAGAAGCCGTTGCGCAAGTGCTACAGATGGTACTGAAGGGAAGCGTTCCTTCTGTCGAGGGAATCAATGTTCCCATTCAAGCCGACAGTATTTGCTTACACGGTGATGGTAACCACGCCATTGAATTTGCGAAAAAAATTCGTGCCGCATTACAAGCCGAACAGATCACCATTTCTGCAAAATATTCATCATTTTAGTGACAAACTATAGAGGTCAATATGGCAAATAATAACCGCAATGCCTTACTCGGGGCAGCATTTTTAATGGCAACATCCGCCATTGGACCGGGATTTCTCACCCAAACCGCAACTTTTACTCAGTCTTTACTCGCTAATTTTGGCTTTGTGATTTTACTCTCTATTTTGCTTGATATAGGAGCTCAATTAAACATTTGGCGGATTATTGCCGTTTCAGAAAAAAAAGCCCAAGATATTGCAAATGTGATCCTCCCCGGCACAGGATATTTTCTCTCATTACTTATTGTTATGGGCGGGTTGGCCTTTAATATCGGGAATGTGGGCGGCGCAGGATTAGGCTTGAATATTCTCACAGGCGTATCACCTGAAATTGGGGCAATAATTAGCGGATCTATTGCCGTATATGTCTTCCTTGTAAAGGAAGCAGGTAAAACCATGGATCGTTTTGCTCAAATAATGGGATTCGTAATGATAGCCTTAACCATTTACGTTGCAGCCCAAACAAATCCGCCCATTGGTGAAGCCGTATTCAGAACATTCGTACCGGAGAAATTAGATGTGATCGCAATCGTTACCCTTGTGGGGGGAACTGTGGGCGGTTATATCACCTTTGCAGGAGCACATCGTTTATTAGATGCGGGCATCAAAGGCAAAACTTCTCTAAAAGAAGTCAGCAAAAGCTCCGTGTCAGCAATTTTAATTTCCTCCGTAATGAGGATTGTACTTTTTTTAGCCGTTTTAGGCGTAGTCTCACAAGGTATTACTCTCGATCCCAAAAACCCTGCCGCTACCCCATTTTCATACGCTGCCGGTAATATTGGATTAATGATTTTCGGTATTGTTATCTGGGCTGCGTCTATTACCTCGGTTATCGGTGCAGCTTATACTTCAGTTTCCTTTATTACCAGTTTTTCACCGAAAATAGAAAAACACAAAAATTGTTGGATAGTAGCTTTTATTGTTATCTCGACAGCCGTTCTTGCGACTATTGGACGTCCCGCCCAAGTATTGGTCTTTGTCGGAACATTAAATGGTTTAATTTTACCGATTTCTCTCAGTTTAATTTTGCTCGCAGCCTATAACACGAAAATTATTGGCGACTATAAACACCCGATGTGGATGACTATTTCAGGTGCTATTGTTGTGGTTTCCATGGCAATATTAAGCTTAATCACGCTTGTGAAATATGTTGGTAATTTATTGGCTTAGAACCTAATTAAACATTGCCTAAGAGCGATTAAAGAAAAAAGTGCGGTCAAAATCAGAATTGTTTTTGACCGCACTTACATTGATGAAAACTAAAAGCTTTCTTTTAGGCTGACAGTAAGATTAAACACCAAATGTTCAGAGTGACTGTCTTTACTGTCTGCACAAAAATAACCCTCACGTTCAAATTGATACCCCTTTTCCGCTTCCGCATTGCCAAGGCTTTGTTCTACAAAGCCGTGTTTTAGCACAAGGGAATTTGGATTAACGACCGAGCAAATATCTTCCTCAGCCCCCGGGTTGGCAACGGTAAAGAGTTTGTCGTAAAGACGAAATTCTGCAGGATGGTTATGCACAGCAGAAACCCAATGGATCACCCCTTTCACTTTACGGCCGTCCGCCGGATTTTTGCCTAATGTGTCGGGATCATAGGTACAAAAGACGGTGGTGATTTCACCATTTGCATCTTTTTCCACACGCTCTGCTTTGATCACATAAGCATTACGTAAACGCACTTCTTTGCCCAGCACGAGCCGTTTATATTGCTTGTTCGCTTCTTCACGGAAATCCGCACGATCAATATAAATTTCTTTGCTGAAAGGTAATTGACGCTCACCTAATTCCGGACGATTCGGGTGATTTGGTGCTATCAACATTTCTTCACCTTCAAAGTTTTCAATCACCACTTTTACCGGATCAATTACCGCCATTGCACGGCAAGCATTTTGGTTGAGATCATCACGAATACAGGCTTCTAATGCACTATATTCCACTACGTTATCTTGTTTGGTGACTCCAATACGGCGACAAAATTCACGAATTGATGCCGGCGTATAACCACGACGACGTAAACCAGAAATAGTCGGCATACGGGGATCATTCCAACCGTCCACAATGCCGTCTTCCAATAATTTCAATAACTTACGTTTAGAAGTTAGCGTACCTTCTAAATTTAAGCGTGAAAATTCATATTGGTGCGGTAATGGACGTTCAATCGAAATATTATCCAATACCCAGTCATATAAACGACGGTTATCTTGGAACTCTAATGTACATAACGAGTGTGTAATACGCTCAATCGCATCGGAGATACAATGAGTGAAATCGTACATCGGGTAGATACACCATTTATCACCGGTTTGATGGTGCTTGGCAAATTTAATCCGATAAAGTACCGGATCACGCATGACCATAAAAGGCGAAGCCATATCAATTTTTGCCCGTAAACTGGCTTTTCCTTCGGCAAACTCACCATTTTTCATTTTTTCAAATAAAGCCAAGTTTTCTTCTACACTGCGATCACGATAAGGACTGTTTTTACCCACCTCTGTTAAAGTGCCACGATATTCACGCATTTCTTCCGGCGAGAGTTCGTCCACATAAGCCAAACCTTTTTTGATTAATTCAATGGCATAATTATAGAGTGCATCAAAATAATCCGAGGCATAATGCACTTCACCCGCCCATTTGAAACCCAACCATTCCACATCTTCTTTGATGGAATCCACATATTCCACATCTTCTTTCAAAGGGTTGGTATCATCAAAGCGTAAATTACATAAACCATTGTAGTCTTTCGCAATGCCGAAATTTAGACAAATTGATTTTGCATGCCCAATATGTAAATAACCGTTGGGTTCAGGTGGAAAACGAGTATAAACCTCTTTGTGTTTACCCCTTGCTAGATCTTCATCAATAATTTGGGTAATAAAATTGTGCGGACGAATATTTTCCGCATTTTCTAAACCATGTTCTGTATTGCTCATAACCTTCTCAAATCAATAGAAAAAATAATCGTGCTATTCTATACGTTTTGCCGTCAAAAAGCGAGATATGAGGATAGCGCCCTTTCCATCCTAATTTTCAGCTAATTTTGCCATGTGAAAATTCACAACCGAAGTAAACCAATTAAAAAATGGTTTGTCTCATCTCCAAATTTTTCGTGCAAAACACGGAGTTTATCATTAAAATACGCAAACTGAACAAACGTTCATTAGTTGGAATTGAAGCTCAATGAAGAAAATTTTCGTTATACTCGGACTCTTAATTTTAGGCGGACTCGCCTATTACTTTTTTGTAAACAATCACAACCAGCAATCCACCTATCTGACCGAAAAAGTCACTCGTGGGAACATAGAAAAAAGCGTGGTCGCCTCCGGCACGATCAGTAGTATTAACGAGGTGGATGTGGGAGCACAGGTCTCCGGTAAAATCACTAAACTTGCTGTAACCCTTGGGCAGGAAGTAAAAAAAGGCGATTTGATCGCAGAGATCGATTCGACCACTCAAATTAATACGCTGAATACGAAAAAAGCTGCACTTGCCAGCTATCAGGCACAATTAAAAGCAAAAGAAACCGCACTTACCGTTGCACAATCCGCTTATTCCCGTTATTCAAAACTATACGGACAAAAAGCGGCGTCCCTTGATGATGTCAACAATGCTAAAAATACGTTTGATGCGGCAAAATCCGAAGTGGAAGCATTAAAAGAGTCCATTAAACAAGCAGAAATTGAAGTGGATACAGCGGAAACTAATGTGAGCTATACACAGATCACTTCACCTATTGATGGGACGATCATTTCTACACCGATTTCCGAAGGACAAACCGTCAATTCTGCACAAACCACCCCAACCATCGTCACGGTCGCTGATCTCAGTAGAATGTTGGTGAAACCTGAAATTTCAGAAGGCGACATTACCAAAGTCAAAGCCGGACAAAAGGTAAGTTTTACGATTTTGTCTGATCCCAACACCTATTACCATGGCGTGATTTCCTCTGTTGATCCGGCAACTACCACAAAAAGTGACAATACCTCCACGTCCTCAAGCAGTTCAAGTTCCTCAAGTACGACAACAGCGGTTTATTATTACGCCAATCTCATCGTCGATAATCCTGACCGCACTTTACGCATTGGTATGACAACAGAAAATAATATCAAAATTGCCGATGCACAAAATGTCTTATTAGTTTCCAATATGGCAGTTCAAAAAAAAGAAGGGAAAACCTTTGTTAAGGTACTAAATGAGAAAAATCAACCTGAAAGACGTGAAGTGGTAATCGGTGTACAAAATGATTTCCAAACAGAAATTAAATCCGGTGTAGCGGAAGGCGAAAATGTCATCGTGTCACAAGTGGCTGCCGGCGAACAAGTTGGCAATAGCAACCGTGGCCCGAGAATGTTCTAAAGTGCGGTAGAAATTCGATGAATATTATTGAAATTAATCAGCTCAACCGCTACTTTGGCGAAGGCGAAAATCGTGTCCATATTCTCAAAAATATTTCCCTTAATATTGAGAAAGGCGATTTTGTGGCGATTATCGGGCAATCCGGCTCGGGAAAATCCACACTAATGAATATCATTGGTTGCTTAGATACAGCAACCAATGGCTCTTATAAAATTGACGGTAAAGAAACCCACCAACTTTCGCCTGATCAACTTTCCGATTTACGAAGCCAAAAATTCGGTTTTATTTTTCAACGTTATAATTTACTTTCCAGCCTTACCGCCGCGGAAAATGTAGCTCTACCCGCCATTTATGCCGGTATCCCTCAAACTCAACGTCTTGAGCGGGCAAAACAATTACTCGAAAAATTGGGACTAGGCGATAAATGGCAAAATAAACCCAACCAACTTTCCGGCGGTCAGCAACAACGTGTGAGTATTGCCCGTGCCTTAATGAATGGCGGTGAAATTATTCTTGCCGATGAACCCACCGGTGCATTGGATTCCCACAGCGGTCAAAATGTGATGGAAATTCTGCGCCAACTCCACAAGGAAGGGCATACCATTATTATGGTCACCCACGACCGTGACATTGCCGCCAGTGCAAACCGAGTCATTGAAATTAAAGACGGCGAAATCATTGCAGATTCCCAAAAAGAACCGGTTAAAAGTGCAGTTGAAAATCAAGCAAAAATTAGACCGCACTTTGGCTTTAGCAAAGATCAACTCATTGAGGCCTTTCGGATGTCCGTCAGCGCCATTGTCGCCCATAAAATGCGTTCTTTACTCACCATGCTTGGGATCATTATTGGCATTACTTCCGTGGTTTCCGTTGTAGCACTAGGAAATGGTTCACAACAGAAAATTCTTGAAAATATCAAAGGTATCGGCACCAGCACGATGACTATTTTCAATGGCACAGGCTTTGGCGATCGCCGTGCCGAGCAAATGCAAAATCTTACCGTTCATGATGCCAATGCATTAAATCAACAAAGCTACATACAAAGTGTGACACCAAATAGTGCTTCCAGCGGCACATTGGTGTATGGCAATCAAACTTTCTCTTCCACAAGCCTGAAAGGTGTCGGTGAACAATATTTTGATGTAGAGGGGCTAACGCTAAAACAAGGTAGTTTATTTTCCACACAAGATATACAAGAAAATAATCAAGTCGCTCTCATTGATGAAAGTGCTAAAAAAGCCATTTTTCCAAACGAATCACCTCTTGGGAAAGTGGTGATGTTTGAAAAACGCCCATTGCGAATTATTGGTGTGGTATCAGACCGACAAATGGGCGGTGCAAGCAGTTCTTTGAATGTTTATGCACCTTACACCACAGTGATGAACCGCATTTCCGGCAGCAAAAAAATCAGCTCTATCACCGTGAAAATTGCCGATGATGTTAATTCCACCGTGGCGGAAAAAGGCATCACCGAATTACTCACCCTGCGCCATGGCAAGAAAGATTTTTTTGTGATGAATAGCGACACCATTAAACAAACCATTGAAAGCACTACCGGCACAATGAAACTCTTAATTTCTTCCATTGCCTTTATTTCTCTCATTGTAGGGGGGATTGGTGTGATGAATATTATGTTGGTCTCCGTCACGGAACGCACCAAAGAAATTGGTGTGCGAATGGCGATTGGCGCTCACCAAACTAATATTTTGCAGCAATTTTTAATTGAAGCCGTGCTCATTTGTTTAATTGGGGGTATCACCGGCATTTTGCTTTCCGGTTTAATCGGCTTGCTATTTAACCTATTTATGAAGGATTTCACTATGGCATTTTCTACTGTCTCTATTATCACAGCCGTGTTATTTTCAACGCTCATTGGTGTGGTATTTGGCTATATGCCGGCAAAACGGGCTGCACAATTGAACCCCATTACCGCCCTTGCCAGAGAATAGAAATAGATTTTGTAAAACCCTAAAATGCGGTTAAAATCAGCCGCACTTTTAATGATGTAACCGTTGCGCAAAACAATTTGTGGGATTATCCGTAGGGACACACTGCGTGTGTCCGTTATAAATTCAAATTATTTCAATATGTAATAAACGGACACACGCAGTGTGTCCCTACATTTCATTAAATCCTCGGTTTTGTACACTGATACGATGATGTTTGAATGAAGGAAAAAACAATGTTAAAAATGAAAAAATTGACTCTTGCTATTGTTATGGCAACCACCCTTGCCGGCTGTGCCAATATTGGCGATTCTTACCAAGCCAGCCAAGCAGACTATCAAAAATATGAAGAAATCACCAAACAATTCAATGTAAAAGAAAACTGGTGGGCACTTTATAATGATCCGCAACTTAATCGAGTGGTCGAGCAAGCGCTATTAAACAATAAAGATCTTGCCAAAGCTGCCGTTGCGGTTAATCGTGCGCTTTATAATGCGAATTTAGTCGGCGCAAATTTAGTGCCAACCTTTAGCGGTTCAACCTCATCAGGAGCACAACGCCGTATTGATACCTCCGCCAGTTCAACCATTTCACATACCGGTTCATTAAACGTAGCTTATACTCTTGATTTATGGCGTCGTTTAGCGGATTCTGCCGATGCCGCAGAATGGACACACAAAGCCTCAGCACAAGATTTAGAAGCAACGAAGTTATCCTTAATCAATTCTGTTGTAACAACCTATTATCAAATCGCCTATTTAAATGATGCCATCAGCACTACGCAAGAAAGCATCAAATATTACAATGACATCAGCAATATTATGCAACGCCGCTTAAGCCAAGGTGTTGCGGATGCGGCAAGTGTGGATCAAGCACAGCAATCTGTTTTAACCGCACGCAATAATTTAATCAACTACCAAACCCAACGCAAAACCGCAGAACAAACCTTGCGTAATTTACTCAATTTAAAACCGGAAGAAGCGTTGAATATCAATTTCCCACATATTCTTAACGTGAAAAACGTGGGCGTGAATTTGAATGTGCCGGTTTCAGTGATCGCCAATCGTCCTGATGTAAAAGGCAATCAATACCGCTTAAGCAGTGCATTTAAAAATGCCAAAGCCACAGAAAAAGGTTGGTTCCCGGAAATCACCTTGGGCGGTAGCTTAAGCTCAACGGGGAACAAAGTCGGCAACGCTCTCCATAGCCCCGTTGCAGGTGGGACAGTGGGAATCAGTTTGCCGTTCTTAAATTGGAATACGGTAAAATGGAACGTGAAAATCTCTGAAGCCGATTATGAAACCGCACGTTTAAATTACGAGCAAAGTATCACCACTGCGTTAAATGACGTGGATACCAACTATTTTGCTTTCACTCAAGCCCAAAGTGCCTTTGCGAATCAGCAAAAAACCTTTAACTACAACAAACGTATCACACAATATTATCATAATCGCTATAACGCCGGCGTATCCGAATTGCGTGAATGGTTAAATGCGGCCAACACAGAAAAATCCTCACAGCTTGCTATTTTACAAGCGAAATATAGCCTAATTCAGGCAGAAAACGCCGTATATAGCGCAATGGCGGGTTATTATTCCCGTTAATTATTTTCTATAAGGAAGTTTCGGCTTCCTTATTTTTTACTCGGTTTAATGAAAAATGAAAAAACAACTGACTTTTTATTTTATCCGCCACGGCAGAACGGTTTGGAATGAAAAAGGTTTAATGCAAGGGCATGGTGATTCACCTTTAACGGAACAAGGGATTTTAGGCGCACAAAAAGCAGGTAGTGCATTACAACATATTCCCTTTGTTGCAGCGTATTCCAGCGTTTTAAAACGTACCATTAACACAGCAGAACATATTATTGGCGAACGCAATATTCCGCTTTTCCAACACAAAGGGCTAAACGAACAATTTTTTGGAAAATGGGAGGGACAATGGGTTGAACCTTTGCGTGAGCAGGCAGAATTTAAGCAAATGATCAGCGATCCTGCAAATTACAAAGCCGAAACAAACGGTGGCGAAACCTACCAACAACTGGCTGAACGAGTAATGCACGCAATGCAAGACATTATTCAAATCCACCATAAAGGCAATATTTTAATTGTTTCTCACGACCATACATTACGCTTACTCATCGCTCTACTTGGCGGTGCGACTTGGCAAAATCACAGAGAAGAAGGACAATCCATTTCCTTACTCAACACCTCTATCAGCGTTGTACATTATGACAGCGAAAAAGGCTTTACCGTTGAAAAAGTCAATGATGTGGGGCATTTGGGGTAAAAGAGCGGTCATTTTTATCTTGTTTTTCAGTATTACACTTGGGATTTGTAGAGGCACACTGCGTGTGTCCGAATTTTAACATATTGAAATAATTTGATTTTGTAACGGACACACACAATTTGTCCCTCCGCTAAAACCTTGCCCAAACCGGTTCTACGCCTTCAGGAAGATCGAGATTTTTTCCTAACTCTACCCAGCCACAAGGAAAATGGAAATCCGATCCCACCGAGCCTAGCAAGCCAAACTCATTTGCCCAGCGGGCGAGCATTTGGCGTTGGTCTTTGGTTTGTCCGTAGCCGGAAATTTCCATGGCATCGCCTTCCCAAGTTTTGAAATCTGCTATCAATTTGCGAATCCATTTTCCCGTTAAGTTATAACGTAACGGATGAGCAATGACAGCCATTCCCCCGGCGGCATGAATGGTTTCAATCGCTGTGGGAATATCCACCCATTCAGCTTTAACAAAGGCGGGTTTTCCTTGTCCTAAATAACGTTTGAAAGCCTGTCCATCGTTCGAGACTTTGCCAATTTGCACCAAATATCGTCCGTAATGGGCACGTGTCACTTCCCCATTCGCTAAGGCTTTTGCCCCTTCATAGGCATTGGGGATTCCCGCTTTTTCTAATTTAGCCCCAATTTCTACCGCCCTTTTCTCACGCAAGGCTTTTTGCTTTTCCAAAAGTGCGGTCATTTTCGGGTGAGTTTGATCAAAATTCAGCCCTACGATATGAATGCCCCGCCCTTCCCAAGTAGTGGAAATTTCCACGCCGGTAATCAATTCGATCCCCACTTCTTTCGCCGCTAAGCGAGCCTCATCAATACCGCAAACCGTATCATGATCGCATAACGCCAACATATCCACGCCTTGCTCGGCAGCCCGTTGCACCACTTCTGTTGGGCTTAATACACCATCGGATGCCGTGCTATGGCAATGTAAATCGTATATTTTTGTCATTATTTAATCGTTTTTACTAATTCTTTCACTAATTTCGGCCCGTGATAAATCAACCCGGAATACACTTGCAACAATTCAGCACCGGCTGCCATTTTCTCTTGAGCATTTTGCACACCGTCAATCCCACCGCTACCAATAATCGGGATTTGCCCTTTTAATTCTTCGGACAATCGTTTAATAATCGCTGTGCTTTTCTGTTGCAACGGTTTACCGCTTAATCCGCCCTGCTCTTCGGCATTTTTCAAACCTGCGACATTTTCACGGGAAATGGTGGTATTGGTGGCAATCACACCGTCCATTTTATGACGAACCAACGTATCGGCAATTTGCACCAATTCCGCTTCCGATAAATCCGGCGCAATTTTCACCGCAATCGGCACATATTTATTATATTGATCCGCCAAAATTGCCTGACGAGCCTTAATGCTTTGCAACAAATCATCAAAATAATCACCGTATTGCAACTGGCGCAAATCCGGCGTATTCGGCGATGAAATATTCACCGTAATATAACCGGCATAGTTATAGGCTTTATTCAAACAGAAAATATAATCGTCTTTGCCGTGTTCTAATGGGGTTTGCTTATTTTTACCAATATTGACGCCAATCACGCCACGATAGCGTGCTTTTTTCACATTTTCGATCAAATAATCAATGCCATTATTGTTAAAACCATTGCGATTAATAATACCTTCCGCTTCAATCAAACGAAACTGGCGGGGTTTCGCATTGCCGTCTTGGGCAAGAGGCGTCACCGTACCCACTTCCACAAAACCGAATCCCAACGCCCCAAAACCATCAATGGCATCACCATTTTTATCTGCCCCCGCAGCCAAGCCAATAGGGTTTGAGAAACGCACCCCCATCACGGTTTTAGCCGAACCTTTTGGTGTGGCAATAACGGATTTCAGTAGCGGCTGCAACAACGGATGGCCGGCAAGTTTTAAACATTGAAGGGTGAAATTATGGGCGGTTTCCGCATCCATTTGAAAAATACATTGACGGAATAATTTATACATACTCGTTTATCTCTCGGGATAGTTGACTGTAAAAAAAGTGCGGTCAAAATCAACCGCACTTTGAAGATGGGGCTGTATTATGTCGTATTACATTTATTTTCATTGTAGGGACACACTGCGTGTGTCCGTTATAAAATCATTTCAATAGGTTAAAATTCGGACACACGCAGTGTGTCTCTACTTATTGAAATTCCTGTTCTGCATATTTGCAACATAATATTAAAAGCGTTTGTGTATTCTACGAGGAAAGGGGAAAATGTGCAATGAAATACAAAATCAAAAAAGCGCATTGAAAGGCTTAAAATCAAATTGTTCAAACTTCAACTTTTCTATAAAATAACCGCACTTTTTTCAAAAATATCAACATTTTCACTTTACAAAGGACGAATTTTATGCAGAAGCCAGAAGCCAGAAGCCAGAAGCCAGAAGCCAGAAGCCACCAAGATTGTGTCAATGAAACGCTAACACAGCAAGCCTTTCTTAATGATTTAGATGAAAAACTTTGGTCTGCCGCAGACCGTCTCCGCCAACAACTTGATGCCGCCAATTACAAACACATTGTTTTAGGATTAATTTTCTTAAAATACATCTCTGACAGCTTCACCGCACAACAGGAAAAAATCCGAGCAGAACTCACTGCTCCTGAAAATCCCCTTTATCTTGACCGCACTTTTTACGATTCCGACAAAGACTATCAAGAAGCCCTCACCTCTGAATTAGAAAACCGTGATTACTATATTGCCGATAATATATTCTGGGTGCCGCCTTCCGCTCGTTGGCAAGCGTTACAATCTGTCGCCCTTTTTAACACCGGCACAGCATTACCTTGGGGCGGTAAATTCACCGGTGTCGCCCGTTTAATTGATGATGCCTTTGACGCCATTGAAAAAGACAATGCCAAACTCAAAGGCGTATTGCAACGCATTAGTGGCTATGGGGTAAATGAAGATACATTACGGGGCTTAATTAATCTTTTTTCCGATACCAATTTTACTCAGCCCACTTACAACGGCACACCGATTCATTTAGGCGCAAAAGATATTCTCGGACACATTTATGAATATTTCCTCGGGCAGTTCGCCCAAGCAGAAGGTAAACGGGGCGGACAATATTTCACCCCCAAATCCATCGTTTCTCTCATTGTTGAAATGCTCGAACCTTATTCAGGACGGGTTTACGACCCTGCGATGGGAAGTGGCGGCTTTTTCGTGCAAACGGAACGCTTTATCACCGCCCACCAAGGCAATATCAACCAAGTGTCTATTTACGGGCAAGAATTCAACCCCACCACATGGAAACTTGCCGCTATGAATATGGCGATTCGAGGCATTGATTACGATTTTGGCAAACACAATGCCGACAGTTTCGTTCAACCACAACATCTCGACAAAAAAATGGATTTCATTATGGCGAACCCACCCTTCAACAGCAAAGATTGGTGGAGCGAAAGCCTTGCGGACGATCCTCGCTGGGCATACGGCATACCGCCAAAAGGCAACGCCAACTTTGCCTGGCTACAACATATGATTTACCACCTCTCCCCGAAAGGCAAAATGGCACTTTTACTCGCCAACGGCTCAATGAGCAGCCAAACCAACAACGAAGGGGAGATTCGCAAAGCCATCGTGCAAGCAGATCTTGTGGAAGCCATGATCGCCTTGCCGGGACAAATGTTCACCAACACCCCAGTCCCCGCCTGAATTTGGTTGTTAAACCGCAACAAGCCCCGTAAAAATGAGGTGCTATTTATTGACGCCCGTCAAATCGGCTATATGAAAGATCGCGTATTGCGTGATTTCACCCTTGATGACATCACCAACATTGCCGACACCTTCCACACTTGGCAAAAATCCGAAGGCTATGAAGATCAACCCGCTTTCTGTAAATCTGTCACCTTAGAAGAGATTGAAAAGAACGATTACGTCCTCACCCCCGGACGCTATGTCGGCACCGCTGAACAAGAAGATGACGATATTCCCTTTGCCGAAAAAATGCAAAAACTGACCGCGCTTTTAAAGGAACAATTTAAACAAAGTGCGGAATTGGAAGCGGAGATTAAGAAAAATTTGGGAGGATTGGGGTATGAGTAATAAATTATCAGATATTGTAGATTTTAATCCACCAAGAGCATTAAAACGAGGAAAAATAGCTCCCTTCATAGAAATGGCTTCACTGCCAACAAATGCGAAATTTATTGAACAAATAGATACGAAAACATTCTCTGGTGGTAGCAAATTCAAAAATGGAGATACTTTATTTGCTAGAATTACACCTTGTTTAGAAAATGGAAAAACTGGAAAAGTCATAGGGCTAGATGATGGTTCTATTGGGCACGGCTCAACTGAATTTATTGTAATGTCAGCTAAAGATCCAGATTTTGATGAAGATTATATTTATTACTTTGCTCGATTATCTGAATTTAGAGAATTTGCACAACAACGAATGGTTGGTACATCAGGACGACAACGTGTTGCTTGGCAAGATTTAGCTGAATTTACTTTTAAATTTCCACCAAAGGAAGAAAGAAAAAGAGCAGCTGAATTATTAAATGTTTTTGATAAAAAAATCCAATTCAACACTCAAATTAACCAAACCCTCGAACAAATCGCCCAAGGGATTTTTAAAAGCTGGTTTGTGGATTTCGACCCCGTGCGTGCTAAAGCCGATGCCCTTGCACAAGGCAAAACCCAAGCGGAAGCCGAACTTGCCGCTCAGCAAATCATCAGCGGAAAAACTCCGGAAGAATTAACCGCACTTTCCCAAACCCATCCCGACAGCTATACGGAATTGAAGGAAATTGCTAGAGCGTTTCCGAGTGAGTTTGGGGAAGTGCCGAGGGGGTGGGAGCATGGGATATTAGCGAGCACAGCTTTAAAGATTCAGAATGGTGGAACACCAAAAAGATCCAATATTGAATATTGGGAAAACGGTTCAATTCCATGGCTATCATCCGGGGAAGTTTGTAATAACAATATTTTAGTTCAATCTAAGGAATGTATTACTAAACTTGGTTTATCTAATTCATCAGCAAAATTAGTTCCTAAAAATTCTACGTTGATTGCTATTTATGCCTCACCAACTGCAGGAAAATGTTCATTTTGTGCTTTGAAAGTACAACAAATCAAGCTGTATGTTCTGTTATCCCTAAACCAATTTACCAGTATTTTAATTATTACTATTTACAAACAATGGAAGAATACTATGTTAACCAAGCTGTCGGTTCTGCTCAACAAAACATTAGTAAACTCATTGTTGAA
>NZ_MLHG01000064.1 GCF_001998825.1 Rodentibacter mrazii
CATCGTATTCTTCGTACTCTCGACAAATGGAAATTCTTCGTAATGTGGCAATATATAAAAATTTACTAAATTTAATCCTGAATATTCCTCTAATGCTGATGCTTTATTTCTATCGTCTAAAAGTTGAATATAATCTATGTTTTCTGATGCAATAATTGCACCTGCTGACTCTCCAATATAGATCAAATTCTCCAAAATTCTCTTTTTAATAACGGCAATGAGATCTTTTTTCTTTAATTCCTGTAATAAGTAAAATGTATTTCCTCCAGACACATATAAACAAGGGAAATTTTCAAGTGCTGAAATAACGTATTCCCTTTCAGCTTGACTGATATCTAAAACATGAACATCAATGTCTAAATGTTTAAAAACAGATAATGCTTCATCTACATATGCTGTATATTCTTCAACATTGGCAGCAGTCGGTATAAATAAAACACGTTTATCTTTTAATGGAGAAAGAAACGTACTAAGTAAATTTTTTGTCCCAGCTAAATATGATGTTAAAAATAATTTCTTACTCATTTTCTTACCTCCACACCTTGTGTAATTAAAAAGGCTTTCAACTCCCCAATCTGAATAATCTGTTTATGAAACACACTCGCCGCCAATGCGCCGTCCACGTTCGCTTCAATAAACGCATCACGGAAATGTACCATTTCTCCTGCTCCGCCTGAAGCAATCAAAGGCACATTGCAAACCGACCGCACTTTTTTAAGCTGCTCCAGATCGTAGCCCTTTCGCACACCGTCTTGATTCATCATATTTAACACGATTTCCCCAGCACCCCGTTGCTGTACTTCTTTGACCCAGTCAAGCAACTGCCATTGGGTTTGGCGGGTACGTTTTTCATCGCCTGTGTATTGATTAACCCAGTATTTGCCGCTCTTTGCTTCAAACCAACTATCGATCCCCACTACGATCGCCTGCACCCCAAAGCAATCCGCCAATCTGGAAATCAGAGCGGGATCGGTAAGTGCGGGGGAATTGATTGAGATTTTATCTGCCCCAAAGGCAAACAGTTTTTCAGCATCTTCTACCGTCTTGATACCGCCTGCCACACAAAACGGAATATCAATCACTTGGGCGACACGCTCCACCCAGCTTTTATCCACTGTACGACCATCTGATGAAGCCGTAATATCATAAAACACCAGCTCGTCTGCCCCTTCCTCCGCATAACGTTTTGCAAGCGGAACAATGTCGCCGATAATTTCGTGGTTGCGGAATTGCACGCCTTTTACTACCTGCCCGTCTTTCACATCTAAACAAGGAATTATCCGTTTTGCCAACATTGAATAGCCTCCTCTAGATTAAATTTTCCTTCCAATAACGCTCGCCCGACAATCACGCCTGCTACGCCCGTGCCTTTGAGTGCTGCAATATCGGCAAGTGAACCGATCCCACCTGAAGATTGAAATTGAATCTCGGGGAAAGCTGCACAAATTTCACGGTAAAGGGAAACGTTTGAACCGGTAAGCGTACCGTCTCGTGAAATATCGGTGCATAACACGTGTTGTAAACCAACCGCTTGGTATTCTTCGATCAATTCTTCAAGGGATACTCCGCTGGTCTCTTGCCAACCGCTAATCGCAATGATTTTCTGACCGCTTGCATCAATATTAATATCTAAAGCAAGGACGAATTTATCCGCCCCATATCGCTCAAACCAACCTTTTACCATTGCACGATCTTTCACTGCCGTTGAGCCAATCACGATACGATTTGCGCCGACTGCCAATAAATCTGCCACATCTTGCTCTGAGCGAATACCGCCACCAACTTGGATTGGGCATTGGACTTGCGCGATAATTTCACCAATCAGTGTTGTCTGGCGTTGAGCCGGGTCTTTCGCCCCTGTTAAATCCACCAAATGAAGCTGTTTTGCCCCCTGGCGAACGTAATCCTGAAATTGTGCCACAGGATTATCGCTATACAAGGTTTTTTGGGCATAATCGCCCTGATATAACCGCACCACTTGACCATCAATTAAGTCAAGGGCGGGGATAATTTGTGATTTCATTTTATGCTTATCCTTATCTTTATGTATCACGGGTATTCGAGCCTATATCCCTTTTTACATCACATCGCTGAAAGCGAACTTTTTTGTTTGCCATTAACATCAAAATTGTCGTCCGCCAACCAACGTTTAAAACGTACTTTATTCTTTTCCCATTCAGTATCCAACATCGAAAACCAGGCTGTATCACGATTCCTTTCTTTATAAACAACCGATTGCCTGAATGTTCCTTCATAGGTAAATCCTAAGCGTTTAGCTGCTCTACGCGAAGCCTCATTCAAACTATCGCATTTCCATTCATACCGGCGATATTTCAATTGTTCAAATACGTATTCAGCTAATAAAAAATGTGCTTCAGTACCGATTTTCGTTTTTTGTAATTTAGGAGAATAAATAACCCAACCAACTTCAATAACCCGATTTTTAGGATCAATACGCATTAAAGCAAAAGATCCTATACTTTGCCCGTTAGATTGATCAACGATACTAAAATAATAAGGGTCTTTTGAATTTTCGAGTTGATAGAAAAATCTTTTAAACGTTCTATCATCATTGAAAGGCATTAAAGATAAATAGGTCCAATAATTTAATGGAGAAGAATAGACTTCAAACAAATCTTTGCCGTGTTTAGCAAGAGATAATTTTTCTAAACGGCAAAATCGTCCTTGCAATAAAACCGCTTGAGGTAAATCACCAACCGTAAAATTAGGCAAAGCATCTCCAATTGGTTGATTAAATTCATTATATCTCGTCATATTTTCTCCTTACGGAATTAAACACTAGATTTTTTCCACAAAATTGTGCAACAACAACGCCCCATTTTTACCCGAGCGCTCGGGGTGGAATTGCACACCGTAAAAATTGCCTTTGGCAATGGCAGCGGAAAAATCCACACCATAATGGCAGGTGGCGATAGTGCTCTCATTCGGGCTGACCGCATAGCTATGCACAAAATAGAAATGGCTATTTTGCTTAATGCCGTCAAACAGTGGGCAGCCTTGCACATAACGCACCTTATTCCAGCCCATATGGGGCAAAGGCAAACTTGTATCAGGAATTAACGCCGTCTGGCTTGGCATTAGGTTCAGCGTTTCCACGTTGCCTTCTTCGGAAAAGGCGGTCATTAGCTGCATACCCAAGCAAATACCCAACACAGGTTGAGTGAGGTTTTGGATCACCTCAATTAGCCCTCGCGCTTGTAGGCTTTTCATTGCTGCAACTGCCGTTCCCACCCCGGGAAGAATGAGCTTATCGGCAGATTTAATTTTATTGAGATCACTTGTGATCTCAGCCGCATAGCCCAATCGGTCAAAAGCGAATTTGACGGAGGAGAGATTGGCGCAGGCGGTGTCGATGATAATTAAAATTGACATACATTTCCTATTTAAATAAATCAAATAAACCTAATATACTTATAATTATTCCTAAAATAGAAAAAAACCAATTCCAAACTTTTTGCATCTTCTGTTTCTTTTTATCTGCATCTAAATCTAAAATATAA
>NZ_MLHG01000065.1 GCF_001998825.1 Rodentibacter mrazii
CTAGGATTGTCATAACAATTCATTAATATTTTATTAACCCAAAAGGAGAGAAGTTATGTCATATCCATCCACTATCGCAGGAAGTTTGCCAACTATTATCATCAGCCCACAAGATGTTGCCAATATCATCCAACACCAAGGCTTCAAAGAAACGCTGGAGGGCATGAGAAACTATATCTTAGACGATTATCTCAATTGGGATTCTTTTGATAAAACCCCTCGAATTTCCAATCACGTTTCTGACGGGGTATTAGAATTAATGCCTATCGCCAATCAACAGCAGTACAGTTTCAAATATGTAAATTGTCATCCTAAAAATCCAAATGAGGGGCTTTCGACTATTTTAGCCTTTGGTGCGTTGATCAGTAATGATACGGGACAGCCCGATGTTATTAGTGAATTTACCCTTACTACCGCCTTGCGTACTGCAGCGACTTCTGTACTTGCCGCTCAATATCTTGCACGCCCAAATAGTAAACGAATGGCAATTATCGGCAATGGTTGTCAAAGTGAGTTTCAAGCTCTAGCCTTTTATCATTTGCTTGGTATTGAAGAATTGGCTTTATTTGATATTGATCGAAAAGCAAGTGAAAAACTCGCCGGAAATTTGGCAAATACCTCATTAAAAATTGAGATTTTTGATACTGTGGCACAAGCTGTCAAAAATGCGGATATTATTACCACAGTAACCGCTGAATATTCAAAAGCGAATATTATCACACCGGAAATGATTGAAGCAGGAATGCACATTAATGCAGTGGGGGGCGATAATATCAATAAAACGGAATTACACGTAGATGTAGTAAAAAATGCTCGTGTGTTTGTCGAATTCGAGCCTCAAACACGGATTGAAGGTGAATTGCAAAATATGCCTGCCGATTTTCCTGTTACGCCATTATTTGAAATCTTCCAAAAAAGGGAATCAGCTCGCCAATCTGAGGAGGAAGTCACTTTGTTTGATTCTGTGGGATTTGCTATTGAAGATTTCTCAGCCATTCGATATATGAATGATACAGCGATCAAATTAGGTTTAGCGCGTCCGTTGTCACTTACTCCGGATTTGAAAGATCCAAAAGACTTATTTGGTTACCTCACAGATTATACAAATCTTTAATCATTCTACAATGTCAGTTAGATAATAAGGATATGTGCAATGATGTATTAAGCACAATTATATTTTTCATTAAAAAGTACAATTCTCCCACTTGAATTGTACTTCTCAGGAGGAGATTTGTATGTCGAATACAAAATTTCAAATACCAAATCAGCAAATTGATATCCCTTTCCTGTATGCATTACTGCCGGTTCTTGTGATGGTTATAGCAATGGCAGTTTCCATTATTAAGTTTGAGGCCTCACCACATGTTCCTTTAATTATTGGTGCGATTACAGCAACATTGGTTGCAATGAAATTTGGTTATCGCTGGGATACCATTGAACAGGGCATTTACCGAGGTATTAAAATGGCTCTCCCTGCCATAGTGATCATTATTATGATTGGGCTTACAATCGGTGCTTGGTTAGGCGGTGGAATTGTTGCAACAATGATTTATTATGGTTTAAAACTGATTTCACCATCGTTATTTCTGTTCACGATTTGCATTATTTGTGGGGTAGTCACACTTTCTATTGGTAGCTCTTGGTCAACAATGGGAACCATCGGTGTCGCCGCAATTGGCATTGGTTTAAGCATCGGGATCCCAACACCAATGGTAGCCGGTGCTGTGATTTCAGGAGCTTATTTTGGGGATAAAATGTCTCCACTTTCTGATACTACTAACCTTGCCTCAGGAATTACCGGTACCGATTTATTTGAGCATATTAAACATATGCTTACTACAACATTACCAGCTTATCTTATCGCATTAGGTTTTTATTTATATATAGGTATGCAATTTGGCTCTTCACATGCAAATCTCTCTCATATCCAGTCCATAATGGAAAAAATTACCGAAAATTTTGTTATCAGCCCTTGGTTATTGGCAGTTCCGGTGATTGTTGTATTATTGGTTATGAAAAAAGTTCCTGCGATTCCGGCATTAACAATTGGAATACTACTTGGTACACTCTGCCACATTATTATACAAGGTAGTGATGTAGGTACGGCTGTTAAAACCCTACACGATGGGTTTAAAATTCAAAGCGGACACAAGGTCATTGATACCTTGTTCAACCGTGGTGGAATTGAATCAATGATGTACACCATTTCTCTAACCATTGTTGCAATGAGCTTTGGCGGAATTGCCGAACAAACAGGAATGCTGAGATCAGTTGTTTCAACGATTTTACATTTTGCCCGCAACGCCGCTATGTTAATTATTGCCACAATTTTTTCTTCAGTCGTCACAAATTGTACAACTTCAGAGCAATATATTTCTATTTTATTACCCGGCAGAATGTATGTTACAGCCTATAAAGAACGGAAATTACACTCTAAAAATCTCTCTCGTGCTTTAGAAGACGGAGGTACAGTCACATCCGTACTCGTGCCTTGGAATACTTGTGGCGTATATGCTTACTCAATGCTTCAAGTCAGTGCATTTGAATATGCGCCTTATGCCGTTTTTAATTACACCGTTCCTCTGCTGGCAATTATGTTTGCTCTATTTAATATTAAAATTGAACGGATTGAATGAGGTGTATAAATTCGCAAAATATTTTGCATAACCCACTTCTAACTTTTATGTAAAAACAAAAATGTCCTTTAAATCATCGTTAAAGGACATTAAATCCAACTGACTATTCATCCTCTGTAAAAACCAACAGCCATTGCCACAGCAATAAAACCTTACTATATTCGTTGAAGAGAGCAATCCGGTAATCAAGTTAATGTTCATACAAAAATATCTCAGTGTGCTTACCCCTCTTTCTATCATATAGACATATCACCGAACTTAAACTCACATAGTGTAAAAACGTTCAATCAAAGATAAATGTTAATGCCCTTAGCCTTTTGATCTTTTCATATAAAATCTTTTCCTTCTAGGTAATTATCTTGATTTAATCCCTTTAACTTCTAATTGCCAGAAAGTAAAGAAGCAATTTAAGTCCATATAATTCAATTTTTAAACGTAGAAAAAACTTTTTATAAATACAATCCATCATTAACCGAGTATTGAGA
>NZ_MLHG01000066.1 GCF_001998825.1 Rodentibacter mrazii
TCCTTAATCCACCCGATTGCGATGGACCAAGGTTTACGTTTTGCTATCCGTGAGGGTGGTCGTACAGTTGGTGCGGGTGTTGTTGCGAAAATTATTAAATAATTCATTTGATGAATTAAATGAACATAGAGGCAGATCGAAAGATCTGCCTTTTTCATATCATTTTTTATACTGTATAGATATGATTTAACTGGATAGAAAAGCTAAATGAAAACTGACTTTTTTTCAGAAGAATGATACGATAATGATCAAATTGCTGACATATTAATATAGTTATGACAACACCAACTATTCTAAAAATAGCGACACGCCAAAGCCCGCTCGCATTATGGCAAGCGAATTTTGTAAAAGAGCGTTTAGAAAATATTCATCCAGCCCTAACTGTGGAGCTTGTTCCAATGGTTACTAAAGGGGATATAATTCTTGATACACCACTGGCCAAAATTGGCGGAAAGGGGTTGTTTGTAAAAGAATTAGAAAATGCGCTATTAGAAAGACGTGCTGATATTGCGGTGCATTCAATGAAAGATGTGCCAATGCAATTCCCTGAAGGGCTTGGATTAAGTGTAATTTGTAAACGTGAAGATCCACGTGATGCTTTTGTTTCAAATCATTATGCTTCATTGAATGATTTGCCGGAAGGTGCAATTGTTGGTACATCAAGTTTACGCCGTCAGTCCCAATTAAAACAGTTACGACAGGATTTAGATATTCGTTCGTTACGTGGAAATGTAGGGACTCGTTTAAGCAAGTTAGATAATGGTGAATACGATGCGATTATTTTAGCCTCAGCCGGATTAATTCGTTTAGGTATGCAGGCGCGTATTACTTCTTTTATTGATGTGACAACCTCTTTACCTGCGTCGGGACAAGGGGCTGTTGGTATTGAATGTCGAACGGATGACCTTCTCGTTCAGGAACTGCTCGCACCGCTTGCGGATGAAGAGACAACTGTTTGCGTGAAGGCAGAACGAGCTATGAATGCACGCTTGCAAGGCGGTTGCCAAGTACCTATCGGTGGCTACGCTGTTCTTGAAAATAACCAGATTTGTTTACGTGCTCTTGTTGGTGAACTTGATGGTTCATCAATTATTCGAGCAGAAGGTAAAAGTGCGGTTGAAAAAGCAGAAGAATTAGGGATTCAAATCGCAGAGCAATTACTCGCACAAGGTGCCGATCGTATTCTTGCAAAAGTTTATGCATTAGGAGATAAATAATGGCGATTCTTGTCACCCGTCCTGATGAGCGTGGAAAACAGCTGACTGATTTACTCAATCAAGCCGGTCGGGTGGCATTGCATTTGCCCTTATTTACTTTTGAGAGTGGTAAGGAGCTGGAAAGCCTACCCGGGAAACTTAACCGCTTAAAATCAGGTAGTTATGTGTTTCTTGTGTCTAAAAGTGCGGTCGATTTTTCGGTCAAAACACTAAAAGAAATCGGTTTCCATTGGCGTGAAGATTTACAATACTTTACTGTTGGACAAAGAACTGCACAGCATTTTTCCTGTCAAAGCGAGCGACCTATACACTATCCCATTGAACAAGAAAATAGTGAAGCTTTGCTTGCGCTTCCACAGATGCAACAACTTAATGGAAAACAGGTTTTAATTTTACGTGGTAATAGCGGACGTGAATATTTTATTGAACAAGCGGAAAAAAGAGGGGCAACGGTGGAAATTGTGGAATGCTACCGTCGAGAGCCTATAATTTATAATAGTGATGAACAGAGCAGTATTAAACGTTCCGGTGTGGATACGTTAGTAGTGACAAGTTTAGAAATTTTACATGCGTTAATTGAATTTCTCCCTGAGAATGAACAAGACTGGCTGAAGAATTGCAAGTTAGTCACGGTGAGTTCCCGTATTGCGGATGTAGCAAAATCCCAAGGGTGGCAAACTGTCATCCTCTCTCCAAAAGCGGATAACCAAAGTTTGTTGAAAACATTACTTAGCTAAATGACCTAATAAGGAATGAATATGGCGAAAAATAAATCAAATGAGGTTGCAGAAAACCTTGATGATACTGTAGAGAGTACCATTAAAACCTCAACTGAAACTCCTGCCGAAACAAATTCTCAACCGGCTCAAACTATTGTGAAAAAAACAGGGACTGGGTTAAGCCTGTTGGCTATTTTAATTGCTCTAGGTATAGGGGGAGCAGGTTATTATTTAGGGCAGCAACAAGTGGGTGAAATTCAGCAAAAATTGACCGCACTTGAAGGAAAAATCACGAATGTCTCATCTTTAACTTCTTCTGAGAATGTTCAATCTGAACAGGTTGCTACGCTTGAAAAAAATATTTCCGCCACACAAAATAAATTGAATCAATTTGAGCAGTTGGTTTTAGCAAAAGAACAAGAGCTTGGTACACTGCGTCATCAACTTGACGTCGTGAGTAAACAAGCGGCAGCTCAACAGCCTAATGATTGGTTATTCTCAGAAGCCGATTTTTTGCTTAACAATGCATTGCGTAAATTAGTATTAGATAGTGATGTAGATACCGGAATTTCATTATTGAAGTTGGCTAATGAAACCTTAATGAAGGTAAATAGCTCTGAGTCAATGGCGATTCGCGCAGCAATTAACCAAGATCTCAAACAGTTACTTTCAGTCGATAGTGTTGATCAAAATTCCGTAATGCAGCAACTTTCCCAGTTAGCTAATTCAGTAGATGAATTACCTTTGCTGAATGTTAATTTTGGTGATACCCCTGATTCGACCAAACTATCCGATTCTTTAGACGATTGGCAAGCTAATGCAGAAAAAAGTGCGGTTTCTTTTTTAAATCATTTTATTCGAATAACACCGAAACAAGGTACTGATAGAAAAGAATTACTTGCACCGAATCAAGATATTTATTTACGTGAAAATATTCGCTTACGTTTACAATTAGCAATTATGGCGGTATCGCGTCAACAAAATGATTTATATAAACAGTCTTTAGATGCAGTGGCGACTTGGGTGCGCAGCTATTTTGATACAAATACAGAAGTAACGCAGACTTTCTTAAAATCTATTGATGAATTAATGGAATTATCGATTTATGTTGATGTACCAAATCAATTACAAAGTTTGAACTTACTTGATAAATATCTCAATCGTACACCTGTGGAAGTAAAAAAAGTTGAGATTGAATCTGAAAAGTCTTTTGATGAATCAACAAAATCAGATGATGTGAACGAGAGTCCAGCTAAGCTGGGTACTCCTTCCACAGATGAAAAATCAACAGTTGAGCCTCAACAATAAGGATAGATTATGTTTAGAACACTATTTTTAATGCTGGCTTTACTTGCAGGACTGGTTGCGGGGCCGTATCTTTCAGGTCAGCAAGGCTATGTTCGTATTGAAACGGCAGGCAATATTTATGAAATGTCTATCACGACACTCGTCATTTTATTTATTGCTACTCTTGCCGTGATTTATGCTCTAGAGTGGATGGTTAGCCGTTTCTTACGTTTAAGTAATAATACTTACAGTTGGTTTTCTCGCCGTAAACGTGTCAAGGCACAAAAACAAACCCTTGAAGGTTTAATGAAAATGGACGAAGGAGATTATACTAAAGCAGAGAAACTTATCGGTAAGAATGCAAAACATTCTGATGAACCTATTTTAAATTTAATTAAAGCGGCTGAAGCGGCGCAACAACGTGGTGATGAATTTAGCGCAAATCGTTATTTAATTGAAGCAACCGAACTTGCCGGTTCAGATAATTTACTTGTTGAAATTGCACGTACCCGAATTCTATTACAACAAAATAAATTACCGGCAGCGCGTAGCTCTGTGGATAGCTTGTTAGAGATGACGGATCGAAATAAAGAAGTCTTAAAATTAGCGGTCGAAATTTATACGCAGTCTAAAGCTTATCAAGCTCTCGATAATATTTTGGATTTAATTCAGCGTTCAGGTTTATATTCTCCAGATGAATTTAAAGCCGTACAGCTTAAAACTGAAAACGGCTTACTTGATGAGAAAATGAATGAAGAAGGCGTGGATGGTTTACTTGCTTGGTGGGAAGCACAGCCTCGTCGTCGCCGTAACGATTTGAATTTAAAAGTGGCGTTGATTCAACGTTTAATTGATTGTAATGATCACGAATCAGCTTATGAATTTACTCTCGAAGCATTGAAAAAATGGGGAGATAATACGCCATTAAGCCCTACGCTCTGTACACAAATAACTCGTTTACAGCCAATTGATAATACGAAATTGATCAAGATAATGGAAAAACGAGCTAAACATGCAGATGAAAGTCAACAATGCAGTGTTAATCGTGCGCTTGGTTATTTATATGTTCGTAATAATGAATTTGCTAAAGCAGCGGAAGTTTTTAAGAAAGTTATTGCTTGTCCGAAACAGCTTGAATCTAATGATGCAATGATGGCGGCTTATGTGTTTGAGCAAGCCGGAGATAAAGCAGCTGCCGAACAAATCCGCCAAGAAAGTTTACGAAATGTGATGTCTATTCAGCATGAAACGGTGGAAAAAAACGAAGAAAATCCAATTGCACTTTTAGAGGAGAAAGTGTAGTAGATAAAAAAGGCACAATATTCATTGTGCCTTGAATTTTATCCTATTAAAGTTATTTCATCAGTAACACAACAGCTTCACAAGCAATGCCTTCACTTCTTCCCGTAAAACCTAATTTTTCTGTCGTTGTTGCTTTCACATTAATTTGCTCAATACTGCAGGTTAAGTCATCGGCAATTACTGCCCGCATATCATCAATATAAGGGCGCATTTTAGGCGCTTGGGCAATAATGGTGACATCTATATTACCCACTTTGTAGCCTTTTTCCTTCACTTGACGAAAGGCTTCCCGTAGCAAACCTCGGCTATCGGCATTTTTATATTGCATATCTGTATCGGGAAAAAGTTTTCCTATATCCCCCAATGCAGCGGCACCCAACAGGGCATCGGTTAATGCGTGAAGGGCAACATCGCCATCAGAATGAGCAATAAATCCGGTGTGGTAAGGGACAGTAACGCCACCAATAATTAATGGTCTGTCTTCACCAAAGGCGTGTACATCAAAACCATGTCCAATTCTTATCATCTTATTTTCCTTGTTAAATAAAATTCTGCGAGAGCTAAATCTTCAGGTCGTGTTACTTTAATATTGTCGCTTCTTCCCGTCACCAAGTGCGGTCGGAATCCGGCAAGTTCCATAGCTGAAGCTTCATCAGTAATAATATGCTTCAGTTTTAGTCCCTTACTAAGGGCATTTTTTAGCAAATCCGCTCGGAAAAATTGTGGCGTTTGAGCTTGCCAAAGTTGCGAGCGATCTTCTGTTGTAAGGATTGTTCCCGTTTTATCACCACGTTTAATCGTATCGGTAACGGGAATGGCAAGAATCGCCCCATGCTCATCATTGATTTCTAGCAGTTTATTTAAATCCGTTTCTGTTAAACAGGGTCTCGCAGCATCGTGTACCAATGCCCAAGCATTTTCTTCAAAAACAGCATTCAGTGCGTTTAAAACGGATTCTGCCCGAGTATTTCCGCCTTCTACGAGTTGGATTTTTTCATGGGAGAGAATCGAGAGCGAGGGAGAATAAGGATCATCTTTCCCAAGAGCGACAATAACCCGAGAAATTGCACAGTGATTGAGCATAAGATTCAGTGTGTGTTCTAAAATCGTTTTCCCTAAAATGGTTAAATATTGTTTAGGCATTCCCGCTTTCATACGGGCACCTACACCGGCGGCCGGAATAATCGCAATAATTTTTCGTGACATTATTTATGCTCTTTTACAATGTGATAGAAGGTTTCATTTTCTTTCACCATATCATGCTGCATTCTGGCACGTTCTTCGATAGATTCAAATCCTTTTGTTAGCCCTTGAATTTCTGCCGAGATCATTTGGTTTCGTTGCACTAACTTTTCATTTTCAGCTTTATTTTCAGTAATCTGTGTTGAAACTTTTTTGTAATCAACGTAACCATTTTTGCCAAACCAAAGATTGTATTGAAAGATAGCAAGAATGCCTACAAGAATCGCAATAAATATTCGCATAAACGTTGTCTGAAAGATTGTGAGAAATGCTTATAGTTTATCTTGAAATGGCAATAAAGGCGATGGGAAAGTGCGGTCTATTTCTGTTACGTTTTTGGATTTGTTTCATCTTGTATGTGATCTTAATCACAAATCTATGATAATTCGTTACCTATGAACTGAAATTCCAGCAAACTTTTCATAAAACTTGCTATACTTTTTTGGCTTTATTTTATTTTTTTGAGGAGAATACGATGAAAAAAATGTTAAAACTGACCGCACTTGCTACAATTTCCGCCTTTGTATTAGCCGGATGTGCGCACACAATTGATAAGGAAGCACACGCAAACGCTCAATTACAACAACAAGCGGTGTTGGGATTAAACTGGATGCAAGATTCAGGTGAATATCAGGCCTTAGCATACCAAGCATACAATGCAGCAAAATTGGCTTTTGATCAGGCAAAAGTCGCAAAAGGCAAGAAAAAAGCGGTTGTCGTAGATTTAGATGAAACCATGTTGGATAACAGCCCTTATGCAGGTTGGCAAGTTCAAAATAATAAGCCGTTCGATGGCAAAGATTGGACCCGTTGGGTTGAAGCTCGTCAATCCCGTGCGATACCGGGTGCGGTAGAATTTAATAACTACGTAAACTCTCACAAAGGGAAAGTATTCTATGTTACCAACCGTAAAGACAGCACAGAAAAAGCCGGCACTATTGATGATATGAAACGTTTGGGCTTTAATGGTATCGATGAATCCGCATTTTATTTAAGAAAAGATAAATCATCTAAAGCAGAACGTTTTGCTGAAATTGAAAAACAAGGTTATGAGATCGTGCTTTATGTGGGTGATAATCTAGATGATTTTGGTAATGCGGTCCACGGTAAACTTAACGCAGAGCGTCGTGACTTTGTGGCAAAAAATAAAACAAAATTTGGTAAAACTTATATTATGTTACCAAATGCAAACTATGGCGGTTGGGAAGGTGGTCTGAAAAAAGATTACTTCAAAGGAGGTACCCAGAGTAAAATTAAGGCTCGTTTGGATGCAATCCAAGCCTGGGACGGTAAATAGTTTAATCCGAGTTTAAAATAAAGCGTTGCCGATATTTGCAACGCTTTTTACATTTGAAGTTCTGTTCTTTCAATATAGAAGAAAAGTGCGGCTGATTTTTTCTCACTTTTGCTCTTTATGATGTGCATATTTCTCTTTTTGGGCAGCGAAATCAGCACCTTTTGCCATCATGCGTAATTGTAGGATGACACGTTGTTTAAGTTGTTCGCGTTCCTGTTTGCTCATATCTAGGGCATTTGCACCGGCAGTGAACACAATCGTTACGATACCTTCTGCCTGAACATACGCGATATATTGCGGATATTGGTGTTTATGAGCAATATATTCCGTAAGTTCATCTACAAAATGTTTAATTTCACGTGCGGCTGCGGTACGGAATGCTTGGGAAGTCCCCGAACTTTCCCGCAGTAGTAAGCGGAATACGTTTGTGCTGTTTGTGATAAATTCAAAAAAAGTATCCACAGAAACAGAAATCACACTACCACCAGCATCAATACGTTTGCGGGCTTGGCGCATAAGCTGGCGTAAGATTAAGCCCGCTTCGTCCACCATTTCTAACCCGAGCTCGTCCATGTCGCTAAAATGACGATAAAAGGATGTTGGTGCAATGCCCGCTTCACGTGCGACTTCTCTCAAACTCAAGTTAGAAAAACTTTTTTCCGCACTAAGCTGGTTAAATGCGGCATCAACCAGTGCCCGACGCGTTTTTTCTTTTTGAATTGCACGAATGCCTGCCATTATTTTGCTCCGGCAAGAATAGATTTAACCTTAGAGCTGATCGCACTTGCGACACGCTCATAACGATTGCGTAACGGTGAGCCCGGGCGATATACTAATGCGATACTACGAGCGGGTTCAGGAGAATGACATGGAATATATTTCACTCCTTTACGTAAGCCTTCATTTCGCACGGCAAGTTCAGGCATAAATGTGATACCTGCATTAGCCGCGACCATATTCCGTAGAGTTTCGAGACTTGTTGCTTTAAAATGTGAATTTTCTTTTGCCCCTGCGGTGAAACAATAATCTAATGTTTGGTGGCGTAGGCAATGACCATCGTCCAGCATGAGCATTTCTTGACCGGTGAGTTGCTTCATTGAAAGTTTTTCTTCTTTAGCCCAGTGGTGATCTTCGGAAACGGCAAGTAACATTTTCTCTTCAAAAATAGGAACTTCAATAAACGCTTCTGTTTTTTGAACACGAGCTAAAATCGCACAATCCAAACGCCCGGTTTCAAGTTGTTCCAATAGCTGATGTGTTTGTGCTTCGTACAAGAATATTTCTAAATCAGGGAAAGATTCTTTTAAGGTTGGTACGATATAAGGGAGTAAATAAGGTCCAACGGTCGGGATTAAACCAATATGCAATGGACCTGTCATTTCCCTGCCTTGGTTGCTAGCCATTTCTTGTAGTAGTTTTACTTCACGTAAAACGGTGCGGGCTTGCTCTACAAGAAGCATTCCTGATTGGGTAAAAAGCACTTTGCGACTCGTGCGTTCTAATAAAATAATGCCAAGTTCATCTTCAAGTTTGCGTATTTGCCCACTTAATGTTGGTTGGCTCACATTACAAGAATCTGCCGCGCGACGAAAATGTTTGTGTTCAGATAAAGCCACTAAGTATTCTAAATCACGAATGTTCATTGGGAGTTTTTCCTTATAGAAAAAGTCAATCAAAAGAATAGAATTAATTGATTGTAACTATATCACAACTTTGGCTATAATCCAGAGGCAAATAAAATTGATATTAAAAATTAAGGAGAAAAATATGGCTTTAACTGATATGACAGGTAAAAAAGTACCGGATGTTACATTCCACACTCGTCAGGGTGATGCTTGGGTGGATGTCACGACAAACGAATTATTCGATAACAAAACTGTCGTTGTATTTTCACTCCCGGGGGCATTTACGCCAACTTGCTCGTCAACACATTTACCACGCTATAATGAATTAGCCTGCGAATTTAAGGCTGCCGGTGTAGATAAGATTATCTGTATTTCTGTTAACGATACTTTCGTGATGAATGCTTGGAAAGCTGATCAAGAGTCTGAAAATATCACCGTCATTCCGGATGGTAATGGTGAGTTTACCGAAGGTATGGGTATGCTTGTAAACAAAGAAGATTTGGGTTTTGGTAAACGTTCTTGGCGTTATTCAATGCTGGTGAAAAACGGCGTTGTAGAAAAAATGTTTATTGAACCGGAAGAACCGGGCGATCCGTTCAAAGTCTCTGATGCAGATACCATGATGAAATATTTAGTACCGGGTTGGACGGCAAAACCATCGGTTTCTGTTTTCACCAAACCGGGTTGTCCGTTCTGTGCGAAAGCAAAAACATTGTTAAAAGCAAAAGGCTATACTTTTGAAGAAATTGTATTAGGTCGTGATGCAAGTACAATTTCTGTGCGTGCAATCACCGGCAAAACCAGTGTTCCGCAAGTATTTATCGGTGGCGACTACATCGGTGGTAGCGAAGATTTGGAAAAATACTTCGCATAATGTAGGAATGTAATTTTAGCTGATTATTTTTAATTTGGAACTTTAACTAAAAAGCCAAACTCTCAAAGAGTTTGGCTTTTTTATCTCCTACTTTATTTTATATTCAAAAGCTCTATTGCTCGAATAATCCCACCTTCGTTGTAAATAAAATCATGTATTATCTCTATAGTAGCTTTGTTAATTAAGGGATGTTTTTGAATTGCATTGAAAAAATCATTAGTGCTATAGTTTTCATTTTTAAATAGAGTTTTCCATATATCTAAAACTATTTTCTTATTTTCAAGCTTTTCTAATAGAATATGTAGGCTGGCTCCGCAAGAATAATTCGACAACTCAGAATTACTG
>NZ_MLHG01000067.1 GCF_001998825.1 Rodentibacter mrazii
AAAATTCGGATTCTGAGAATTGGAATTTAGAAACGCCCCTATGGGGCGTCAACTAAAGCCACCTTCTATGAAGGTGGATTTTTACTGTCTAGTTGCAGCCTTCATCAGCCGAACAAATTCAGCGAGTTCAATTAGACATTGTGTATGATTACCTAAATGGCGCTCAATAATTTTTACAGTCGCAGATCCGGAAATTGCACCGGCAGCGCCTAATTGTAGGGCTTCTTTTACCTGGTTTGGTTGGGCGATACCGAATCCTTGTAAAATAGGCGGTGCATTGTATGCTTTCAATTGTTCGACCAAAGAATCCAGATTTTTGGCATGCGCTTGGTTCTCTGCACTGGTGACACCGGAACGAGAAACCAAATAAGTATAACCTTCGCTGTTTTCTGCCACACCTTGGATGATTTTGGCATCGGCATTTGGCGGGCAAATGAAAACAGGTTGAATACCGTATTTTTTCGCAGCATTGATGTAATCATCTTTAGCCAGTAACGGAATATCCGCCACCAATACGGCATCGACACCGACTTCAGCACATCGTTGATAAAATGCATCTAGACCTTTGGCAAAAATAAGATTGGCACAAAGCAGTAAACTAATGGGAATCTCCGGATATTTTGACCGCACTTTTTCCAGCAATTTAAAGCTATCTTCCGTGCTGTGTCCTGCCTCTAATGCTCTATTATTTGCGGCTTGAATAACAGGACCGTCTAACAGTGGATCAGAAAAAGGAAAGCCTAATTCAAGGGCATCGGCACCATTATCAACAAGCGTGCAAATAATCTCAAAAGAACGCTCAAAAGTAGGATCACATAGTGTTACGAAAGGAACAAATGCGCCTTCATTTTTTCCCTTAAGGGCGACAAATTTAGTTTCAAAACGGCTCATGATTTCATTCCTTTTTCTGTTAAAATTTTGTCCACGGTAAAAATATCTTTATCACCACGACCGGATAAATTCACCACAAGAATCTGTGTTTTATCAGGATCTTGATGAATCATTTTGAGTGCTTGCGCAAGGGCGTGTGAACTTTCCAATGCAGGAATAATACCTTCGTGCTTTGCGAGTGCTTGGAAGGCATTTAATGCCTCATCATCGGTGATAGAGGGATATTCCGCACGCCCAATACTTTGTAAATAGGCATGTTGCGGACCGACAGAAGGGAAGTCTAACCCTGCGGAAACAGAGTAAGATTCTTCTACTTGACCATCTTCCGTTTGCATTAAAGGGGATTTCATACCGAAATAAATACCGATTTTGGCATGACCTAACGGCGCACCGTGTTCACCTGTTTCAATGCCTTTGCCTGCCGGTTCTACACCGATTAAACGCACATTTGGTTCATCAATAAAATCGGTAAATATACCTATCGCATTGGAGCCTCCGCCCACCGCAGCGATAACAGCATCCGGCAGACGACCTTCTTTTTCCATAATTTGGTGTTTGGTTTCTTCACCAATCATTTTTTGGAATTCACGTACAATCGTTGGAAAAGGGTGTGGACCGGCAGCCGTACCGAGCAAGTAGTGGGTATTTTCATAATTTGCCGACCAATCACGCATCGCCTCACAACAAGCATCTTTCAAAGAGCAAGCTCCTTTTTGCACGGGAATCACTTCTGCGCCCATTAAGCGCATACGAAATACATTAGGAGATTGGCGTTCCACATCTTTTGCTCCCATATAAACACGGCAGGGCATATCGAGCATTGCACAGGCAAGTGCTGTTGCCACACCATGCTGACCGGCTCCGGTTTCGGCAATGATGCGGGTTTTCCCCATACGTTTTGCGAGTAAAATTTGACCGAGAACTTGATTGGTTTTGTGCGCACCACCATGCAAAAGATCTTCACGCTTAAGATAAATTTTAGCTTTTGTGCCTTTTGTCAGGTTACGACAAAGGGTAAGTGCGGTCGGTCTGCCGGCATAATTTTTCAGTAAATCTTGGAATTCCCGTTGAAATTCCGGATCATTTTTAGCTTCAACAAAGGCTTTTTCCAATTGTTTAAGCACCGGTACGAGAATTTCCGGCACGTACATACCGCCAAATTCACCGAAATACGGATTTAATAACATTTCTGACATTGTGTTTCCTTTATTATTAATTTGAATTTTTTGCGACATTCAATGGTGCAAAGGTTTGTGCAGTTGGCATCACTTCAATACGATTAATATTGACATGTTCGGGCTGCTGATTTAGCCACAAGACGATATTTGCAATATCTTGTGGTGTCACATATTGAACATTTTCATAAAGTTTTTCCGCACGTTCGTCATCACCTTTAAAACGTACATTGGAAAATTCAGTCCCACCGCAGAGCCCCGGCTCTATATTGCTCACACGGATGTTTTTTCCGGCAAGATCGGCACGTAAATTTAAACTGAATTGTTTAACGAAAGCTTTTGTACCGCCATACACATTACCGCCCGGGTAAGGATAATTGCCTGCAATTGAGCCAAGATTGATGATATGACCGGTATTGCGCGCTACCATTTGAGGCAGTAAAAGACGAGTGATTGTGACAAGACCTTTAATATTGGTATCAATCATTTTTTCCCAATCGTCAAGATTTGCTTGATCCGCAGTTTCTAAACCGAGGGCAAGACCGGCATTATTGACAAGCAAATCAATATTACGCCATTCAATGGGTAGAGATTGGATGGCCTGTTGTGTTTTTTCGCGATCAGAAATATCGAAAGCAAGAGGAAGAAATTGTTCGCCAAGTTCGGCGTGGAGAAGGGTTAATCGTTCGGTTCGGCGACCTGTGCCAATGACATGATAACCTGCGCCAATTAATGTACGGCAAATCGCCGCCCCAAATCCGGCTGTTGCGCCGGTGACAAATGCTATTCTAGACATAACCACCTCCTAGTGAAGTCTCAGAGTATTTATACTACACTTTTGCAGTATTGAATTAAAAGAACTATATCGTATTAAAAATTTTCTCAAAAACTGACCGCACTTTCACCTCATCTTTTATACCGGGAGCACTTTCTACGCCGGAATTCAGATCTACACCTAAACAGCCTTGAGCCATTGCCTGTTCAATATTTTCCGGTGAAATCCCGCCAGCCAAAATTGTTTTGTATTTGAGCTTTTCAGGAATTAATGACCAATCGAAGGTTTTACCCGTCCCTCCTTGCTGGTTTGCAGTTTGGCTATCGAAAATATAGCGGGCAACATTTAAATCATCGGCAAAATTGACCGCACTTTTTTCATTTGTATCGATTGATAGGGCTTTCCAAATTTGGTAGGTTTCAGGTAATTGACGACGAAGATCGGCGATAAACTCCGGTGTTTCCGCACCATGTAATTGCACGGCATAAAGGCGTAATTGTTGAGCAATTTTTAGGATAAAATCAATCTCTTGATTTTGAAATACGCCGACAAAACGAAGTGGCGCAGCCGTGACTAATTCCTGGGCTTGGCGCAGGCTGATACAACGTTTTGACTTTTCAGCAAAGATAAGCCCGCCATAAAGCGTACCGTTTGCGTAAACGGTTTTAACATCTTGAGTGCGTGTTAAGCCGCATATTTTGTTTTCACCAAAAATCACGGCACGAACCGCATTGTTTAAATCAGCACTTCCCATTAAACTACTGCCGATTAAAAATCCCTGTGCCACCTTTTGTAGCTGATGAATTTGCTGATGATCATAAATACCGGATTCACTGATAATGCGAACATCTGCCGGTATGCGATCGGCATATTTCTCTGTTAATTGGACAACCTGATTTAAGTCCACCGTTAAATCGTGTAAATTGCGATTATTCACCCCTATGACTTTTGCCCCTAATGATAAGGCACGTTCAAACTCAGCTTCATTGCTGGTTTCGGTTAATATGCCCATTCCCAACGAATGAGCAAGATCTGCCAACACCTGATAAGTTTCATCATTCACTACGGAAAGCATTAACAAAATGGCGTCGGCTTGATAATAACGGGCAAGATAGACCTGATATTCACTAATCATAAAATCTTTGCAAAGTACCGGTTGGTTCACGATATTTCGCACTTGAGGCAAAAACTCAAAATCCCCTTGGAAATATTTTTCATCCGTCAGCACCGAAACCGCAGAGGCATAATGTTTATAGACATTGGCAATTTCGTATAAATTAAATTCAGCCCGAATTAATCCTTTCGAAGGGGAGGCTTTTTTACATTCCAAAATATAAGCCGGTTTTTGGTGTGTGCCTTTTGATAAAGCATCATAAAAAGAGCGGTCGGATTTTGTGATATTTTGTTGAAATGCACTGAGCGGAAATTCCGCTTCTTTGGCTTTCACCCATGCGGCTTTATCAAGGACGATCTTTTGCAGTACGGTCGCAGAATCAATGGGTTTTGAGAAGTCTTGAGTAATCATCTTTTTTTCTACTTAATACAAATTCAGGTGAATTTTTAGGGCTAATATTGCGTTAATTTTTGCAAGGTTTCAAATGCTTTGCCACTGGCTAAGGTTTCCAATACATTTTGGGTATTTTGTTTGAGATCATTGTAGCCGAATAGTTTAAGCAATAATGCGGTATTGGCAGCAACGGCATTGGCATGTTCCGCTTTACCTTTTCCTTGTAAAAGTGCAGTCAATATTTTGGCATTTTCTTGTGGCTCGCCACCTCGCAGGCTTTCAATGGATTGTGCTTTCAAACCAAAGTCTTCAGGTGTTAACGTGAAGTAGTCTATTTTCCCCTTTTTCACTTCTGCCACTTGAGTATCACCATGTAACGCTACTTCATCTAAGCCCGAACCGTGAACAACGAAAGTGTATTCATGCTCTAAGCTAACGGCAGTTTCAGCATAGGTTTTCACGAGTTTCGGTGCATAAACACCGAGTAAATGATAATTGGGGCGGGCCGGGTTAATTAATGGACCAAGAATATTAAAAACAGTACGCGTTTTTAGTGCTGTGCGAACAGGGGCAACATGGCGAAAGCCGGAATGATACTGTTGTGCAAATAAAAAACAGACGCCGATTTTATCTAAGGCTTGACGTGCCGATTGTGCAGAAATATTGATATTGACGCCTAATGCGGTTAAAACATCACTTGCTCCGGATTGGCTGGACACGCTGCGATTACCGTGTTTAGCCACTTTTGCGCCCATCGTCGCCGCCACAATACAACTTGCCGTAGAGATATTAATGGTATTTTGACCATCTCCCCCCGTGCCGACAATATCTGCAAAAGGATAATCAGGGCGTGGAAAGGCATTTGCATTTTGCAGTGATGCCGATACTGCACCGCTAATTTCCTCAATGGATACACCACGAACCTTTAGGGCGATCAACATTGCAGCAATTTGTTCATTTGAAAGATGACCTTGAATGACTGCATTAAAAAGTGCGGTACTTTCTGATTGGTTTAATTGATGACCATCGTAAAGTTGTTCTAATAAGAGGTTGTGTTGCATAGTTTGTTCCTTGATATAGTGCTATTTACTACTTTTGAGATTGAAAATTTTATTATGATGTCGTAAATAACACATGGCTATTAGACGTAAATATCATAATCCAAATCCCGTGCTTCATCGCCCGTCATTCCACGGAATCCCCAACAATGAGCCGGTTGCTCTTTAATGGTAATTTCCACATCATGCGCACGGATACCGAGTTTATATTCAAGTTCACTGAATAACATTTTGATTAGGCGTTTTTTTGTCCCTTCCATTCGGCCAGCCATTAAATTAATTTCAATGACGGTGTAATCATCACTACGATCAAACGGGTAGTAAAAATCTTCTTTTTCCAAGCCTAAAAAACGAATCGCGTGTTTTCCTTTGGGAATGTCCAAGCCTAAATAGAGGCTGTTATAAATCACGTCAGCTAACATTTCTCTACGTGGTGTGAGTTTAGATTTAAGTCCAAATACAGTAATCATATTGTTTTCCTTATTAGGTTGGATAGGCTAGTGCCTATCATTGTTTTTTTAGTGATTGAGTAACCATTCAATGGATTGTTGTAATAACTGCGATCCTTGCACGGTTAAAATACTTTCCGGATGGAATTGGAATGAGCAAATGGGTAATTCACGGTGGTGAATTGCCATAATAATGCCGTTGTATTCCGCATTGATGATAAACTCCTGCGGTAAATTTTGCCCCATAAGGGAATGATAACGGGCAACCGGCATCGGATTGACGAGATCTTTAAACATCGCCTCGCCATCATGGGTGATTTTGGACACTTTGCCATGTAATACTTCACCGGCGTGAACTACTTTGCCGCCAAAGGCTTGAATTAATGCTTGATGACCTAAACAAATACCGATAATGGGTATTTTATCTTTTAAACGTTCAATCAACGGTAATAAAATACCGGCTTCGTCCGGTGTGCCGGGCCCGGGGGAAAGGGCAAGAATCGTTTCAGGCATATTTAATGCGGTTTCGATTAATTGTTCTAAATCGCAATCGTTGCGGTAAATTTTAACTTGATGTCCTAAGACACGAAATTGATCCACCAGATTATAAGTGAAGGAATCAAAGTTATCTAAAAAAAGAATATTTGCCATAACGTATCCCTATTTAGCTTGTGTGTTGATCTGACGAATTGCTTTTAATACCGCAGTGGCTTTGTGTCGGGTTTCGTCTGCCTCCATTTGCGGATCGGAATCTAACACCTCACCACAGCCCGCTTGCACGTGTGCTATACTGTTTTGAACAAAGGCTGAACGAATCACGATGCAGGTATCTAAACTGCCATCGGAAGTGAGATAACCCACCGCACCGCCATAACTGTGGCGTTTTTGTTGTTCATATTGATAAATAAGCTGCATTGCCTTGATTTTCGGTGCGCCGGTGAGTGTACCCATATTCATACAGGCTTGATAGGCGTGAAGCGCATCTAATTCAGGGCGAAGTTTACCCACCACACGTGAAACAAGATGCATAATATGAGAATAACGATCCACTTGCATTAATTCTGCAACTTGACGAGTACCACTTTGACAAACTCGGGCGATGTCGTTTCGTGCCAAATCCACTAACATCAGGTGTTCTGCTTGCTCTTTGTGATCTAATCGAAGTTCCAGTTCCAAACGGGTATCCAATTCAGGATCAATATTACCGTGCGCATCAAATCCGCGTGGACGTGAGCCGGCAATCGGATAAATTTCTAACTGACGATTTTTCGGCGTATATTTGAGCGCACTTTCCGGTGATGCGCCAAACAAAATGAAATCTTCATCGTTCATATAGAACATATAAGGACTTGGATTATTTTGTTTAAGTTGAGCATAACTGGCGAGTGCGTTAGGGCAAGCAAGAGAAAAACGGCGGGAAGGGACAATTTGGAAAACATCCCCAATATTGATATGGTGTTTTAAGGCTTGCACTACATTGATAAATTCAGGATCATCAAAATTTGTGTTCACCTCACCACTTGCCGATTTAATAGATAAAATATGATCAATATTTTTTAATTTTTGTGCGATAGCGAGGGCTGTTTTTGCCACATTGACTTGTTCTTCTTGTGCAAAACAGTAACTTTTCAATGTTGCCTGCTGGCTTTGATGATCGATTGTGATGAGATGTTCGGCGAGATAAAAACTGTAATCAGGACAAGAAATCCCATCATCTTTTAATCTGATGTCATTCATCGGGATGAAATTGGCCACTAAATCATAAGCAAATAAACCGCCTAAAAAAACAGCCGTATCGCTGTGTTGGTAAAGATTCAAAATAACCCGTAATCCATCAAAAATTGTCGTTGATTGTAATTTACTGTCTTCATCCAATCGATTATCAAGCGGAGGGAAATCAACAGAAAATTCATCATCAAAATCGACCGCACTTAGCGAATTACTCTGAGTTAAAACAGGAAAAATCTCTTTCAAAACCTGTTTACCATTTGCATTTAATGCTTTAAATGTGACGTTGTGACCTACGCAAGTAATTTTGACTGCTGCATTGATAAATATAAGGCTTTGTAAGCTATTTTTACTACCGATTTCAGCAGAGTCGAGTAGTAGTGTGTTGGGATGATGACATAATGTGTTAAAAATAGCCGTGGTATCTGAATGATAAGGAACAGGTTGTGTGGTAACCGCAATAAAAGCATTGTTTTGCATTTTTAAATCCTTTTTAATAATTTTTGTACTATTAAACTAGTACAGATTAAATAAGTCAAGAGGAGATTTAAAAAATCTTGCGTTATTGAATTTTCCTTGCCTGTTTTCTTAAGCCATCTAAAATAGGCTCGCTAATATCGCTAGGCAAATGACCTATATTGATTTTCTCAACTTTTGGTAAGCAAAATGTTATTTCGTATAAGATTTCTTCAACGGTTGCTTGCGATAAGCCTGCTAATTTCGCTGTTGCAAAGATATGTCGTAATTTAATTTTATCCCATAAATAGTGCTTATTTTCGCCGTGCCAAGCCATCGCCATTTTTACTTTTTGTTTTGCTAAACCGTTTGATTTAATGAGAGGATAAGCTGATATCACATCATAAAAGGGTGTTAAGCGGTAATGTCCCAATGGTTCTAAAAAAATGCTAAAATTTTTTGCATGTCCATCAATGGCACAAAGTAACCAAAATATAATCTGGGCTTTAAAAAATTGTTTTCGATCGTCATTTGGATTTGCTGAACCATTTAATAATTTCATAATTGATAAAATACCAGGGTCACCGTCTGATTCATATTTTCTAGCGGGTGCAATATTGAGTGCTTGACACATATCTTCTTGTGGTAAACGAATAAGCCATTTTTTATCTTGAGACCAGCGTCGATCGAAACGTTCAACAATCAAAGCTTTTATTTCGCCAAAATGTTCAATGCTGGCGAAAGGAACATTTAGACCAAGTTGTTTCATAATTTGCAAACAAAGCCACTCATTTTCACAGCTATTTGAGAGATCCAGTTGACCTTGCCCTACTATGCCAATTGGTAATTTAAAAATATGGCTAGTAGGCGTGGTGTGTAGTGGTCGCATCCATTGTCCATCATAGTAGAGTAATGCTGTTTTTTCTTGTGCTCCCGCAATTGAAATACGAAAATCCTCTTTTTGTTCCATTCCTAGTGGAAAAGTGCGGTAGTTTTTTAGCGTATTTTCAATATCTAGTGATGATAGTGCTTCAGCATGAACTGTTTTTACGATATGTGTATTATGCTGATAAAGTTGAATTGCGCCCACGCAGTCTTGTCCGATTGCTGAAAGTAAATCAAATGGTGTTTTTGTATTGGTTTGGAAACGTTGCTGAATACGTGAACGAATTTGTTCATTATCAGGTAGTAAATTATCAAAGAAATTATAAACTTCATCACCACGATAGGCTTTAGTCGAAAGGGGAAGCGAAAGAGAAATAGGGCGTGAACGAGAAGATGAAAGCCATTTGTCAACATACTGAAATTCCATGGCTCCATTTTTTGAACGTCGCCATTTGCCCACTAAAATACCATTCATTGCCACATTAAGTAGTGAATTATCCATTACCAAATTTCCCCATCATCATCGCTATTATAAATTGCCGTAGGTGTTGCAATCAGATCATTTTTTTGCTTGTTTTGTGGAGGTAGGACGAGGTTGTACCACTAATTCTAACTCTAATGCAGTAAGAATTTTGAATAAGGTTTCTATTTTGGTACTTTCAGGTGTATTTTCAAAAACCGAGATAGTAGCTTGTTTGATTCCGGCTCGCTTGGAAATATCTGTTTGTGAGAGGTTATCTTTATAACGAAATTCACGAACAACTTGAGAAAGCATTTTTGGGCTTGTAATGATCATAATGTATCCCCTATAAAGTATATCTGGTATATTAT
>NZ_MLHG01000068.1 GCF_001998825.1 Rodentibacter mrazii
ATAAACTACTTCCACTGCGACCAAATCGGTATCCCGAGGGAGATGACGGACAGCCAAGGCAAAGTGATTTGGCGGGGGCGCTATGATGCGTGGGGCGGCTTACACTATGACCGCCACCTCGCCCAACAAAACCAGGGACACCAACCGTTCCGTTTACAGAACCAATATTTTGATGAAGAAACGGGCTTGCATTATAACTTCCTGCGTTATTATGAACCGATGACGGGGCGGTTTATGACACAGGACCCGATTGGGCTTGCGGGAGGAGAGAATTTTTATCAGTTTGCGCCTAATGTACAGGTATGGGTTGATCCATTGGGATTGAATAATTGTCCTTTTGGAAGTCCTGATGTATTAAATAATTTAAAAGCTCATGGTGAAGGACAAGCTCAAATAAAGAAAATAGACCAAGCTGTTGCGACCCAAATGTCTGCAGCAATAGATAAAACTAAAAAAGCAATGGTAGATTCATATCGGGAACTTGAAGGAACGCTGAGTGTCTCTGGAGATTTAAGTTTTTCAGCAGGAGCAAAAACTGGTATTTCAGAAAGAATAATGCTAACTAAAAATAAAGCTAAATATTATCCTGATGCATGTTATGCAGTATCGAAATGTGCAGGTATAGGACCAGATGGTGGAGGAAATGTCGCCATAATGGGAGGATATTCACCATCTGGGACTAGGGTTGGCACATCTACGGAGATCTGTGCATCAGGATCAGCTACAATAATGGGGGGAGTTAAAGGAAGTGCCTGTATAAACCAAGATAATGAAGCCAGCATTTCAGCAGGACCTGCTATTGGTGCAAAATTAGGTGGTATGATAGATACCTGTGTAGTTGAAACTATTTGTGTATTTGATTGATAATAGGAGGAAAATACAATCATGAAATTATTTTTTTCATCTATTCTATACTTTCTTTTTTCAAGTGCAGTGTACGCAAATAATCTGAATTGTGAGAATTTTCTTCAAGAAAAAAATATAACCTATGATACTTTCGAGGGACAGGAAATATACCGTCAAGGTATTGAATATTATAATCAAGCATACGGAGATGATGATAATACTAAAATTGCATTTTGTCTTTTTACTGATGCAAAAGAAAAGTCTGTACCAGATGCAGAAGCCATGCTAAGTGAGTTTTATCAATTAGGCTATATTGTTGATAAAGATTTAAACGAAGCCATTTTATTAGCTAAAAAAGCTTATAAAAAGGGCTCGATATTGTCACTTAATCAACTAGGTATTTATTATGGCGAGAAAAAAGATTTCATAAAAAGCGCCCAATATTATCAAAAGGCAATTGATGAAGGTGACCTTGATGTAGCGAAAGCAAACTTAGGTTTTTTATATTTTACAGGTCGTGGTGTCGAAAAAAATATAGATAAAGCTGTTGAATTAACTAAAAGTGCGCTGTCAACGGATAATAATCGCGTGAAATCCATGGCACTAGCTAACTTAGGTGGTTTTTATTATGCTTTAGGATTAAATAAAGAAGCTTTTCAATGGACAGAACAAGGTGCATTATTAGGCAATGTCACGGCAGAAACCAATCTTGGTTTCTTTTTCGGACACGGAATTGGTGCAACGCCAAATAAAGAACAAGCGTTATATTGGCTAAATAAAGCCGTAGCTCAAAATCATCTTGAAGCCTTATTTATATTAGGAACAATGTATTCAAAAGGAACGGTGGCTATTAAAAAAGATCTTTCTTTAGCATATCACTACTATATGGAAGCGGCAGAAAAAGGTCATAGTATGGCAAAAAATAACCTAGCGAGTATGCTTATCAAAGGTCGGGGAGTGTCTAAAGATGATAAAAAAGCTTTAGCGTTATATCTTGATGCAGCTAATGACGGCAATGTACTTTCAATGTATGCTCTACATCAAATCTATTCTCAAGGTACAGAACATATTTCTAAAGATACCAAGAAAGCTCAATATTGGCTTAATAAAGCCAAACAAAACGGCTTAGTTTTAGAATAACTGCTCCGTTAAAAAACCAATGGTAGTTTTTCTTTTTGCTAAAAAC
>NZ_MLHG01000069.1 GCF_001998825.1 Rodentibacter mrazii
ATCCTAAATAGCCGACATCTATTTTGCTTTCCGAGTAGTGCCTCTTTTGAGGCACTTTTTTTTATTATAAATACAATAGAATTGAACTAATTTTCTAAATTAGAATCTTATGTATCGTCTCTTGACAAAATCATTATTTATAGGAGTTTTTTATGAAATCTTTAAAATCTTTATTAACTTTGACCGCACTTACTATGGCTGTTTCCGGTGCTGCATTTGCAAATGAAAGTACGGTGACTACTTTTAAAAAAGAAGCCGTAACCAATGTAAATTCAATGATTCAAAATCAAAAAGAAAGTGTTATCGTAGATAAAAATAGTTTGAAAGAAAAGGCAGTTACGACAAAAGAAAAAGCTAAAGATGCGATGACGTCGGCAAAAGAAGCGACAAAAGAAAAAATGGATATAGCGAAAGAAAAAGCTAAATCAATGAAATCATCAGAAACTTCATTAATAAAAGATAAAGCCTCTGAGAAATTCAATTCAGCGAAAGAGCAGGTTAAAACAGAAAAAGAAAAAATTGCCTCAAGAGCCAAAGTAAATATTAATAAAGCGGATGCTGAAACTTTGCAAAAACTTTCCGGCATTGGTGAGAAAAAAGCGCAAGCGATCGTGGATTATCGTAATAAAATGGGCAAAATTAAAAATGTGGCGGAATTATCAAAAATTGATGGTTTAGGGGAGACAACCATTGAAAAAATTGCGCCTTATCTAACTTTCTAAAAACAAGGTCAATATCGACCGCGACCGCACTTTCTAAAGCCTGGCAAAATTTGTCGGGCTTTTTGCTTTAAGTTAAAAATATTGTTGAGCTAGATCACAAATTTGCAACAAACTTGTAAATGAGGCATTTTTCTAATTCAATCCTATGTATAATGAGCAGCGAACTTAATAGATCATATTATTTGAGGTGAATATGCAACCAAATAAGGCTTTTGACGAATGGTTGGCAACAACCGCACTCGGTGGCGCAAACCAAGCCTATATCGAAGAATTATATGAACGTTATTTAGACGATCCGAATTCTATTGATAATAGCTGGAAAACCACCTTTGATTCTTTGCCGAAATCAACTGCTGTTGAACAACCGCATTTGCCGGTTCGTGATTATTTTCGTCGCTTAGCTCGGGAAAATAACTCGGAAACCGTCACTGTTATTGATCCGGAAGCAAGTGCAAAATTAGTGAAAATATTACAATTCATTAACGCCTACCGATTCCGAGGTCATTTGGAAGCGAAACTCGACCCCCTTAACTATTATCGCTGGAAGGTTTCCAGTGTGCCGGAGTTAGATTACCGTTATCACGGCTTTACCGAGCAAGATCTCAACGAAACCTTCAATATTAATCACTATGTTTATCAACGTGATACCATTACGCTTGCCGACTTAAACAATATGCTTAAAGAAACCTATTGTGGTTCTATCGGTTTAGAATTTATGCACGTGCAGGATATGGAACAAAAAATGTGGCTTCAAAATAAATTGGAAAGCCGCTTAAGTCAACCGCTCTTTACCCATGAAGAAAAAAAGAATTTTCTTAATGAATTAACCGCAGCTGATGGATTGGAACGTTATCTTGGTGCGAAATTCCCCGGTGCAAAACGTTTTTCTTTAGAGGGAAGTGATGCTTTTATCCCATTAATGAAGGAAATTATTCGCCACGCCAGCAAACAAGGTGTGAAAGATGTAATGATGGGGATGGCGCACCGAGGGCGTTTAAATATGTTGGTGAATGTGCTGGGTAAAAAACCGAAGGATCTCTTTGATGAATTTGCCGGTAAACATTCGGGCGACCGTACCGGTGACGTTAAATATCATCAGGGATTTTCATCTGATTTTGCGGTGGGTGAAAAGCATGTGCACTTAACCCTCGCTTTCAACCCGTCTCATTTAGAAATTGTTAGCCCGGTGGTGATCGGCGCTGTACGTTCACGTCAAACTAAGAAAAATGATGTAGAACGTTCACAAGTGTTAGCCGTGACGGTGCATGGTGATTCAGCGGTAGCGGGGCAAGGTGTTGTACAAGAAACCTTAAATATGTCGAATGCCCGTGGTTATACGGTAGGTGGCACTATTCGCATCGTGATCAATAACCAAATCGGTTTTACCACATCTAATCCAAATGACACTCGTTCCACAGAATATTGCACAGATATTGCAAAAATGATCCAAGCGCCGATAATTCACGTTAATGGCGATGATCCGGAAGCGGTCGCTTTTGTTGCCCGTATGGCAGTGGAATATCGCAGTTTATTCAAACGGGATATTTTTATTGATTTGATTTCTTATCGTCGTCATGGACATAACGAAGCCGACGAACCTTTGGCCACACAACCAATGATGTATAGTATCATTAAAAAACATCCGACACCGCGTGAAGTTTATGCTGCTCGTTTAGTGAAAGAAGGTGTGATCACTGAAGAACAAGTCATTGAAATGATGAATTTATATCGTGACAGTCTAGATAATGGCGAACGTGTGGTGGCAGAATGGCGTGAAATGGATACGGCGAAAATGGATTGGTTGCAATATCTTAATTATGACTGGACCTCGCCTTATGAAAGTAAATTCCCACAAGATCGTTTTATCACGCTGGCAAAACGTGTATGTGAATATCCGGAAAGTTTACGTGCACACCCGCGTGTTGAAAAAATTTATAATGATCGCAAAGCCATGTATCAGGGCGAAAAATTGCTCGACTGGGGAATGGCTGAAACTATGGCATATGCAACTTTACTTGATGAGGGGGTAAACGTTCGTTTATCAGGGGAAGATGCGGGAAGGGGGACGTTTTTCCATCGTCACGCTGTAGTACATAACCAAAATGATGGAACAGGCTATGTAGCGCTCACACATTTGCATGCTAACCAAGGGCGTTTTGAAGTATGGGATTCGGTGCTATCTGAAGAATCAGTACTTGCCTTTGAATATGGTTATGCTACCGCAGATCCGAAAACCCTAACGATTTGGGAAGCGCAATTTGGTGATTTTGCAAACGGTGCACAAATTGTGATTGATCAATTTATCAGTTCGGGAGAACAAAAATGGAACCGAATGTGCGGTTTGGTGATGTTGTTACCGCATGGGTATGAAGGTCAAGGACCGGAACATTCTTCCGCTCGTTTAGAACGTTATCTGCAACTTTGTGCAGAGCAAAATATGCAGGTTTGTATCCCTTCTACACCAGCACAGGTTTATCATATGTTACGCCGTCAAGCTTTGCGTAAAATGCGTCGTCCATTAATTGGGATTTCACCAAAATCTTTATTGCGCCACCCGTTAGCCGTATCAAGTTTAGACGAACTTGTTAATGGTTCATTCCAAACGGTAATTGGTGAAATGGATGATCTGGATCCGAAAGGGGTTAAACGTATTGTGATGTGTTCAGGAAAAGTTTATTACGATTTACTGGAACAACGTCGAGCTAATAATCAAACTGATGTGGCAATTATCCGAATCGAACAACTTTATCCTTATCCGTATGAAGATATGAAAAAGGTCCTTGAACCTTATGCCCATGTAAAAGATTATGTATGGTGTCAAGAAGAACCCCTTAATCAGGGAGCATGGTATAGCAGCAAACATAATTTTGAAAGTTCCATTCCTGAGGATGTCAAACTTAAGTATGCAGGGCGTCCGGCTTCGGCTTCACCGGCTGTTGGATATATGTCATTACATGTTAAACAGCAAAAACAATTGGTAGAAGATGCATTGACATTGTAAAGTGCGGTGAAAAATTTGCATGTTTTCATGAGTGGAATTATCCACTAATGAAAGTAACCACAAAGGTGGGTTAAAACCCACATGAGAAAAATAGTAAAGGAAAAACGACCATGACAATCGAAGTTCTTGTTCCAGATTTACCCGAATCCGTTGCGGATGCCACAGTGGCAACATGGCATAAAAAAGTAGGGGATGCCGTAAAACGTGATGAAGTATTAGTTGAAATTGAAACGGATAAAGTCGTGTTAGAAGTACCGGCCCTGTCCGACGGGGTGATTACTGAAATTTTAGAAACCGAAGGGGCAACAGTAGTCAGCAAACAGTTGCTCGGTAAACTTTCCAAGGCTCAAGCTGGTGATATTAGTACGGCAACGATCAATGAATCAAATGAGCCGACACCGGCAGATCGTCATCATTCAGCTATTGAAAACAGTCATCATAATGCTGATGATCATGGACCTGCAATCAGACGGTTATTAGCAGAACATGATCTTGATGCAGCTCAAATTCAGGGTTCCGGTGTGGGCGGTCGATTAACCCGTGAAGATATTGAACGTGAAATCTCAAAAAGAGATGCACAAAAAGCAAAACAGCAAGTCGCAACAGAGCAAAACACCATTAGTACTGTGGCATATCAGTCCCGTTCCGAAAAACGAGTGCCAATGACACGTTTACGTAAACGTATTGCGGAACGTTTACTTGAAGCCAAAAACAGCACGGCAATGCTCACCACATTCAATGAAGTGGATATGCAACCGATAATGGGCTTGCGTAAAGCTTATGGTGAAAAATTTGAAAAACAACATGGCGTGCGTCTAGGTTTTATGTCATTCTATATTAAAGCTGTCGTCGAAGCGTTGAAACGTTATCCTGAAGTCAATGCTTCCATTGATGGTGATGATATTGTTTACCATAATTACTTTGATGTCAGTATTGCTGTTTCTACCCCTCGTGGCTTGGTTACACCGGTGTTACGCAACTGCGATAAACTGAGTATGGCAGAAATTGAAAAACAAATTAAAGCATTGGCGGAAAAAGGTCGCGATGGCAAATTGACAGTGGAAGATTTAACCGGTGGTAATTTCACTATTACTAATGGTGGTGTATTCGGCTCACTCATGTCCACTCCGATTATTAACCCGCCACAAAGTGCGATTCTTGGTATGCATGCCATCAAGGAGCGCCCAATTGCCTTGAATGGAGAAGTTGTTATTCGACCAATGATGTATTTGGCATTGTCTTATGATCACCGTTTAATTGATGGTAGAGAATCCGTCGGCTTCCTTGTCGCTATTAAAGAATTATTGGAAGATCCGACAAGATTATTATTGGAAATTTAGAAAAAAAGTGCGGTCAATTTTGATCGCACTTTTATTTTTCTATGAAAAGGCAACACGTTACACTATTTTATAAATAACGAGAAAAATGCAGGTAACCCTATGAATTTACATGAATATCAAGCAAAACAGCTTTTTAAAGAATATGATTTACCGGTAAGTGAAGGGATTATTTGTCATTCTGCTGATGAGGCAGCTATGGCACTTTTCCAACTTAACGGTGAGCGTTGGATCGCAAAATGCCAAGTCCATGCGGGAGGGCGTGGTAAAGCCGGAGGAGTAAAACTGGTAAATAATGCGGAAGAAGTTCGGATTTTTGCTCATAAATGGTTGGGAAATCGTTTGGTCACGTTCCAAACCGATAAACAAGGTCAGCCGGTAAATAGCATCTATATTGAAGAAACTTGTGATATTGAGCAAGAACTTTATCTTGGCGCAGTGATCGATCGTTCATCACAGAAAATTATCTTTATGGCGTCTTCTGCCGGAGGTATGAATATAGAAGATGTCGCATGGGAAACCCCTCATTTAATTCACAAGGTCGAGATTGATCCGTTATTTGGCGGTATGCCGTACCAGGGCAGAGAACTGGCATTTAAATTAGGTTTAAATGGGGAGCAAAATAAACAGTTTACCCACGCATTTGTACAATTAGCAAAATTATTTGTTGAAAAAGATCTTTCTCTTTTGGAAGTCAATCCGCTTGTGATCACATCACAAGGAAATTTAGTTTGCTTGGATGCCAAAATGTCTATTGATGATAATGCTCTGTTTCGTCACAAAGATTTACTTGCTCTGCGAGATTTAAGTCAAAGTGATTTACGTGAAGCCGAAGCAGAAAAACACCAGTTAAATTATGTAGCATTGGAAGGCAATATTGGTTGTATGGTAAATGGTGCGGGGCTTGCCATGGGAACAATGGATATTGTCAAACTTTACGGTGGTGAGCCGGCCAATTTCCTTGATGTCGGAGGCGGTGCGACAAAAGAACGTGTTACTGAAGCCTTCAAAATTATTTTGACGGATAAGGGTGTCAAAGCCATTTTGGTTAATATTTTCGGAGGGATTGTTCGTTGTGATTTAATTGCCGAGGGTGTTATTGCCGCTATCCGCGAAGTCGGGATCAAGGTTCCTGTTGTCGTGCGTTTAGAAGGCACAAACGTTGAATTAGGGCGTAAAATTTTATCGGAAAGCGGGGTGAATTTAATTGCCGCCAACAGTTTGCAAGAAGCCGCACAAGCCGTGGTGAATGCGGCGAAAGGAGAATAATTATGTCGATATTAATTAATAAAGAGACCAAAGTCATTTGCCAAGGTTTTACCGGTGCACAGGGAACATTTCATTCCGAACAAGCGATTGCCTATGGTACAAAATTAGTGGGGGGTATTTCGCCAAATAAGGGGGGAACGACACATTTAGGCTTACCGGTATTTAATACCGTGCGCGAGGCAGTTAATGCTACCGGTGCGACAGCTACGATGATTTATGTTCCTGCCCCATTTTGTAAGGATGCAATTTTAGAAGCTATTGATGCGGGAATTCAACTTATCGTGTGTATTACTGAAGGCATTCCTACACTTGATATGCTGACTGTAAAGCAAAAATTAAATGAAACCGGTGTAGTAATGATTGGTCCAAACTGTCCGGGAGTAATTACACCCGATGAATGTAAAATTGGTATTATGCCGGGAAATATTCATAAAAAAGGGAAAATCGGCATTGTTTCCCGTTCCGGTACGCTGACTTATGAAGCCGTAAAACAAACTACTGATGAAGGGTTTGGACAATCCACTTGCGTAGGGATCGGAGGCGATCCGATTCCGGGTTCAAGTTTCATTGATATTTTAAAACGTTTCCAAGATGATCCTGAAACTGAGGCCATTGTGATGATAGGAGAAATAGGCGGTTCCGCAGAGGAAGAAGCGGCAGCTTATATTAAAGCCCATGTCACTAAACCGATGGTTGGCTATATTGCAGGTGTTACCGCGCCAAAAGGTAAACGTATGGGACACGCTGGGGCGATTATCAGTGGTGGTAAAGGCACCGCTGAAGATAAAATCGCAGCTCTTGAAGCTGCCGGGGTTAAAACAGTGAGAAGTTTAGCGGATATTGGTTCGGCATTGAGAACATTGCTAAAATAAAAACGCATTGAGAAATGACCGCACTTTGATAATGTACTCAAAGTGCGGTTTTTTTATAACAAGTTTTTATAACCTAATGATTAAAAGGTGTATAATCTCGGCAATATTCTAAGGAAAAAATTATGAGCCAGTTTTTTTATATTCATCCTGAAAACCCACAAGTACGTTTAATCAATCAAGCGGTAGAAATTTTGCGTAAAGGTGGCGTGATCGTGTATCCCACAGATTCCGGTTATGCACTAGGTTGTATGCTCGGGGATAAACATGCGATGGATCGTATTATCTCGATTCGTAAATTGCCGGAAGGGCATAATTTTACCTTGGTGTGTCGTGATTTATCCGAACTTTCTAATTATGCAACGGTGAGCAATATTGCCTACCGCTTAATCAAAAATAATACACCGGGACGTTACACTTTCATTTTGACAGCGACGAAAGAATTACCACGTCGCTTAATGACATCAAAACGTAAAACCATTGGCTTACGCGTGCCGGATAATCAAATCGCTTTAGATTTACTCAGTGCATTGGGGGAACCAATTCTTTCTTGCTCGCTTATGCTACCGGGGGAAGAACATATCACGCAATCTGATCCTGAAGAGATTCGGGAGCGTTTAGAACACCAAGTGGATTTAATCATTCATGGTGGATATTTGGGACAAGATCCCACAACCGTAGTGGATTTAACGGAAGATACACCGGTTATTTTACGTGAAGGAAGCGGTTCTACAGAACCATTTATTTAGTTTATACAAAGACGCTTGGGAAAGCGACAAAGGAAACAAAATGAAAACCAATCAATCAAGAAAAAACACCTATAAACATAGTGAAAAACAGCGTGAAAACCGACCGCACTTTGAACGTAAAGAAGCCCAAAGTGCGGTTATTTTGGGACGAGAATTTCCTGCAAAAGGAAAAATATTCCCCCAAAAAATGCAGCCGAAAGTTGAAGGGGAAAAATTACAGAAAGTTTTAGCACGAGCAGGACAAGGATCTCGCCGTGAAATAGAAGCCATGATTGTGGAAAATCGGGTGAGTGTAGACGGAAAAATGGCAACACTGGGGGACCGTATTGACGTCCATTCCGGTGTGAAAGTGCGTATTGACGGTCGAATTATTAATCTCCAACAGGCACAAAAGGAAATGTGTCGTGTATTGATGTATTACAAACCGGAAGGGGAACTTTGCACCCGTAGTGATCCGGAAGGGCGTGCAACTGTATTTGATCGTTTACCTCGCTTGAATGGTGCCCGTTGGATTGCAGTGGGGCGCTTGGATATCAATACTTCCGGTTTATTATTATTTACCACAGACGGCGAGTTAGCGAACCGTCTAATGCACCCAAGCCGTGAAGTGGAGCGTGAGTATTCTGTACGGGTATTCGGGCAAGTGGACGAGGCTATGTTGGCACGTTTACGCAAAGGTGTTCAGCTTGAGGACGGGCCGGCAAATTTTAAGGAAATAAAATTTACCGGTGGTGTAGGGATAAATCAATGGTATGACGTCACTTTAACGGAAGGACGAAATCGTGAAGTACGCCGTTTGTGGGAATCCCAAGGAATCCAAGTCAGCCGTTTGATTCGTACCCGTTACGGGAATATTAAATTAATGAAAGGCTTGCCACGAGGCGGATGGGAAGAAATGGCACTTGAGAACGTGAACTATCTGCGTGAATTAGTAGGATTACCACCGGAAACGGAAAGCAAACTTGATGTGACAAAGTCTCGCCGCCGACCAAAATCCGGACAAATTCGTAAAGCAGTGAAACGTTACACTGAATTAGGAAAACGCTATAAAAAATAGGTATCTGCGATGAAAATGCAACAACTTCGCTATATTGTGGAAATAGTGAATCAAAACTTAAATGTGACGGATGCGGCAAATGCACTTTATACGTCACAACCGGGCATCAGCAAACAAGTGCGCTTGTTGGAAGATGAATTAGGTTTAGAAATTTTTGAGCGCAATGGAAAACATATCAAATCCATCACGCCGGCCGGGAAAAAAATTATTTCCATCGCTCGAGAATTGTTGGTAAAAGCGGAAAGTATTAAATCTGTCGCTAATGAATATACCCGCCCGGATCATGGTGTATTGCGTATTGCGACCACAAACACGCAAGCACGTTATATGTTACCTTCGGTTGTTGAACGCTTTTCTAAACAATATCCCGATGTAAGTTTGCATATTCATCAAGGTTCACCAACACAAATTCATGACGCTCTAATGTCCTGTGAAGTGGATTTGGCGATTACCACAGAGGCCCCCTATTTGTTTGATGATCTCATTCAATTACCTTGTTACTTATGGAACCGCTCGGCTATCGTGAAATTGGATCATCCTTTGGCAAAAGTAAAAAATTTAACGATTGAAGAACTCGGGAAATACCCACTTGTCACCTATACTTTTGGTTTTACAGGGGTATCGGATTTGGATTACGCTTTTAATGCCGCCGGAATTTTACCGAATATCGTTTTTACGGCTACCGATGCAGATGTAATAAAAACCTATGTGCGTTTAGGGCTGGGCGTAGGGATTATGGCAAGTATGGCTCATACCGAGCTTGATCATGATCTTGTTGCCATTGATGCCAGCCATTTATTCCGTTCCAGTATGACGCAAATCGCCTTTAAACAAAGCACCTTTTTACGTAACTATATGTATGATTTTATCGAATATTTCTCACCGCATCTCACCCGTTCAATGGTGGAAAAAGCCGAGCGCTTGCGTGATAACAATGCCGTAAAAAAATTGTTTGATAACGTGGAATTAGAAGTCAAGTAATCGTATTTGTAAAAAGGAAAAAAAGAGCGGTTGAAATTCATGGAGAATGTTGACCGCTCTTTTTTATTGGAAAATTAAAAATTATATTATTAAATCATAAATATTTACTCCCCCCATCGTG
>NZ_MLHG01000007.1 GCF_001998825.1 Rodentibacter mrazii
GCTAATCTACGTCAGCCCCAAAGGATTAATTCCTTTGGTTGGGAAAGAGGATAAGAAAATCGGTATTTGCTACATAATGCAGAGAAAACTTAAAAGTGCGGCTAATTTTAACCGCACTTTCTTTCAATTAATCCCAAATTATAGTTTTAGCATTCGCTCTGCTTCTTTTGCTCTTCTCAGGAATTGCTTACGTTCTGCATTTGCCATACTGCTTGTCCCCGGCAATTTCACGCTAAGCGGGTTAACCGCCCGCCCATTAATATGGAATTCATAATGCAAATGAGGTCCGGTTGAAATCCCCGTATTCCCGGAAAGGGCGATACGTTCACCTTTTTTCACAGTTTGACCGGCTCGCACTAACGGGCGGCTTAAGTGCATATATATCGTTTGGTATTCACGTCCATGACGCAATACCACATAGCGACCCGCTCCCCCTGCTTGATAAGCGACTTTTTCTACTAAAGCATCTGCCGGCGCAATAACCGGAGTTCCCTGAGGCACAGAAAAATCTACCCCTTTATGAGGGCGTACACGCCCGGTCACCGGATGACGGCGATTCGGGTTAAAGCCTGAAGACACCCTAGCCTGACGTTGCAGAGGATAACGTGCAAAACCTTTGCCAAGGGTTTCACCCTGTTGATTATAATATCGACCGTTTGCCGCCTGAATTGCATAATAACTCTTACCGTCTGCAAGGATATGGATCGCTTCGACATTCCCTTGCCCGGTCAATTTATCACCCAAATATTCACGGGAAACCAAAACCGAAAATTTTGTATCCTTTTTGAGTTTTCGTAAACTCACTTGCCATTGTAATGCAGAACTTAATTGTGAGATTTGACGAGCTTCTAGCCCCAACGAACGCAAGCTCGCGGCAAAAGATCCGCTCACTTTCCCTTTCAGCACTTCTTTTTTCCAAACGCTTTGTTTCTCTAAAATTTGACGTTTGAATTTTCCCTCTTCAACGCGTTCATAAATCCGCTCTTCCTTCTCAGAAACAAGCCAATTTAAATATTCCAGTTGATCACTTTTATCTAAAATCCAATAAAATTGTTGCCCTGCTCGAAGATTTTTAAGTTCCGGATAAGAGGCAATTAATCCTTTTGCCGTATCATCGTCCAGCCCTGAAAGCTCTAATACGTCTTTCAAAGTATCGCCACGTACGACAGTATGGCTAAATTGATGGGTAATACGTAAGGCTTGATCGGCGACATCCAATAAACCACTCAAGGCATCTTGTGCATCTTGCGGAAGATCATTAAGCTCATCAAATTCCGGTTTAACTTCTTCCGCTTCATCATCTTGGGCCTGCAATTCATCATCATAAGAGGTGGCATCCTCAGTATGTGATTGCTCAGACGCCGGCGAGATCTGCACATTTTCTTCAGGTTTGAGGGGTTGATATTGCACGTCATCTACCATTTCGGGCTCAAGATTACTTTGAACCGAGGGTTCCGATTCCGCACTATCTTTTAATTCCAACATAACACCGCTGAAAATTAACGCCAATGCGACAAAAAAAATCGCCGCTTTAATACGGGATTTTCGTTTTCGTCTGTCTCGGGCTAATTTAACATGTTGCAAGAATAAGTACCTAAGGTGAAAATAATATCGTCTTCAGACTGCGAATTATAGAAGAGGTTCATTCTACCCTAAAACGCATAAAAAAGTTGTCGAAATATTCATCATAAAGAGAGAACATCTTGAGAAAGATGACAAAATAAGCTAAGGTTAGTCGCTAAATTTGACATAGGCGGCATTATGCAAATTCATTCCATTCAATGCGATCCAAATTCCCCGTTAATAGAACTCAAAAATATCAATGTGGTATTTGAACAAAAAACAGCATTACAAAATATCAATTTAAATATTTATCCCCATTCCATCATCACCATTGTTGGACCAAACGGCGGTGGGAAATCCACATTATTAAAAACGCTCTTAAAACTGCAACAACCGACATCAGGCGAAGTCATTTATAGTCAAAATGTACGTATTGGCTATGTACCGCAAAAAATTTACTTAGATCACAGTTTACCTCTTACAGTAGAACGTTTTCTTGCCTTAAAAAAAGGGGCAAAAACATCTGAAATTTCAACCGCACTTGAGCAGCTTTCGATTACACATTTACGCAGAAATAATATGCAAAAACTTTCCGGTGGTGAAATGCAACGGGTATTGCTCGCCCGTGCGATTTTAAACAAACCGAATTTATTAGTATTGGACGAACCCACTCAAGGTGTGGATATCACCGGTCAGGCGGAGCTTTATCAACTGATTCATCAAACCCAACAACAATTAAATTGTGCCGTGTTGATGGTTTCCCACGATTTACATATCGTGATGGCGGACAGTAAAGAAGTGATTTGTATTAATCAGCACATTTGCTGCGCCGGCACTCCGGAAACGCTATCAAACGATCCGACATTTATGCGTTTATGGGGTAATCGGCTTTCACAAAATGTTGGCTTTTACACCCATCACCACAATCATCACCATAATTTACACGGTGATGTTTGTAGTTGTAATGGCACAGCTGATCGTTGTCAAAATAAGGATATTTAATGTTTGAAATTCTATTTCCGGCACTGCTTACCGGCATTTTATTATCCCTCATCACTGCGCCGCTTGGGGTCTTTGTAGTATGGCGTAAAATGGCATACTTTGGCGATACGCTTTCTCACTCGGCTTTACTCGGCGTTGCATTAGGGATTTTCTTACAAATTAATCCTTATATTGCCATAGTTATCCTTACCCTTCTTTTGGCGATTATCATGGTATGGCTGGAAAGCAATACTCAGTTTTCCATTGATACTTTGCTCGGTATTATTGCACACAGTTGCTTATCACTCGGTGTTGTCACCGTCGGTTTGCTAAAAAATGTTCGTGTTGATTTGATGAGCTATTTATTCGGCGATTTATTGGCGATAAATTACACTGATTTAATTTATATCGCTATCGGCGTGGTGATCGTACTTAGTACATTGCTTCATTTCTGGCAAGGGCTACTTTCTACTACCGTTTCTCCAGAACTCGCCCAAGTAGAAGGCATCAATATAAAAAAAATGCGTTTTATTTTGATGATTTTGACTGCCCTTACTATTGCGTTAAGTATGAAATTTGTCGGCGCACTAATTATTACCTCCTTATTGATCATTCCGGCTGCGACGGCACGCCGTTTCGCAAAAACCCCCGAATCTATGGTCGGGTTTGCTGTTATGATAAGTATGCTTTCGATTATTGGCGGATTAATGCTTTCGGCATTTTATGACACAGCAGCAGGTCCATCGGTTGTCATTTGCTCGACCTTCTTATTTGTTTTGTCATTGCTAAAAAAGGCACGTTTGTAAGCTCGCCCAACCAGTGAAAACTATTTGCGCCACCAGTTAATTCTTGATAAAGTGCGGTGGATTTTTTACGGTGTTTTTAGGATAAGAAAATGACCCAAGAATATTTAGATTTTGAATTACCTATTGCAGAGCTGGAAGCCAAAATTGGTGCATTACGCTCTGCCTCTAATGATAAAGTTGATTTAACCGACGAAATTACACGTTTACAAAAGAAAAGCGATGAATTAACCAAAAAAACCTTCGCCAACCTTGATGCTTGGCAGGTTTCACGTATGGCCCGTCATCCAAACCGTCCTTATACCCTTGATTACATTGAACATATTTTTACTGAATTTGAAGAGCTTGCCGGTGATCGTGCGTTTGCTGATGACAAAGCCATTGTGGGTGGATTAGCACGTTTGGACGATCGCCCTGTGATGGTTATTGGTCATCAAAAAGGTCGCACTGTTAAAGATAAAGTAAAACGTAACTTTGGTATGCCCGCTCCGGAAGGTTATCGCAAAGCCCTGCGTTTAATGGAAATGGCGGAACGTTTTAAACTCCCAATCATCACTTTTATTGATACTCCCGGGGCCTATCCCGGTATCGGTGCTGAAGAACGAGGCCAAGCGGAAGCTATTGCCCGTAACTTACGTGAAATGTCGCAATTATCCGTTCCGGTCATCTGTACCGTCATTGGTGAAGGTGGCTCGGGAGGTGCATTGGCAATCGGCGTGGGCGACAAAGTGAATATGTTGCAATATTCCACCTATTCCGTTATTTCACCGGAAGGTTGTGCTTCCATTTTGTGGAAAAGTGCAGAAAAAGCCTCAACCGCAGCAGAAGTCATGGGATTAACGGCAACACGTTTAAAAGAACTAAATTTAATTGATAATATCGTACCGGAACCATTAGGTGGCGCACATCGTAATTATGCTTTGATGGCTGAAAATTTGAAAAAACGTCTCACGGAAGATTTGGCAGAACTTGACGAATTAAACCAAGATGAATTATTAAACCGCCGTTATCAGCGTTTAATGTCTTATGGCTATTGCTAAGTGAATTTAAGAAAAGAGCGGTTATTTTTCGCTCTTTTTTTCGTCTAAAATTATCGAATATTATTTTAGAACCACTTCAAACAAGGGTTCACCTATCTTACAAATCCATTTTGGATTCAATATACGGGAAATCACATTAATAAAAAGGAGATAAATATGAAAAATGTACTTTCCATCCAATCCCACGTGGTGTACGGCTTTGCCGGCAATAAATCCGCCACTTTTCCAATGCAGTTATTAGGTGTGGATGTATGGGCACTCAATACCGTGCAATTTTCCAACCACACACAATACGGAAAATGGACGGGTATGGTGATTCCACAAGAGCAAATTCGTGAAATCGTCACCGGCTTGGATAATATCGAAAAATTACAAGAGTGTGATTCGTTGCTTTCAGGTTATTTAGGCTCACCGGAACAAGTGGATCAAATTCTGTATGCCTTAGAACAAATTAAAAAACACAACCCAAACGCCCTTTATTTATGCGATCCCGTGATGCCAAATCCGGAAAAAATTTGTGTGGTGGCAAATGGCGTTCGCGAAGCGCTTATTGAGAAAGCCATTCCCGTTGCGGATATTATGACGCCAAATATGAATGAACTGCGTCAACTCAGCGAGTTCCCTATCAATTCTTTTGATGATGTATTAAAAGCCGCGCGTGCTTTGCTGGACAAAGGAGTGAAAAAAGTCCTCGTGAAACATTTAGGTAAAGTAGGAAAAATCAATGATCCGGATACTTTTGAAATCATTATGGCAACACCGGAAGGCATTTGGTATTTAAGCCGCCCGCTTTATCAATTCAACTTTGAACCGGTAGGCGTAGGTGATTTAATTGCCGGTACATTCTTAGCGAATTTACTCAATGGAAAATCGGATGTGGAAGCCTTTGAAGCAATGAATAATGAAGTGGCAGGCGTAATGAAAACCACCTTTGAACTCAATTCTTACGAGCTACAAACTATTGCGGCACGTTTTGAAATTCTTCATCCGAGCGCCCAATACAAAGCAGAAAAAATTGCCTAATGGATTTGTTTTCGTCTTTTGAACAACAACTTAAACAAACCACCGCTCAACACTATCTTATCGCCTTGAGCGGTGGTTTAGATTCTACTGTTCTTCTTACTTTATTTGCAAAACTCCTTCAGATTCAGCCGCACTTTTATCTCCGAGCTATTCATATTCACCATGGTTTAAGCCCCAATGCCGATAGTTGGGTTGAACACTGTCAATCTTTGTGTGCTCAATATGAGATTCCACTCATTATTGAGAAAGTACAAATTGACTACCGCAACGGTATTGAAGCCGGCGCACGTGAGGCGCGTTATCAGGCTATTCAGCAACATATTCAACCCAACGAAATTCTCGCCACCGCACATCATTTAAACGATCAAACGGAAACTTTTTTCCTCGCACTAAAACGTGGTAGCGGTTTACAAGGATTAGGCGCAATACAAAAGCAAAGCGAATTATTTGGTATGAAGATTTTTCGTCCATTACTTTCCTTTACCCGAGAACAATTAGAACGCTATGCACGAACTGAAAATTTAACTTGGATTTTTGATGAAAGTAACGATGATACCCGTTATGAACGCAATTTTTTGCGTAATGAAATTCTGCCAAAGCTCCGTGAACGTTGGACACATTTTGATCACGCTGTTCAACGCGCTGCACAGCATTGTTTTGAGCAACAACAGCTAATTAACGAACTCTTACAAAAAACTTTTCTCGACCATTGCCAAACGCCAACAGAATTTCAACTTCACAATTTCAATCAATATTCATCGCCAAAACAGACCGCACTTTTGCGAATGTGGTTTTCTCTAAATCAATGGGAAATGCCAAGTAAACGCCAACTCGAACAACTAATAAATGATGTTATTTTTGCAAAAAAAGAAGCCAATCCGCAGTTTCATTTAGGAAAGCAGATTGTCCGCCGTTATCAATCCTGTTTATATCTCACCGCTGATTTTGCGGATTTAACGGGCATTTGCCTTGAAATGCAAGATGACCACATTTTGCTTCCCGACAATCTTGGCGAACTTTATTTGCAACGAACCCCACAGCACTTTATTTTTTCTTGGCAACAATTTTCAGTTGAATTGCCTCTTACTGATTTACCGATTCAAATCCGCTTCAATTATTCAGGAAAAATCAAACATCACCCGAAACGCCCAAGAGAGGAAATCAAAAAAATTTGGCAAGAATTAGGCGTCCCTCCTTGGCAACGGAGCCGCATTCCACTCATTTTTTACGGTGTTCAACTACAAAGTGCGGTCGGTTTTTTCAAGGTTTTTGAACATTCTGAAAAATGACCAAAACTTACCGCACTTTATACTTTTTATCTGATAGAATAACTCAGGTTTATATTTTTATGACATAAAGGAAAATAAATGTTTGATTCTTTGATTGTTCAGTTTGTTGTACTTTGGGCTGTAATTGACCCAATTGGCTCGATTCCCGTTTATCTTTCCAAAACGATTGGTTTTTCCCTTGAGGAACGCCGAAAAATTGCGCGTAATGCAGTGATTATTTCTGCCGGTATTCTCCTTTTCTTTTTAGTAGGCGGACAAATTCTCTTTGAAGCCATGCAAGTTCCCCTTCCGGCTTTCCAAATCGCAGGGGGATTAGTCCTTTTCCTCTTTGCTTTAACGATGATTTTTGGTGAAAGTAAACCGGAACAAGAAATTAAAATGAGAGCAAACATTACGGAAATTGCCGTTTACCCTCTTGCCGTACCCTCTATTGCCTCACCGGGTGCGATGATGGCGATAGTGCTTTTAACGGACAATCACCGTTTTAATTTCACTGAACAATTTATTACCGCCGGAATTATGTTAGCAGTATTGTTGATTACTTATATTTTACTGCTTGCTGCGAACCGTATTCAGCACTTTATTGGAAATTCCGGTGCGGCAATTATCAGCCGAGTGATGGGATTAATTTTGGCAACGGTAGCGGTGAATAATGTATTAATCGGATTGAGAGACTTTTTTACTCAGGTGGCGTAAAGAAAGTAAGGCTTCTGTGATAGGAGCCTTTTTTATTTTCTTTTTTGAAATTGATATCGGGTTTCGCCGATGGCTACCTACTTTTTCTATGAATAAAGTGCGGTTAGAATTTAATATTTTTAAAACTTTTCTAAAATCAACCGCACCTTAAATAATGCTCCTATAAATTCGGGTCCCTATATAAATTGCCTTTGCGACTTGGCATTTTTAGCTAAATTTGTACTGTTTGAGCGTAGCGAGTTTACAAATTTAGCGTTAAGAAAATGACAACAAAGCAAAGACAAAATCCAACGGATTTTGAATGTCGGCTTTGCCGACAGCCCCGAAGGGGTGAGCAAGTCAGATATGCTGAGTTGCGAATAACAGCAATTTAACTGGGGCGTGTTTTCTTTGCCTACTTTCTTTTACACGAGTAAAAGAAAGTAGGCCGCCATCGGCGAAATCTAATTACCTAAAAACTCTCTCAATATTCCTGCTGTAAATTCTTTCCTTAAATAAAATCCCAACGGTAATGTTTCCACTACTTCGCCATTTTTACCAATGCCTTTGGTGATGGCTTTGCTATTTGCTCCTTTTGGTCGTAACTGCATCACTTCCCCGATACGGGCTGTAATTTCATTTAGTCTTCCCAAAGTGATATATTCCATCAATTCTTCCCAATCCCGTTTTAATTGACTTTCCTGTTCTGGGCTGGGCTGCCATAAAATCGGTGCCCCAATATGACGATCACGCAAGGCAATATGCCGGCTACCTTCAACAGGAATCCAAAGTACACAAGATAATTTATGACGAACATGCGAATTTTCCCATTGCACACCGGAATTTTGTGTCAGTGGAGCAAGGCTAACAAAAGTAGTTTCCAACGGAAAACCCTGTTCATTAATCGGTAAGCTTTTGAGCTCCACCCCAAGATGAGCAAAATCTTGTTCGGCTTTACTGCCGGCAGTCGCCCCTAAAGCAGTCTCTAACAGCATACCGCCCCAACCTTTATCACGTTTTAAATTTGGAGGAACAGGGATATTAAGCTCATCGGCAAGTTCCCCAAACGTTAATCCGGCGATAGACTGTGCCTTTTGAAGAAGCGCTGCTAAGTTTTGAGGCATCATTCGTTATATTTCTTAAAAAAACGAGGACGGGTATGTTCCGTTCCTTTATCAACATAAGCAATTTTTTCTAATTCTAGCAAAAAACGTTTCGCCGCCAATCCACCACCAAAACCGGTTAAGGTTTTATTTTTGCCTAAAATACGATGGCATGGAATGATAATACTGATCGGGTTACTTCCCACGGCTCCCCCTACTGCCCGCACCGCTTTCGGGTTATCAATCATCTTTGCCAATTCGCCATAACTCGATATTTCACCATGACCGATTTGTCGTAAAGCCTGCCAAATTGCTTGCTGGAATGGAGTTCCCTCAGCTTTCAAGGGAATATCCGAAAATGTCTCCGCTTCTCCCTTAAAATAACGATCAAAAGCTAACCGCACTTTTTGAAAAAGGGGGAGATTATTTTTTTCAACCCATTTAGGATTCGGCTCGAACTGCTCTTTTTCAAAATCAATATGCGTGATGTGTTTACCGTCAGACAGAACCAAAAGTTTTCCCACTGGTGAAGGATAATAGGTGTAGTAAAGTGCGGTCATTTTCTGCCCCATTTTTTAACATAAAAAAAGCGTACCGAAGTACGCTTTATTATGCGGAATTTTTAACTAAATTAGAAACGATAATTTACATTTAAACCGTAAAGATTAGCACTGGATTTGCTCGTATAATTTACTGCAAAAGGAATATTTTCTTGCTGTTCTTTAAATGTAATTTTCTTACCTTTTAAATGAGCATAGGCAACATCAATTGATAAATCAGGTGTCACTTTATAGGTTGCCCCTAAACTATACCAAGTCCGATCCGTATCTGGGATCGAGGCAGAATGATACGAATCTGCGGCTGTTTCATCATAGGCAATCCCGCTACGTAAAGTCAGTTTATCTGTCGCCTCATAGGAAACCCCTAGAGCAATACGGGAATTGCCACGGAAATATTCAGGTTTTTGTAAAGCCGTTTCGCCATCACTATTATAGGTCGCTTTCAATTCTTTAAAGCGTTTCCAATCTGTATATTTATAGCTATAGTGGAACGCAAATTTATCTGTCACTTTATGGTAACCGGAAATTTCCCAATAGCCCGGTAAATCAAGATCCAATTCTGCCGCGCCTGTACGTTTTAAGTTACGATTGAAAGCGGTATTATCTTTATAATTCACAGTAATCGGAGAATGATAAGCCACCCCCAAACGGTTACGCTCGTTAAATTCATAAACCAAGCCGGCATTCCAACCGAATCCCCATTCATTATCCTGTAAACGCGTCACAACATCACTGCTATCCAACACTTTCACAGGACGACCAGCTTGAGCACTTACCCGAGCATTAATCAAATCTGCCCCAACGCCAGCTGTTCGCTCTAATTTTGCCTTGGTATAAAGTGCATTAACACCTAAACCAAAACTCAAACCCTCTGAAATACGATAAGCACCGCTAAGATTTAAATTAATTGCAGTTAAATCTGTTTTTCCGCCAAATACACCCGCACTATAGTCCGAATCAAATTCTGTTTTTAATCCAAAAGGAACATTCATTCCTCCACCAACAGAAAATTTCTCGTTAATCGGATAAACAAAATAAGCGTTTGGAACAAAGGCTGAAGGCACAATATTACTTTGATTTGCATTTTTATTAGCCAACAATCCACGGACTTGCGGAGAATCCGAAGTAAATTCCCCTTCTAAATTAACCTTTGCATCAACATAAACACCACCAAAAGAAATTTCAGGACGTTTAAATAAAGTCATCAACGCTGGGTTTGTTGCCACGACAGAAGCATTATCCGCTATCGCAGCTTCACCGGCATAGGCACGCCCCAAACCGGAGGTAGAAATTTCCGCTAACTGGAATGCTGCGGCATTTGCACCACCTGCTGTAATTAACGCTATACTTGCTAATAAGGAATGATTAAATTTTTTCATTTGGAACCTTTTGTTATTTATATAAAAATAAAATCCGCGTGATTCTAAAACGCTATTTATTGTAGTGCAAATTCATTTTGTTTATTTTCATAGAGTTCCGACCAGTGAAGATTTCTATTTAAAGTGCGGAGAGTTTTCATCTGCTTTTTAAAAGTGATAAAATAACGCCAATTTAATTTTAAAATAAGGACAAAATATGAGCGTAAAATGCAAAGCAGAAGAATCATTGACTTGTAGCTGTGTGGATGTGGGCGCCATTATTGACGGTTCCGACCGTACCGTTAACATTGAGCAAATTTATACAAATCAAGCAGAAGCGGAACAATCCCTAGCCCGTCTCACGGAGAAAGCACGTAAAACAGAAAGTGATCCTTGTGAAATTGTAAGTGAAATATTGCCTATTGAAGGCGGCGTACAATTAAATGCAAGTTTTACCTTCTGTTGCCAAGCCGAAGCCATGATTTTTGAATTAGCGAATCGCTAAAAACTTTATTCAAAAAGACCGCACTTTTATAAAGTTATAAAGTGCGGTCTTTTTTCATATAAAATTTATCGCAAACGTTTGCCTAAACTGATACAATCCGCGCTGATTTTTCATTTAATTAACATGGGAAAAACATTGTGAGTAAACCATCATTAAGTTACAAAGACGCCGGCGTTGATATTAATGCGGGTAATGAACTTGTCGAACGAATCAAACCACATGTAAAACGCACTACACGTCCTGAAGTGATCGGTGGCCTAGGCGGATTCGGCGCATTGTGTGCCATTCCAAGCAAATATAAAGAGCCTATTTTGGTTTCAGGAACTGACGGAGTTGGAACAAAATTACGCCTAGCTATTGATTTGAAAAAACACGATACCATTGGTGTTGATCTCGTGGCAATGTGCGTCAATGATTTGGTGGTACAAGGTGCCGAACCTCTGTTTTTCTTAGATTATTATGCGACCGGAAAATTAGACGTTGATGTAGCAGCAGACGTGGTGCAAGGCATTGCAGAGGGGTGCGTGCAATCAGGTTGTGCCTTGGTCGGCGGTGAAACAGCCGAAATGCCCGGAATGTACCACGAAGGCGATTACGATTTAGCCGGTTTCTGTGTTGGCGTCGTTGAAAAATCCGAAATTATTGATGGTCGTCAAGTGCGTAGCGGTGATGCATTAATTGCTTTAGGTTCAAGCGGCCCACATTCAAACGGTTATTCTTTAATCCGTAAAGTCATTGATGTTTCCAGTGTCAATCCGACAACCGAGCAATTAGCCGGTAAACCATTAAGCGAACAAGTACTTGCACCAACCAAAATTTACGTGAAATCTATTTTATCTCTGATTAAACAAGTGGATGTTCACGCGATTGCCCATCTCACCGGCGGTGGTTTTTGGGAAAACATTCCACGCGTATTACCGAAAAATACCAAAGCAGTGATTAATGAAAAAAGTTGGGAATGGCAGCCAATTTTTAAATGGTTGCAAGAACAAGGCAATATTTCTACTTATGAAATGTACCGTACCTTTAACTGTGGCGTGGGAATGGTGATTGCCCTTCCGCAAGATCAAGTGGAAACCGCATTGGCACTTTTAAAACAAGCCGGTGAAAATGCTTGGCTTATCGGACATATTGAACAGGCAACATATGGCGAAGAGCAAGTTGTGATTCAATAACCCCCTTTTGAGGCGAATGAAAATTCGCCTTTCTTTTCTCTATTTTTAGGATCTTTATGAAAAAAATTGCTGTTCTGATTTCAGGACAAGGAAATAATCTACAAGCTATTATTGATGCTTGTGAAAAAGGTTTTATCCCCGCCAAAATTGCGTGTGTGGTCAGCAATAAAAATGATGCCTTTGGGCTTGAACGGGCTAAAAGTGCAGTCATTCCTACAAGTGTTTTTTTACGTCAAGATTTCACGAGCAATCAAGAAATGGATCGCCAAATTGGCGATTATTTAGCAAGTTTTGATGTTGATCTTATTGTGCTCGCCGGCTATATGAAGATTTTGACGCCTGAATTTACTCAACGTTTCCAAGGAAAAATTTTAAATATTCACCCTTCTCTACTTCCTAAATATGCAGGTCTCAACACTTATCAACGGGCTCTAGAGGCAGGAGATACCGAACACGGTACAACCGTTCATTTTGTGAATGAAGAAATGGATGGTGGCGCAATCATTTTACAAGCCAAAGTACCGATTTTCCCTGATGACAATGTAGAAGAGATTGAATTACGCACAAGAGAGCAGGAATATCGTATTTACCCTGTGGTGATTAAATGGTTTATTGAAGACCGCTTAACCTTAAAAGAAGATACCGCCTATTTAGACGGAAAGCCATTGCCCAAACAGGGTTATGCTTGTGAGTAAAAATCCACCTTCAT
>NZ_MLHG01000070.1 GCF_001998825.1 Rodentibacter mrazii
TGAAAATCGCTTGTGAACATTCATTTGGAGCAATTTGTAGTGCTCATTAAAAGTCGACGTTGTCTTTAATAATGCTTCGGGCATCGGCACTAATTGACCAAAGTCAAGATAATATTGACCTCTTTCATCAAGTGAAAAGAGCTTTTTACAAAATAGCGCCCGTTGCTCATCAAAACATTCAATAATCAGTACATTTTGACACCAATTTGGCATAGTGTAATCTCCTATTAAGTTTAAAATAGAAGGGATACACTATGCCCACAGGGATAATGTATCCCTGTTAGGGTAAATAAAACCTTAAGCGGCAAGGCTCTCTTCTTGATTGAATTTATCAATCAGATATTGCGTTGCTTCCCGTGCCTGCGAAGAGGCACGAAAAATCGCTTTCTTATCGGATTTCAATGCTTGAACCCAATGATCGATATACGCCACATTTTGCGAAATATTGTTGCAAACATTCATATGTGCACAGGTAAATGCACTAGTCAGTTCGGCAATCAATTCCTCAAAGGCATAACGTTCAGAACCAAATTTATCAAATCTGGCGACACCATCACGATCTAACCGATCTTTATGCCCGGTTGCGTGGCCACATTCGTGTAAAAGTGTGGCGTAGTAGTCGTCAGCCGTATTGAATTTTTCAAAATCCGGCATCACGATACAATCACGCTTAGGAATATAACAGGCACGATCTTGCGCTTTGTTATATAACTGCATCCCCATCTTAGCGGGTAACACGTCTAAATCTGGGCGAGGACTCATCTCTGATGAAGTTTCCGGTGCCGGAAAATCTTCATAGTATTCTTCTAGCCCATCACATTGTTCAATGTTGAACACATGATGGCCACGAATAAATACCGATGATTTCATTTTCGGTTCACCGTTTTCATCAAAAATCACATTGCCGTCATCATCTTTTTCTTCAAACTGATTTTGTTTGTAAAAGATAATGACTGTACTTTTCTCACCTGCGCGAACTTGTCCACCTAAGTGATTAGCGCCTTGAAATGTGACCCATTTACGTTGTTTGAACCCTTTTTGAAGGGAGCTCATCCAAAGTAAAAGCACGTTGATACCGGAATATTGACGCCCACTTTCGCCGTTACACGGAATCGACATTTGTGGCCAACCATTATCCCAAGGTCTTTGCCAAGGCATTGTTCCTTGTTCTAGGGCTTCCACAATTTGATTAGTAATTTGTTGGTATAAATCTTTAGGTTGAGTTTGTTTTTTCATGGCTGTTCTCCAAAGTTAAAAAGGGAACAGCCCCCACAGAGGAACTGATTCCCCTATGGGTAGGCTCACACAAGGTGAGGAAAAGGTAAAATTAAGCCACAAGCGTCAATGGTCGAATTCGACTAAACGTTTGTGAATACCAGTGAATATTTTGCTTAGCATGTTGAATCGCCTCACTAATTAATTCACTTTTATAGCCGGAATAATGATTGTCGTCAGTATCAAAAACTAGGTTGATCCAATCACTCTCACCAAGGGCTATATTCGTGCAACGATCACGCACAACAGCGTAAACTTCCGCACATTGCGAACGTTTATCAATCAATGATTGACAAAGCTGTTGAATATCTTCGTCATCTTCATAGTTGAAGAAATAAGAAAAATCCACCGGAGCAGTTATCAATTCCACGCTAAATTGGGCGGTATTAAATTGATAGACTGTTTGCTTCTCGTACGGTGTCGATTCCAAAATACTGTAACCGGCACTTTCCAATTGTCGAGATGTATCTCGAATATACCGCTCAAGATCGGTCACAAATTCATCCCAAAGGACTTGATATGTACTGACTTTCGTTCGGGGGAAATACCAGTCTTGTCGAGCTTCCGGTTCGGTAAAGAAATACAATCCATCGGACTTTGGCAGGTCAATTTCCATTGTATTAAAATGGGAATAGTGATAACCAAAGCTATTACGATAAATCGTAAAATAGCTCATATCTTCCCATTCCATTATCCTCTTAACCAATAACGAAAACATTTTCTGCTTACGTTTGGTATTAGGATAAATGTTGTTAAATAAATGGCATAAATCATCCGGATATAATTTCCCGTAAAATGCCATACCGTCACCTTGACAATGGCTTAAAGACCAGCGGATTTCCAAGTCATCCGGAAATCCGGCAGTGACTAATTGTGACGAAAAATAAGCGCGTAAAAGATCCATAATGCGTTTCTCCATAATAAAGGGAAACGCATCCCAAGGGAAAAGCGTTTCCCTTGGTGGGTAAAGGTTTTGATGATAAAGGCTATGAAATAAATTCAACCCGTACTATTTTGTCTCGGTTGTCGAACCCGATTATTGAGCCTATCGCATAATAGGCGCGGATATCATTTTCAGTGCCTTTAATTCGAGTGATGACGTGATCACCACTCTCAAAGGTAATTTTAACTGTTTGCATAACGTGCTCCTAATGAGAGGGAACACGCCCTTTTGGGAACATATTCCCAATCGGGTAAATAAAAACCTTAATAGCATAACTATTAAGGTTTTAAGGTGAAATCATTTAGATCCGAGCTTCTTCGGGATGTTTGATTGCGGTTTTTTACCCGTAATTTCATCCCAATTTGCCCAATATACCAGACCAACAAAAATACCGGATATGAGCGTAAGCGAACCTAACATAAAGAAAAGTGGCCAGTTCATTTCGCATCTCCTTGATCATTTTTCGATTTGATATCAGCAGAATAAGCACATAGATGTCCTATTATCCACATAACCAAACCGAAAAGAAAGAGAAGAATGCCTTCAAGGAAAGAGATATTATCCGAGGGTAAAATAACCCCGACAATGCCAATTCCCATCAAGTAAGCGACCTTGGGTAAATCATCGCTCAAACGAAGAAGTGTTACTGGCTGCAACTGATGCAATGTTGATTTCAGCTTATCTCTCATTGCCTTCTTCCTCCGGAAACTAACAAGGTATTTTCATCTTTCTGAGTCACCTCTAAAAAACGAAAATGTGAACCATGTTTTGCCGGCATTTTTTGCAAAAATCTGACCGCACTTTCACCTGGTTGACGGGCATTCCACACTTCCTTTGCTTTCTGCGTAATTTCATCAGCTAAGGCTTGGTGTGGCTTAATCCCGGGTTGTTGATATTTCGGCATATAATCTCCGATTGCCGAGAGTAAAATCTGTACCCTCATTGTGTTTCTCCTCTCACTTATCGGGGAAACACAATCTTCCTTTCCGGGGAAATGTGTTTCCCCAAAGGAAATAGCAACCTAACTCAAAGGTTAATCTTTAGTAATACCAAAACAATATCGCAATAGAGATTGCCCCCATCAATAACCCGATTAAGGTCATTGAAATAGTGACTTTTAAGTGACGGCGTTTAAGCCGCGCAACCTCTTCACAATGAGAGAGTTCTTGTTGTTGATGCAACATATCATGGAATTCGGCTTGCTCAGCTAAATGCTCAGCTAAACGTTGCTCAACATCGTTTTCGATGCTGTGATGGATAGCTTGGCTAAGCCCCGACAATTTATGTCGCGTCGCAACGACGGCTTTACCCAACCCTAGTCCAAGAAAATAGGAAAGGGATTTTTTAGGCTTCTCAGTTTGTTGCGGTTTTTCAGATGTAAAAGGATCAAAAGGAAGTGAATTGCTCATAATTGAGTTCTCCATTGAAGTTAAAAAGACGTTCGAGGAGAAATGCCCCGCAGGGACAATTTTTCCCTGAACAGGTTAGGATTAAGATACATTCCCAGTCTAACGACTGAACCCTCTTTCAGAATGCTGAGGATATTTCGGCTAATTCGAACACAACTACCACGTCGGGCTAGTCCGTTGCTTCTCAAGTGTTCTACAACTTATAAGGGCTACAAAGTAGCGACTTAATAGCCCTATCATACCTCATTTCTTGCTGTTTATTTGCACAATAATTGTTTCTATCTTAAAGAGAATTAAGCATTTAGTTCAGTATAGAAGTTCGTTAATGTGGGGATATTTATCTTTATTTTGGAAAAATGAAATGTTCAAGCGAATAGCGACCTTATCCCTCTTAGTTAGCCCACCTATTTTTGCGGAACAAATACCATCAGAGGTACAAATTTCCGTATTTAGCACGACGGCGTATCCCATTCAAAACGCCCAACTGGCTCATGCCATACACTACCTAGACGGTGTCGAGCAATGGGAAGCCCGCTTTAGCCGAACATTGCCCTCTAATCCCGCACAAGCCGAACACCAAGCTAAAGCCCTATTTGAGGCACCGGAAACACAGAATCGGCTTAGAGAATTGCACCAAACCTACCAGAATGTCATTGTCGGTTGGCAAAACGGTATCCGTAAAGTGCCCGCCGTATTGTTTGAACACCCGACACTCGGAAAAGGCGTGGTATATGGTGAAAACGACGTACAAAAAGCAATTTCATACTGGGAAAACTGGCTAAATCAACAAAAAAGAGAGGAATAACATGACATTTAAAATACCTCGGAAATTGACCGCACTTTGTGCTGCGCTAACCTTTGGCACAACCGCACAAGGCAATATTAATACTGCCACAATTATGACATCAAGCGCCTCGCCAAGTTGCTTGGAATATAAAGTTGTCGGTACCTGTTTTTGGTTATTTTGCACTTATTTCGGTTGCAAAGTGAGAACCTCAATCAAAGTGCGGCACTTTTTACCGGAAATGGTCGTGTCTGCTTATAACCACGACGGGCAAAATCCGTGGTCAGAAATGAATATAGTATCTCAAGGTGTAAAAGGTGGCGAGTATCGTTCACCGCAAAAAAATTACAGCCAACTTACCTTCAAAAATGCCACTGCACTCGGTCACCCGCAAGGTGCTATATCCGGCTTACTGAAGAGCACCGGCTACTATTGCCAAAGTCAAACTACGCCTTTTGTACCTTATTTCTTAAGCAGTCTTGATTATTTTGCTTGGCGACAAAACTTGCCGGAAATGTTTTATCCGGAAGCCCTGACACCGGGAATGAGGGAAGTTCGCTCCGGAGCTGATACTTGGGGCAATATTTTCCCTCGCGGCGGTGCCGTAACCCAAGTACACGATTACAAGGCGTCAGCGGTGATTGCACAACGGGTTGCCGATATCGTCAGCCGTAACGGGCAATTACATATCTATCAACCGGCGGCGAGAACGGGCGGTGCCGGCACTTGGTATCCGGCCCCGGTAAAAGAAGGTAATGCAAAAAATCATAAATGGCAACAATTATTCCCTGAAATGAAACAATCTTGTAGTGCCTTCCCGGATGCGCCGCCTGCAATGTTATCGGAAAAAGGCAATTATGCCTGGGCATTATGGCGTCCTTACAAATGTTGTAAACGTCGCGGCCAAACTTTTTTATACAGTATTGATTGGTATAACGAATAAAGGATAAACAATGAAACCGCTTAAGAAAATCAGTTTTGCCGTACTGCTTGCACTTTACACATCAACGGCGTACTCGGCAGATTCTATTTTAGACAAAATCCAATTTAATAAATCGGATTCGGTATTATCCGACCAGATTTTTTATCAGATCGGCGGCGGCGTAGGTTATATGACGCCTCCAACCCGGGCTAAATCACTAAAAGCCGTTGAGTTTGGTATTGGCTGGAAAGCGAATCTGACGTGTGGGAATTTTGATATTAAAACCACCGTAAAAAACCAATTAAACGGACTAACGGAAGGCTTTAAAGATTTAATGGGTAATGTCATTGAATCAGCAAAAGGGGCTGTCGCCAGTCTTCCGGCGATGATTATTCAACGAGCAAACCCACAACTCTATGATCTACTAACAAATGGTGTGTATCAAGGACGAATTGATTTTAATCGACTGAAAACCAGTTGTGAGGCAATGTCAAAACAACTTGCCGATTACACATTAAATGGCCGTTGGTCAAAATCAGCCGATTTAGAAAATTATAAGGATATTGTCGCCGCTGAGCCGGATGCGCAAAAAGCACAGAAAAAAGCTGAAGATAACAAAGGCAAAAAGGGAAAAGATTGGGTTGGAGGACAAAAGAAAGGCGGTGAGAACCAGAATCCTATTAAGCTAATTGAAGACGTAGCCAAAGCCGGTTATAACCTACTCAATAATCGTAATGCATTAGATGAGAAAACGATTGCTAGCAAAGATTGTGATGGTGCAACCTGTCAAATGTTTGATTCTCCACAGAAAGTCTCTGACTTCTTAACGCGTATTATTGGAGAACAATCTATTTCCACTTGTACGGAAGATTGCGGCCCTAAAACCAGTTCAAAAGCCGGTGTTGGACTGGCTCCGGCGATTGAGGAAGAAAATGTCCGTACGGTCGAAAAACTCGAACAAGTGCTCAATATGGATACTCCCACACCACAACTTTTAGGGGAATTAAGCTCAAATACCATCCCGGTTACGCGCGGACTCATTGAGACGTTGCGCGAAGATCCGGATGTAGATGTGTTAAGCCAACGCCTCTCTGCTGAGATTGCTACCGCTAAAGTGATGGAGAAAATGCTATTGGCTCGTCGCGCTATTCTTGCCGGAATGCGTGAGCCTTATGTAGCCGCTGACCAAGTTGCACAAGAAGAGCTTGAAAAAGTGCTGAATAAAATTGACCTAGAAATATCCCAAGTCAAATTAGAAATGGATATGCAGAAAGCCATTACCAGCAATACTGCATCTGTGATCTTCAATAACAAATTCAACCGCGAAGCGAATACGGGCCATTACGGTACCACTTTCGATAATGTAGATAAACGCGTCAATGATCTCGCTTACGGCACACCGAATGCTGAAGAGCATCAGGAAGCCGGTGATATTGCATTAAATCGCAGAAATATCACATTAAATATTCCAACCGTCAATAATGTGTCAGCCTATAAACCAACATATGGCAGTGGTAGTAATGGGCAAGGTGGAAATTACAATGCCGGCAAGTATGGCACGATTGCACCAATTAATGGCTCATCTCTTGAGCAAGCCTCCGGATTACTCAAACAGTTCGAAGGCTTCAGCAGTAAAACTTACTGGGATGTCAATGCACATCGCGCCGGGTACGGTTCCGATACTATTACCAAAGCAGACGGCACCGTGGTAAAAATTCGACCGGGAATGACGGTATCCCGCGAAGATGCTGAACGCGATTTAGCCCGCAGAACAAGGGAATTTGCCAACACGGCCAGAAAAAATGTGTCGGCTGAAACCTGGGATAAATTACCGCCGAACGCTCAAGCCGCATTGACCTCCATTGCGTATAACTATGGCTCTCTCGGCAACTTAAAATCAGTAGTTGATGCTGCTAACGCTTCGGCAAAATCTGGTGATATGACCGCACTTGCTAATGCGGTAAGACGTTTACAACATCACAATAACGGCGTAAACGCCAAACGCCGGAATCAAGAAGCCGACTATATTATGAACAAAACCGGTTAAAAAATATCGCACTTTTAACCATATCTTGGTACATTATGATTGAAATCACCCCAACACAGGAGTTCTTATGCGTAAACTTGTTATTCCAAGCTTAATTTTGACCGCACTTTTATCAACAAACGCCTTTGCGGCCAATGAAAAAGATGTAATTTTTTCCTGTACGGCAACGGATGGGAAACCATTAACGGTAAAAAAAGTAGGCAATGATTATGAATATCGCCACGGTCAATTTAGCTTTAAAAACCCAATTAACCAGGTTGTGGCCAACAGTAATTCGGAAATTGCGGTCGGCTCCGGCTTTGTTACCTACACAATGGAACTCAAACATCAAGATAAATCCTACCAAGTCGGCTTTCTTCAAGCACGTGGCAGTAAAACGATTGAAGAGCCTGGTGTCAGTATCTACAAAGGGGAAGAATATCACAGCTCGGTCGGTTGCAGCTTAACCAAACCGATTACGCAAAACGTTGACTCAACAAAAATTCGCCGGACAGGTTTATAAATACTCGGTGTAAATATCATAATAAAAATAGAACATACCATAGCTTTATGTTCTATTTTTTATGGTATATCATTTATTGGTAAAATCTAATTAAGTATCTCAGAGGTAGATTATGGTTTATAAGGAAGAACATAACCAGGGTGAAAATGTCGCACAACTCGCAAAACAAAAAGCCATTGAAATCCTTCAAAGTCTAAAACCCACAAAAGATGTTCCATCTCAAGATGAATTAGATCGAATGATTGATAATGAAAGAAGATCATTATCCTATAATCACAATGTCTAATTACGCACTCAAAACACCATATATTTCTGTTTAAATCCTTTCTTTTTCTCCTCCAAAATATATTTAAGAAATTGCTTGCTTTATAAACAAATAAAGCCTATGCTAAAGCATATTATATTTAAACCAAGTGGAGACAGAAAAATGGAACGAGTTGCAAGCCTGTTCAAAAATGGCCGAAGTCAAGCGGTCAGATTACCTGTTGATTTTGAGTTTAATGCGAAGCAAATTTATATCCGCAAAGAAGCAAATGGTGATGTTGTTTTATCAATGCGCTCACAACAACAATCTTCTTGGGATAAAATGTGGTCAGCCTTAGATAACCTTGATACCGTTGATTTTTTAACACCTGAAGAACGTCGCCAGGAACTATCTGTTCGAGATCCCTTTGAAGGAATCAACCTATGATGTATATGCTTGATACCAATACAGTAAGTGATATTGTCCGCAAAGATCCCAATGTTATTAGGCAGCTTAAATCTCTTTCTCCAGAAAGTATTTGTATTTCGGGAATTACGGCGGCAGAGATCATTTATGGATTGGAAAAGCGACAAAGTACCAAATTAAACCAAGTGATGTACCCATTTTTAGAGGTCGTAACCATTAATGATTGGCATTATGGTGTCGCACAATGTTACGGTAAATTGCGTGCTAAGATGGAAAAACAAGGTTTTGTAATGGGAGCCTTAGACCTTATGATCGCTGCACACGCTGTTTCAGAGAATTGCACGTTAGTGACTAGCGACAACGCCTTTAAAATGGTTCCTGATCTAATTATTCAAAATTGGCGAGAAGAGCACAATATATAAGATTCATTATTTATCTAGGAGGCTAAAATGACCTTTTCAGAAAAAATAGGCTATAAAGTTGGAAGTGCGGTTGTAAAATTTAAACATTGGAAAACTCCTATCCTTGTTAAAATTATTAGTGTTTTTGCTGTATTAGCAGTACTATTTTTTACCTTTTTTGACTATCGTAATGAGGGAATGTATCAGGGAATTTATATTAGTAGTTTAGGTCAATATATCATATGGGGATTAGCCCTTTTCATCATATTTAAATTCAGAGAGCAGATTGCAGAATTTTTCGAGTCTCCAGAAGCTTATCACCTCAGACATTTAAGAAAAGAAGTTCGTGATTTAAAAAATGAATTAAAAGAAAAACAAACCAAGGATAAAGTAATAAGAGATATATGTTCCGGAGTTTATAACGAACATAAATATTAAATATAAGACCTATTTCTATCCCATTAAAAATAGGTCTTTAAATTCTATTTTAATACTTTACTCTTACCATAACTTGTAGCAACGTCAGTTGCAATATTTCCAGCTTTTTCTCCCGCTTGCTGTACTTGCTTAGAACCTTTAGTAAAGCTATCTGCTAGACCGCCTAAATTGAACCCAGCCCAAGACATTGACGCAATCCAAACACCCGGCAATATCAAGAACATCATACCCAACACAAAACTCATAATCAGATCGTCCCGGTCATTTTGCAGGAAATTCCAGTTCACTAACGACTCCGTAGTGTGTCCCGGTGAATTGTACAAGATAGTAATAAAAAACGAATCCAGCCATCGGGCCAACTCCCACCAGAATGATGTCGTGACTAATGCAAATTGCACAAATATCAGTGTCACAATCGTTTTCAATGAATAACCGCTGAAAATCGTCACCACCGGCGTTAAAATAATCACGGCCATAATCAGCAGGGCTTGTATCATCGGCAATGAATTTCGCATTGCATCAAATCCCGGATAAGCTACTAAACTACCGGCGGCAACGCCAATACTCGATACAGCGGATGTGGTGTTATTAAGGAACGTAGGATCTAAGCTTCCCCCGTATCCGGCATAAACTTTCCCCCGGGAGATACTGATATTCTCCGGGCGCAACAAAGTGCGTAATAGTGCTTCATCTTGAATATTGGCATTAGTAAACATATCGCTCAATTTCGCCGATAAATTCTGCCTCATATCCGACAACAGCATATCTTTTAAGCCGACTTGAGCGTCCGACCACCATTGATCACAACGTGGGAATCCGCCCTCCCCTGTGTTAGGTAAACCCTGATCTCGATTCTTATCATACTCCCAGCGTTTCATTGGCTGCATAGCCCGGTAACGGGGATAAAGCTCGCTGTTCGAGATGAGGATTTTTCCGCCCAACCATTCTACCTCTCTCGCTTGCGCCGTATTCATTGAAACTTGGCTTTCTTGCAACTTGCGTCTTGAGGGCAAATAGCATTGTTGCACAAATTGCCGCACCTCCGTGAGTAAGGCCGGATTATTGATTTTCTCGTGTTGCACTTCAAATCGAATTTGGCGTAAATCCGGCTTACACGGAATCGTCGACACCGCGCCGTGCAAAATACCTTTATTGATAGCGTGTACCAAGCCCCATAGTAGCGGCACTTTCGCCTGTTTATCAGCAAACTCACTGACCATATTAGAATAGCCAGTTTGTTGTGGCGCAAGTGGCACTTTGTAGCCACATTGTTTCGAACGATCGACGTGGTAGGCTAAATTATTCAGCGAGATCGGCAACATCGGAGCAAGTGTCAACACAATAACAAACATCGCCGGAAAGAATTGAATACTGAGCCAGTCGATCAATAAATCCCCTTTATTGCCTTCATCCGCGCCTTGTTTTTTCACATCGAGCCAGGTTTTAATAAGCATTCCAATGAGCGGCGCAATAAATAACCCGGTGCTAACAAGTAGCCCAAATAACCCATTATTGATAATCCAACCCAGTAACGTCAGAAAATATTCAAGATAACTATCTACATTAAAGGTCATTTCCCCTCCCTATAACCGATAGAGCAAATTCAACCCCTCATTGAGGGCAAAAGCCAACACAATTAAAACGATGGCTTTGCGTGGCAAAGGTGAGCTTGAACGTTGCAGAAAATAAAGTAATATGCCACCCCCCATATAAACAAAGAGCCTAAATAACAACCAATAATTAGCCGTTGTCCTAAACCAATCATTCAAATTAATGCCGGGTAAATAGGTGACAAATACCACGCTACAAGCTAAGAGGGCCAAAAAGCCTAAAACACCGGCTAAAAGTGCGGTCAATATTTTGCGTTTTTTGGAAGGGCGGCTCATTCTTTACCCCCGAATATCCCATTGGGTATCGTTGGTTGAATATTGAGTTTGTCGGCAATCGCATAAGCCAACCAAAACGCATCGACATCATCTTTCACGTTCATTGAAAGCCGAATTGCATTAATATCATTGATAAATTGATAATAACCGCCGATATTCAGCAATAAATAGGTCGTCGCTTTCTCACCGGTAATTTTGATGTTCCAGGCCCGTTGCTTAAACACTCGATGTGGATAGAGGATATAATGTTGAATAGTGCCTACACGTTCCACAATCTCTTCACAAAGTTGATTCAAATCCGTTAAAACTGCCTCAAGATTAAACGGTTGGCTAATTGGGTCAGCCTTAAATAACGGGCAAATATCAGGCTGCTTGTTGATAGCTTTCGTCATTTGCAATCCCCCTTGCCTTATCAATTTGTTTTGCCATAATCAACGCTGCATCAAGCTCACTACATTGATGTTCAGCCATTATTGCTCGTCGTTGTGCTTTTTCGTGTTTTTCCGTCATTCCTAACGCTAAGTAGATACTCGGTGGCACAACCCTGAATAAAGCTTCCATTCGAGTTGATAACACCACGCCCTCGGTATATTTCTTATCCGCTTTCTTCGCGGATAACAACATCAATTTCTGAGCTTCAGACAGCCGACGGAAACGGTTAACTTCCTCGATCTCATCATTGGTTAAATTGAGCAGCTCCCACCATTCCAACATACTGAGTAACTTACTGGCCTCTTTCGGGAAGTCATCCATATTTTGGGTGGCCAACCATAACCAAATCCCCAATTTACGCCACATTTTAGAGCCCTTAACCAAGAATTTAGCTAATAAAGGGTTAACTGTAATAATGTGCGATTCATCCGTCACATTGACGATAGGACGGAAACTATGTTGATATTTTTCGCCCAGACTGTTGATGTGATTGATTAATGAAATATAGGCAATAGCAAGCTCCGCTTCATAGCCTTCGCGAGCAAACATCGCTAAATCCACTAACGTAATATCTGCTTCCGGCCAAATGTCTCCTTCCCGGTTAAAGAATCGCCCATTTACCCCGCTGCAGAACATATCCATCGCCTCAGCCATTTCAGCCAATCTTGCCCGACGTGCTTCCCGGGTATCCGGATGTTTGCTTAATGCCTCAAGTGCAGCTTTTACATCGCCGGTTAAGGTCTGCCGCCCTTCTGCATAGGTTTTCTCTGCGGCCATCATAATGGCACGACGAATCTGTGCACGGTCAGCGCGACTCATTTTCTCATCTTCTTTGGCTTCACCGCCGGTGATCATTAAACGAGCGGTCAACTCCATCTCAGCTAACAAATCCCTTTGTTCATTGCCATTTTCGACCTCCTCCTCTTCATCGTCATCCATCACATTTTCAATATCTACCTCCATTGATAAGAGTTTATGAGCTTCTGAAAATAACGGTAAGACAATATTACTGCTTGGTTCTAATGACACGCGATTGACCGTTAAACCATACCGCTGAGCATAATCGGCAAACAAACCAAAGGAATTACCCGCTTCAACAACAAATAAACGTGGTCTATGAATTGCCATCAACTGTGCCATTTGTGCATTCAATGTGGCTGACTTCCCCGAACCTGTCGGTCCTAATAGCAATTTATGCGCATTTTTAGCCCGGTCTTTCGGGTTGAGCGGGTCAAAATCCAACGGCGAGCCGCCTCGGTTAAAATACGTAATGCCGGGATGTCCGGTGCCGGTTTCCCGACCAAATACCGGCAACATATTGGCCAGATGCTGCACAAAATAATATTTGGTGTAATAATGGGTTTTCATATCCTGTTGAGGATTGAAATTCATTGGCAACCAACGTAAATAACTGTTAAGCGGAGCAATTTCCGCATTTTCTTTGACAGGCACCAAATTATTACTGAGTAAAATCGTTCTGAGCTCTCGGGAACGCTTTTTCAGCTCCTTCTCATCTTTCCCATGTATATAGAATGCGAGACTGCCTTGATAGAGCTTATGCCCATCTTTCAGATACGACATTACGGTTTTCACATCTTGTTTGAGATAAACCGACTCGTAATTTTCACCGACCGCTCGACTACTGATTTTTTCCAGATGGCTTTCTAGTTTATCTTGCGGATAGATAACGATAGTCGTTGCCATAATCGTGGATTCTGGCAATAAATCAAACAGAGCATTAATGTTTTTCCCCCGTTTGACTTCGCCGGTAAAATGCCCGATTGCTGGATTATTACGTAGATTATCGACCACAACCACTTCGTGCGGTAAGCCGTCAAAATACCAGTAATTATTTTTACTTTCCGGTTCGTTATAAAACAGATTTTCACTAAAATCATGACCGAAAAACGGCAACTCACCATCGGTAATTGGTTGATGCAATTTGTCATAGCAAACACTATTTTCCAAATTAAAATAAGCAGACGGATTCGGATTAAACCAACGTAGTAACCATTGATGAAGCTGCTCACCATTTTGTCGAGTGAGCTGAAGACCAGCGGTCGTTAATGCCCCAACAATCCGCTCACAAGCATTATTTAATGATTCAATCGCACTGTGTTCTTCATTTTTCTCCACATAGCGATAAATCACCATCCGTGTCCGACGAATACGACCAGCCCAAATGGTATTGGTAATTTGATCGTCAACGAACAACCCACCCGGTTTACTGATATCTTTTAGGTGCTTTTCCGTATTTTTTAGCCATTCTTGCGTAAATGCGGTTGCTTGAATTTCTGGTGCAATATAATCTTTCAATTGCTCGACATAAGATCGCAAATCTTTTTCATCTTGACAGTAGAATTGCACTACATACGGATAAGTATCCAGTTCATCAAAACTGTCTTGGATTGCATCCTTAACTAACCCTCGAATCCGGCTTAAATATTCTTCACTACGCCCTTCGGTACCGATAGGTTTTAAATCAAAGACAACACCGACACTGCGTCCATCATCTAACAACATTACCCCTTCTTGTGCTAAATACTCACCCCACGGCAAGTGATCGACAAAAGAGGGCTGTTTACCGTATAACCGTTTATGGTGTGCTACTTGTGTGAGTTTCCCACTCCGTTTCACTGTCTCATAGCTGATCACATCATCGGTATTCGGTTCAATATTTGCACGTTGCTCCGGTTTTTTAGCGGACTTATCTGTTTTATCCGGAAAGAAAGAAGACAATACATCTTGCACCAATCCCATTATAACCCCCTTGTCCGCTCACCCGGCTGGGCATACTGCACCCGACTATAAAATGGGATGACTGTCGAATAACCGGGTATCGGCATCGGTTCGCCACTAGCAGATAAATGCGGATAGACATACATAATTAAATCTGGATTAGGCAATTGCGGAAACAGATTTTTAATTTCATTTTCAGAGGTTCGAGTATAGCTTTGCTGTTCTCTGACAGAAACATAGCTCACTGGATCAATGCGACGATTATTACCATCTCGATAGACCTGCAATTGTCCATCGCTACTTCCTTTATTCCAAATATCCCGCATTGTTTCATTACCTGTTGGTAAGAGTTCTTTTTGTGAGGTTGAACAAGCAGATAGTAAGAAAGCGAAGCCGATAAGACTTAATAGTGTGGTTTTCTTCATTGTATTATTCCTTAATCAAGCTGAGATGAACGGGACAATTGACTGTATTTCACTTTTCGACCCATGCGGTCGTAATCAATTTCAATTGCTTTATCAATATGGATGGCAACGGGATGACCCGGTGGCACATAAACAGCATCAAAATTTTGCCCATAGCGCTCTTTAAACCAGTTTGCTGTTTCTTGAATTCCCTGACCGAGTGCCTGACCAACCACATATTTACCTTGTTGCCCGGTAACCGCCCCTACAACTGCATTACCATCCACTACTGTAGTTGTTTGTGCTTGAGAATAGCCTTGTGCAGCCGCACCCGCCGCAGCTAACAAGAAATGCGTACCTAAATATTCCGGTGCATTGGTTTTTCTCTCTCCCGGTACACAAGGGATACCGTGCGGATCAGAAAGCCAACCGATTTTATCTGTCCCTTTGCCACTCGTGACAATACGCCCATCACGAAATACAAAAGTCATACTTTTGATATCTCCTCGTACGCAAGATAACGTCCAATCGCCGGTCGCCGTACCCGAGACAATTGCCTCTTCAATATCGGGTAATTCAACTCCATTTGCGATTAAATTATCGCGCCCGATAATCACTTTAAATGGATAAGGATCATTGACCGAATTACCAACTGGAACACGACCTATAAGCGCAGTCATTGAGGTTGAACCCATTAATGTTGAATTTTCAGGAACGGTATAGGTAGGCGTTTTATTTTTAGTTCCAGATGAGCGGGATAGCGTCGAACTTGAATTCGTTATATCTTCATCACTGCCTTGAACAAACGGTAATCCTTTTTTTCCAGAGGTGTAACCGCTTGATGTATTATTACTCGGAAAACCAATTTTAGTCGGATTACGTTCATCCAGAATTTGGTCATCGGGGCTTATCCACTCTACTGCATTTTCATCAAGAGAAACTGAAGCCCCCTTCGGGGTCATCCCCCCAATAGGTAACGGCTCCGCCTGCCCGAGACCAATGCCATTTGGCTGTTTTTCTTCCGGTGAAGGTGTCACCTGAACGACTTGCGGTTGCCCCTGTGCTAAATGAGCAATCTCGCTTTTTAGCATTGCGACCATATCTTGTAGTTCTTGGGTTTTAGCTTGAACGGCATCATCGACTTGTTGCTGCACATTTTGCTCACGTTTGCGAAGATCTTCGTTTTCCCGAATGATTTTTTCATTCTGAGAAATCACTCTCTCGTAACGGCGGTTACCTTCTTTCGCTGCTCCAATTAACGTACGCACCGTATCATTTTTGGTATCACCTTCCAGCCCCAATTGACGAATTTCTTCTGGAGTTAAATCTTTGAGTGCGGTATCTAGTACACTGTTTTTTTGAGATTTAGCTGATGAGGAAAAATCCGCAAATAAGAGATAAGATGCCCCCCCGACCATCAGGGTAATAATCAATCCAATGACAATAAACATTTTATTGGCTTTCATTTACGCCCCCTTTTGGTGATGACATAGGTACAGTACCTTCAATAACTTTTTTCACTACAATTTTGGTCGTTTTCTTCAGTTTTTTCGGTGCAGCATAGGGTTTTGTTTCCGGAATCAGGGCTTTATTCGGATAACCTTCCGTGACTAAATAAACGGTCGTAGTATCCTCCGTTGCCCCTGTTCCTCCTAACCAATTGTGTTGGAATGTCGCAGCATAAAAACGCCCTTGTAACTCTCTTGGGTCCAGTTCTAGTCGTTGTGAGCCGCGATTTTGCAAACGAATAGCTGTCACAATATAATCATCCAACTGCCAACTCATTAGAGGCGTCGCATTGATCGGCAATGCCGGCAATAAGGTAGTAATTTTTGCTGGGAGTCGATGGGCGACTTGACGAACACCGGGTAGTGGCTCAACAGTACGCAAAGGAGCATAGAGCATTTGTGCAGCATAACGAGTCAGTGCTGCTGGAATAGGTAGTTGCGGTGTCGGATTGTCAGGTTGCTCGTCTGCTATATCATCTTGGTTAAAACTGCCGGACTGATTTTCAAGTTTACCTTCGTAAACTAATCGAATGGTTTCTTCCGGATTGGAGACTTTTTCTTTTGCAGCCACATCAAGTAAAATGATTTCGTGGGTTTCCATATCTTTAAGTTGCAAGCGTGTTGTTGGAAAAGCTTCCAAGGCTTTGATATAAACCGCCCCGCCGGTTGATTGCAGACGTAGCTTGCCGTCAAGGGTTCTTGGGTAACCGATTTTGACATTTCTATCGACTAAAATGACACGCTCTTTTTCTACTTGTAAATCTATCGGTAATGGCATTCTTTGCCACTTCATTAAAACATCAGCGTGTGCGGTCAAGGCATAGCTGCCAAGTAAAAGTGCGGTCAAATTTCTGGCTATTTTATGTTTCATCTATTTTTTCTCCTCTTCCTTACTCTCTAAACGTAATGGAATCGAGGTATAACAGTTAAACCCGAGTCCCCACGGATTACGTTGTGAATCCACATCCATCCGTACAATATTGATTGGAAAACGAGTCAATACTCGTTTCACCGGTTCGTCTTTATAATATTCATCCACGCTCAAATCTAAATTGACCGTCCAACTATCTTGATTATGGATAATTACCCGCTCCTCACTAAAACCTCGTCCTGGTATTTCATAAACACCCCGCACACGATCACGCAATTCACTATGACGTTGACGATCTTCATAATCTTTTAGCAAAAAGGCTTCGCAAGAGGGGGTTAAAAAGGGTTTCAGTGCTGTAATATTTTTTTCATAATCGTGCGTGCCATCTAAGGTCCAACGATTCAGCTGCTGAAAGGTTTGGTAAGCAAAGGCATAAACCGTCGAAGTCGGTACTTCCCACCAAGGGCGTTGACTACCGGCTCTTAAATCCGGCGGTAACAAAATTTTTAATGTACTTGGAAAGGTATAAATGACAAAAAGCAGACCAAAGCAAAGGGTTGTAATGCAAATAATCGAAATTTTTGCGACAGTTAGCTGGCGATCTTTATGTTTGAGTGCATTTTTTAATCTACTCATTTAAAATAGTCCTTTTGAAGAACGGCGTGTCGCCCAAAAGCCCTCACGCCGAATAAATTTATTGCCGCCTAAAAGCGAATCAATACGTTCTTCAATAAGGCGGTTTAAGTAGGCTTCGGGTTTGCCCCTCTTAATGGCTGCCACAATACCTTTACCAATTAAAATAGTTACGATACAGAGCAACATTGCCATTGCAGGTATGAGTAGCCAGAAATCGGTTAATACCCAAAATATGAGACCAATAACCAGACCAAATACAAATCCTAATCCAGCTGATATACCGAACTCACTTACAGTCATACCACCAAAAACTGTGGCTTCACGATTAAGACGAGTAGGAAGAAAAGGAATGGTTTTATCTTGTTCTGACATATTGGCCTCCAAGGTACATTGACTAGAAGAGTCCTACTGCAAGTTTGACTAACCACAAGCAGAAGAAAATCACAATAAAACCAACAATTAAAGCAACAATAAAGTGTCCCCAGCCTTTCTTACCATTTTCAGAAGTGACCTCGTTATAAATACTGACGAGTGCTTTTACAACAACAATTATTGCGGCAGCAGCAAGTAATACAGCAACTAGTGTCACAAAGCCCTTGGCCACAATCCAAAGAATTTCCATCGGATCTTTTGTGTTACTATCTACTCCCGGAATCTGAAAATCCGGAATCTTGGAAGCATCGGGACCTGCCGCAAAGGCATTTTGAACGGCACCAAAGCATAACAACATGAAGGCAAGATAACCTTGTGCCCCCCATTGCCAGCCCCGTTTGATTTGAAAAGAAAGTGAACGTAAAGAATTCATAGATTCCCCTAATAAACGAAAAACATAATGACAACGATAACAACCGCCGCCCCTTTCAGAATCAATATCAAATAGCCAAAGATGTTCCCATCCGTTTGAAACCCGCTAAAGCCTTTTCGAACTGCCCACACATATGCCAAAAAAAGGCCGGCAATGAGGCAAATAGCAAAAAATGTGCGTAATTCAATGGCACTTAAACCACTTGCCGTCTCAAACGCACTTATCGGCGTATAATCATTTGCCACTAGAACCTCCCTGAGTTCTTAACTTGGTATAGTCCTCTTTCAAGGTTCGGAAGGCATTTGGATCACGGGGAATGGCACGGGAAGGATTAATATATTGATGAATACCGCTTTTTATGGCGTTAATATCTTGCGTTACCGCACGATAATCAAAATACTCACGGTTTTTCGCTGACGTTTTAGCTTCTGTCGCCGCACGTTTAAGCGATAGTTGTGCGGCTTCTAACTGCTTAATGGCTTGCGCCAGCTGCTCTTTTTCAGTGGCCTGTACATTCAGCACAACCATTGATACGGCAACTAAAACCGCTTTTCCTAACGTGTTCATTAGCATCTCCTCGATTTAAAATTGATTCGGGTAAAGGTTGCCAAAAACACAACGGGAATTTAACGGGAAATTCTATTCAGAAATGAGAGAGTTTTTAGAAAGATAAAAGACTCCAAGTCATATACTTGGAATCTTTTGATATTACAGATATTTTTTGAAACTTGCCGTTGTCACACAAATCGACAGCCCAAATAAAAAAGCAGCCGGGAGCAAGATAAGGTTCGGATAAACCGAAAAGGGAATAGATAAATACAAAATCCAAGATCCGATCATCACAGGCTTAATATAACGCCGTGCGTGATGATAAAGGAAACTGGATTCTCTCCCCGAACCAAATTTCCGTAAATCGCGCCGCATTAAACCTTCAGTAAAGCCAGCAAATGCCGCTAATAAGAACAATGGACTGGTCAGTATAATGACAATGAGCCGAATCACAAAGGTAATAGAGACATAAATGATGGACTCTAAATAAGCTCTACCATAATGATAAATAATCTGCTCCCAACTACTCTGATGCATTGGTGACTGCAACCAATGTTGAAAACCGGTTTTCACAAATAACCAATCGTGGACGGTCAATGTTACAGCATTAGCGAGCTCACCCGGCGCATAGCCAAATAAGCTACGCGTCGCGCTTTCCGAAATCCAACCCAACTCTTGAACCATCATTTCCTGACTATGCAAATGCCCTTGTTCTGACCAGAAAAACGCAATTCCTAGCCATTCAAAGAAAATACTCAGCAATAGAGAAATAAACAGCGCAGCAAGCACGGCCGACAAGGCCGATAATGTGTAAAGCGGCCCTTTTTTCTTGACTTTTTTATTCGTCTGTTCGGTCATTATTGTAAAAATTCCTTATGGCTCACACGACAATGAATCAAGACATAACCTTGTTCATTTTTATTTGAGACCAAGTAAAAATAAGCACGTTGATGCTGAGTATCCTCTTCTGTTATCGGCACATCACTCGCCGTCCAGAGAGAAATCCCCTCATCGGCATATTTGGTTGCAAATTGATGTACGGAATCATTACTTTCTACCCAACAATTAAGATAAGGCTCAAAATAAAAGAGCAGCTCTTTTGAATTCGGCAATGCGCAAGAGACGGCAAAATTCGCCGTAAAGTCAATATATTGATTAGGTAAATCCAATAAGTTAGTTTCTTGTTCAAAACTCATTCTTCCTCCATATCCTGTTCATCCGTATCGGCTTGACTTATCGGCTCAGCTTCATCATCTTCAGGCAGATCAATATCACTCCCCCAATCTAAATCGGCTTTTGCCATTTTTTCATCAGTCACCATATTTTCAAATGAATCGACAATATCCTTTGACGGCGTATAGTCTTTAAATGCAGGCTCCCACCAATTTACCGTAACGTGATAATTTTTTTGCATATCATCCAGTAACGCTTGCATTGACGGCGGTATCAAATCTTCATCATCAATAGCCGGTAACGGCATTCTCACCTTATATAAGGTACTCCCGTTCATCAAGATAAATGCTTGTCCTTTTGGCAAATTGGTGATATTCGCCACATCGAGCAAAGGCACTTCTTTTTGGGAGATGCGTTCCCCGGTATTTGAGGTAAAAGCTTTATCATCATCCGGATTACTTGAATCGGTAAAGCTTGAAGTCACCATACTTTGTAAAATCGTCACTTTATGCAACTGATCAGTTAATAGTTTCGCCGTCGCCGGTGATTTTACCCGAAACATTATCAGCGTATTAAAGTTACCGATGGTCTGCTCCGCCTTAGCTCGGTTGCCAAGACGGGCTTCAATATCGGCAATGGTTTGAGTATAGGCAGTGACTTGCATTCCGGCGCCTCGCCCTTTGTTAATCAACGGAATAAATTCATCGCCCATTAGCTCGTTAAATTCATCACAATGCAAATTGATTTTAACCGGCTTCGACTGACCTTTAAATGCCTCCGGCAACCCTTCATCCACACCGTGTTTATAGATATGTCCGGCCATTGATACCAGATCGGCAAACATACTGTTCCCGACCGCCGCCGCAACGGTGGCATCCGATAGGGCATCTAACCCCACATAGACTATACCCCGTTTACGAATCACTTCTTCCCAATCAAAAATCGGACGTTCATCGTTTACATCATCATAATCCGGTGATAATAATTCTTCGATTTTTCCTGTGGTGAGTTTTTCTAATAACGGTAGCAATGACGCTACAATTTTATCAAAATAGGTTTTATCATAACGTACCGCCGTTGCTAACCCCTCAAGCACTGGATCAAAAATCTTGTTTTCTAAAATATACTGATTAATGACCCAAATCAAAGGACGCTCTTTCATTCCGAAGGATAAATTTTTAACATCAACATTAGCTGAAATATTGAGTAGCCCGGGCCAAATTACCGGATCAATCGCATCGAAATAGTTCTCAGCATAACTCAAAAAGAGGCCATCAATATTTTGCACATAACGTGATATTTGCGAATAATTTGGTCTCTCCCCCATTTCAACCAATGCTCTTGCTACCACATTGGTGAAACGCCAGGCAAATTCCTTGAATGCAGCAGAGTTACCTGCACCGCTTAATTGCCCGGAAATCCGCCCCGCAACTTCGGAGACCCGACCGAAACGTCCTATCGGGTTGTAGCGTGCCGATTTTTCCGGATAGCCCAAATGGAACATATAAAATTCTTTATCCCGCCCAGCTCGTTTTGCTTCCGCATACATCCTTTTTAACATATCCGGGTCGCCTTTCGGATCAAAAAACACCACAACTTCGCGATCGGCTTGCGTTTTGCCTCGATGAATATCTTGTGTCACTAGCACTTCAGCAAAACGGGTTTTACCTACACCTGTGGTACCGAAAACAGCCGTATGCCCACCTCTTGAATTAAGGGGTTGCATCACATCGATTTCATCTAGTTCAATGCCGTGAATTGCCGGAATGCCCTCAACCGGCGGTAAGGGCCTTACAGGATTAAATCGTGAGTCTGACGTTGTTAGCTTAGTAATTAAGTTTTCGTGATGTTTTTCATACTCTCTTGCCATATTAAATAGCTTAGAGGGACGTAAGTATTTTTTGCCATCGGCGGAAAAACAGTCATAGAGCCGCTGGGTGTGCTCCGGTTGCCATTCAAATCCCCGACCTAAAAATAAGAATTTTTTATTTACCGGAATTTGACGGCTGGTTAAAGCATAATGAGGCAGGCGTTTTAAATTACGATGATAGCGTACAATACGCCAACCTTGGCGAAAACGCAGATAGCTTATTCCACCAAATCCGGCAGCCAACCCATAACCAATCGCTGGATGCAATGCCAAAGACCAAGGCGCCACACTGCATACATAAGCACAGGCAGCGTGGGCTGCTGCCGGATAAAATTCAACCGGCGGACGCAATAACCCCTCTAACAAATATTTACTTGCCATTACTGCGATACTCCGGTTTCCGTAATCAATGCTGGATAATGAGAGAGTTTTAAGCGATCGCTTAAATCATCTGCCGGTGAGGGTAATAATGTCAAATTCGGTGCCAAACGACGTAATTGGTTCAACTCATCTAGGGTGGTCACATTAACCACTAAACCGACCGCTTGTTGAGACAGTAAATTATCATAATGCTGAGACAACCATTGACGGGATAATTCATCTGCGCCAATAAGGAAAATTGGTGACATCCCGGTCAACTCCAAGTCAATTGGTTTTACATAGCCCGGTGTCAATTTGTGAGACACGACCGGAAGCATATCCACTTCCGTTACCGATTCCGGTATCGCATTAGGGTAAATAGGTGCATTTTCATCAAGTTCCGGCTGAATACCTTCATAAAATCTGACCGCACTTTCCCCACCTAAATCGGCAATCACCGCTAATTCTGCGGATGAAGACGTAGAAAGCAGTAATCCGACCCATAAAAAATGATGTAATTTCTTCATTGTTTTTGTCCTCATCATCTATCCACTTTATCATTTACTTCGCAATACTCTTCGCTCTGATGCCATTCATCACTAAATTTTTCAAAACGACCAAATGGAAAAGGAAAATCTTCCGGAAAAGTGATATGAGCTTGCTGAAAAAATTGAATAATCTCGTGACCATATAAAATCTTTTTATCAATCAGCATCGATGTGAGTTGCTTATAGACAGGTAAATTCAACCGAAAAAATGCTTGTAATAGCTGCGTTTGTTTTGTTTTTAAGGCAAGTAACTTTTTCTCATTTGCCTCAAACTCAAACTGAGATAATGGCTCAATATAAAAAATGCCCTCAAAATAGTTTTTTAAATAAGCACCTGCAAAATTAAACCATTCACGATTATCAGAAATCGCGCCTAATGAATTATCCTGCAATAAAATACTTTCGCCCTCACGACCGCCAAGTAAGCTGAGCATTTCCCATTCAATAAATAACCGACTTTGTGATACCCGCTTAGGTACAAATGCTGACACATAGCCTAAGGAGCCTGTTCCATCCGTTTGTTCTTTCACTTCTACTTTCATTGAAGGCGGCAGTTGACCTAATGCCGCATAAACCAAAAGATGACCGGCTTCGTGTGCGCCAACATATTGAATATCCTGAGGGGTCATTTTTCTAGGGATAACCACGCCTCCTCCATAAACTCTACCTTGTTCATATTCTTTTTGAGAGAAAATAGAACAGACAAAACGCTTCACTTTTTCAGCGAGAACAAAAAATGTCCCCATAGAGAAACAAAAGCTATACAAGTCAGTAAAATAGCGGCGATACTCAATCGTATTAGGTTTTATTACAGTGAGCTCTGATAAGGTTGTTTCAAAATTCACCGGTAAAAAACGATATAACCAAAAGAAACCATAGAAGGCGAGTGAGACAACAAAAGCATTTATTGTCATAAGAACAACTTGACGTATAAACGGAAAAATATGACCTCTCAAATGAGAAAATAACGGTATTTTAAACATCTTAATTCCTACTACATTTTTGTTGGATTAACCCAGGTCATTTGAGCATCTGATGGCTCAATCCAAATAATAGACGAGTTATTGACCGCACTTTGATGTGATGACATTGTTCCTATTTTTGCTTTTTGTTCATATCGTGGCTTAACCCATACCATTTCAGTTTGCTTTTGGGTAACCGGCATAAAATTAGCAATCGATTTATGGCTGTTATACCGTCCTTTTTGATAAGCAATAAATTGCTTCACGGACATTCCACGTTTCATCCCATTACGTCGCATATTTTGAATATCTTCAGCGGTTGAACGCCCTAAAATGGCACGATGAAACCCATCTAACCCAATATTATGTGCCATATATAAATTTTCATCAGTTATAGAAATTCCGCGTTGCTGAAATTGCTCAATATGCCAACGAGCAAGTAACGCAGTTGCGAATGTATTAGTTCGTTTATGATAACGAGGGTCACCCCGAGTGCCTTGAATAGACGGCGTAATTAAGCGCATTCCTAACTGTTTACCCCGTTCGGTTTGCGCCAGCCAGTTCCAGGTATCTCGGGTAAATTGCCCGACACCGATAGGACCTGTTGGCGAGACTTTACCATACCAGCCATCTTCCATTTTCACTAATCCTCGTAACATCACCTCACTAACCTGGTAACGTTTTGCAGCTTCCTGAATATACTGTTCGACATCTTTACCAAAGCCATTAAATGCCTGTGCTGTTGTAGAGCAAAGAAAAGGTAGCAAAATACTCACTAATAGACGAGAGACTGCCATTGTCCATCCTCTTGGATTTGGAATGCTGCCGGTATTTTACCGTTGGCATAATGGAGCCAGTAGCCCGTATCGTGATTGAGTGTAATTAAACGCAATTTAACTTTTTCTGGATTAATTTGATGTTTTTTTGCCCATTCTCGAATGGCATTATCGTTACCATTTGCTCCTACTACATACACATCTACTGGGGTTTTATTATCAACATGAGCCAACATTCGACTCACATCAGATTCGCATCTCGAACAATTATCTAAACGGGTAAAATAAATGACTCGCCCAACGGATTGTGAAATATGTGGTTCAACATCAAAAGGTAATTCATTGGGGTATAACTTAGCGAATGCTTTATCGTAAGCACGTTGAAATGCCAATTCCCGCTCAACACGATTATGCATTTTTTTCGCCAATAATTCCGCATAGCGTGTGCGTTCGGCCTCCGTTTTAGCTTCAATCCCTAATACAGTCAACGGATCAAGATTCGGTGACCAAACACCCCGCTCACCTTGTTGCAATTCAAGGTAACGTTGCCATTCTTCGGTCGTTAATCCCCATTCTTGCGCTTTTTGACTTAATTCTGTTTGGTTAAGTAGCTTAATATCAAGGCTTTTTTCAGCCGACGAGGTGCGACCGGTGACCTCAGAAAGCAGCCGGTTACTTTGGGTTGAATCCGCCCTCGTCATACTGCTTACCACTAAACATGATAAAAGGGATAACTTGATAAATTTATTCATCAACCACCTCGGTCTGTGTTGTGGTTGAAATAATCTCAATACGTTTTTTCTCCATTTCAACCGGGTTTTCGCGCGTTTTAAAACACACTGTGCGGGTAATATCGTTTAACGTCACATAATAGGCGGGACCCGCAAGCATTTGTAAAGCTTCGCGTAACTTAATCGGGCCAAATTGATGATGGATTTTAGGCAGCGGCAAAGAAAATAGTGATGCGGTTTGATTAAATGCGGATCCGTAACAGAGACTTAAGCCGGTTCCTGATAAAGTCGTTTTTAAACCTTGCTCAACCGTTGCCGTCATTGCACGCTTTTTCTTTGGTGTCATATTGACTGTGACCATCTGCTCCAGCAAATATTTTTGCCCTTCTTCTGGCGAGGTATTAACCAGCGTATAGCGTCCTTGACGCACAATTTGGGTTACCGGCTCTGGCTCATCAGCATATTGATAAATATCCGGCACTATGGTTTGTTCTGTGATAACCGGTGAAGGTTTAATGCTTTCAGAGACAAAACCTGCTGTCGGCAACGGATAAGTTTCCACGCTGGATACTGTCTCTTTTTTCGGATTTTGAACACACCCGGTTAAGGCAAGACAAAGCACACCGGCGATTGAAAGAGAGAGGTCTATTTTGTTCATTTTTCTTCCCCAAAGTAGCAATTAACGTTCGTGTTACTATGGAGAAGATAATCTTGAAGTGGAATAATTTTTTATTTAGCAAAGTTAGATAAATACTTTCTATGAATCAATAAAAAGATATAAACGTTGCTGAATAAATCGTTCAACTAAAATAGGGAAAAGCATCTCATCTTTTCCTTCAAGTTGATGTAATATTTCGTCAGAGGTAGGCAACATTACTCGAAGCACTTCAAGATCTGAATAATAGTCAAATGATGGGTATATCCAATTGACGACAATCCCATTCTGATATCCCCAAAATGGTGTGTGCCAGATGATCTCTCGTAATAAAATCCCCATCTCGCCAATTTTTAACTTGTATTTCGCTTGGAATTTTATAAAAAAGGCAACTGGAAGATTATCTTTCGCATCAAACTCACCTTTCATCATTAAATCAAAACGTTTTTTCTGTTCTTGCAATATATAACATCGCAATTTTCTTCTTAGATACGCATAACGTAAATAACGATAAATTACTTTACTCATTAAAAATCGTCTCAATTATTTTTCAATATCATTTAACACTTCACAGAATTGCTTGCTGATATGCTCTAAATATTCACTAACAGACTGGTTACAAGCGCCTCTATGTTGTTCGATCTGCCATTTCTTTTTTTGTTTGTGCCAAAATAGCCCAAGTGTAGAATAATATGGTTTCATTTTAGTGTTGAGTTGTTCTAGATATTTAACTGAAAAAGCGAGGTAAACCCCATCAGCACAAGCATCGGTATAAGTGAAAATACAATGCTGCATTCGTTGTCCTTCCTCATATAAAGCTTGTCCCGTAGTCAATGCTGTAAATTCTACGCTCTCAATTTTATAGAACGACAAATATCCATTCCAAGATTTTGCAAGCTGTTGTTGATGTGCTTCGTTTTGACGTCTTTGTTGTTCCTCTAACAATTGACGATGCCACTGTAAACTACGATTGATTAATTGTTCCCAAGTCGGCGGTAAACCACGATGTTGTCCTACACCACTCGCTAAATAATCACCAATATCATAAAACGTATCTGAGATATCTTTGAGATATACTCTGAGTGCCTTAAAACCATTATTTTTCCAATAAAAAATTGCATAACGAATAAATAGTCGAAGGGCTTGATAAAAATGTTCCTTACTTATATCTATCTGGTCAAGAATATTCGCTTTTGTCAAAATACAAATTTTTAGACAAACAGGCATAGGCTCTGAAATCCCGTGTTGGATTAAATACTCTAATTCGGTGTGATGAAATATCCACACTTTAACAAATTGTGAAGATTGTTTTTTTAACCAACGCCATTGCTGTTTTGTTCGGCAAAATGGAGCTGTTCTCTTTTTTGAATATAAGAAATCAGTCTCCTGGCAACGAGGTAATCGCCCCTCTTTTGACATAACCCAGTATTGATAACTAAATAAATGTGGATCATTCCAATAGCACGGTTTTATATTACTTAATAAAGGCAAGAGATTAGGAAATTCTGTTTTAACACGATCTAAAAGAGATAAATATTTTTGATAAAAGATATAATGAGATAAGTCATTGTTATTACAATAGCCTTCTATACGCACTAACATTGAAATCACGGGGTTATCCCAAAAATTTAACCATAACCATTTTGTAATGGTATTTCATGTGGTTTTCGTAATGG
>NZ_MLHG01000071.1 GCF_001998825.1 Rodentibacter mrazii
GCGAACCTTTAGTTATGACCTAAGCGGAAACTTACAACAAAGTGAGACCACCTTGTTTACAAGCGGACAATTTGAGTGCAGCCAAACCACCTATCAATATGACCCGTTAGGACGTATTGAACACGCACACACCGAAAGAAACGGCAGCGCACCCCATGATGAACGGTTTCGTTTTGACCCGGCACATAATCTGATTGAGCGCGACAACCAAATCATCAAGAACAACCGAATCAGCCACTATGCCGGCGTGGGTTTTACTTACGACAGTTTAGGTAATACCCTTGAAACCACCTATGACAAAGACAATCGGGTCCGTTACCGCTACGACTTACACGACCGTTTGATAGGTGCGGAGATTACCACCCGCTACCGAAAAGAACGTTGGGTTTATTATTATGACGCCGTCGGCAGACGGATAGCCAAAGCGAAATTAAACAAACAGGGTGAGCCTGAAATCCACACCCTGTTCGTCTGGGACGGTAGCCACTTAGTGCAGGAAATTCAAAAAGGTAAAAACGCGCAAGAAAACGACCGCACTTTTACCTATATTACCTATATCTACCGCCACCCGAACAGCTACGAGCCGCTGGCGCAATGTATTGACCGCAGGGATGAACAGGGCAACCGAATTGAGCACGAGATAAACTACTTCCACTGCGACCAAATCGGCATACCAAGGGAGATGACGGACAGCCAAGGCAAAGTGATTTGGCGGGGACGCTATGATGCGTGGGGCGGTTTACACTATGACCGCCATCTAGCCCAACAAAACCAAGGACACCAACCGTTCCGTTTACAGAATCAATATTTTGATGAAGAAACGGGGTTACATTATAACTTCCTACGTTATTATGAACCGATGACGGGACGGTTTACGACACAAGACCCGATAGGGTTGCAGGGTGGGATGAATCTTTATCGGTTTGAGGGAACGGTGCAGAATCAAATCGATCCACTGGGGTTATTTGCCCCCGCACTTGCACCGGCAGTCCCTTGGATTTTAGAAGGATTAGCCTATGTAGGAACTGCTGTGGCGGGCATTCTTATTGCGGCAGGTATCATGGATGCGAAGGAAGAGCATGATAA
>NZ_MLHG01000072.1 GCF_001998825.1 Rodentibacter mrazii
TCATAAAGTTATTTTAATGAATCACCTCCAATCAACTATCATGATTGATAACTATCCTCAAATTTTGAAAGGTTTTAAGAATCTATAAAAAATAATAAATAGATAGAAACAATCAATAAATTCATCTTTTGCACATATTTGAAAACGAAACGATTAAATAACGAACAACTTTTCTATTTATACTGTTAGATAACGCTGTTTATTTATATATTTAATTTGAGCAAAATCTTAAAATCAGCGAAAATAACGAACATTTTTTAACGAACAAGAGAAGATCATGACTTATCCTCAAGAAGTGAATAAACGCAGAACGTTTGCGATTATTTCCCACCCCGATGCGGGTAAAACCACTATCACCGAAAAAGTGCTTTTATACGGTAATGCGATTCAAACTGCCGGTTCGGTAAAGGGTAAAGGCTCATCGGCACACGCAAAATCCGACTGGATGGAAATGGAAAAGCAACGTGGAATTTCGATTACCACTTCCGTGATGCAATTTCCCTATAACGATTGCTTGGTGAATTTGCTTGATACGCCTGGGCACGAAGATTTCTCTGAAGATACTTACCGCACTTTAACAGCGGTGGATAGTTGCCTTATGGTGATTGACTCCGCAAAAGGGGTTGAAGAACGCACGATTAAATTAATGGAAGTCACCCGCCTGCGTGATACGCCGATTATCACGTTTATGAATAAACTTGACCGTGATATTCGTGATCCTATGGAATTGTTGGACGAAGTAGAAAATGTACTGAAAATTCGTTGCGCCCCGATCACTTGGCCTATCGGCTGCGGTAAATTGTTTAAAGGCGTCTATCACCTGAGTAAAGACGAAACCTATTTATACCAATCAGGACAAGGCTCAACCATTCAAGAAGTGCGTATTGTAAAAGGATTGAATAACCCTGAATTAGATGCGGCGGTGGGTGAGGATTTAGCCCAACAATTACGTGATGAATTGGAATTGGTACAAGGGGCGAGCAATGAATTTGAATATGATGCCTTTATCAAAGGTGAATTAACCCCTGTATTTTTTGGTACCGCACTGGGTAATTTCGGTGTTGATCATTTCCTTGACGGTTTAACCGAATGGGCACCAAAACCACAGGCACGTCAAACGGACTCCCGCACGGTAGAAAGTTCGGAAGAAAAATTTAGCGGTTTCGTGTTCAAAATCCAAGCCAATATGGATCCAAAACACCGCGATCGTGTCGCCTTTATGCGTGTAGTTTCCGGTAAATATGAAAAAGGAATGAAGCTTAAGCACGTGCGTATTGGTAAAGATGTGGTGATTTCTGATGCGCTAACCTTTATGGCAGGGGATCGCGCTCACGCTGAAGAAGCCTATGCTGGCGATATTATTGGTTTGCATAATCACGGCACAATCCAAATTGGCGATACCTTTACCCAAGGTGAAAATTTAAAATTCACCGGGATTCCAAATTTCGCCCCTGAATTATTCCGTCGCATTCGTTTGAAAGATCCGCTCAAACAAAAGCAGTTGTTAAAAGGTTTAGTACAGCTTTCCGAAGAAGGGGCGGTACAAGTTTTCCGTCCATTAATCAACAATGATTTGATTGTTGGGGCAGTGGGTGTGCTTCAGTTTGATGTGGTGGTTTCCCGCTTGAAAACCGAATACAACGTAGAAGCCATTTACGAAAATGTGAACGTTGCAACAGCCCGCTGGGTAGAATGTAGCGATGGGAAGAAATTTGAAGAGTTTAAGCGTAAAAATGAGCAAAACCTAGCCCTAGATGGCGGTGATAATCTGACTTATATCGCGCCAACTATGGTAAATTTGAATTTAGCCCAGGAACGCTACCCTGATATTGAGTTCTTCAAAACAAGAGAGCATTAGGTAAATGTAAAAAGTGCGGTCAATTTTGATCGCATTTTTTATGTAGTAAAACTAAGAAAGCTTAAAAAAGCTAAATCGAAACAGGACAATCAAGATGAGATGGCTGGGGTACTAGGATTCGAACCTAGGGATGCCGAGATCAAAACCCGGTGCCTTACCGCTTGGCGATACCCCAATAGAGTTTCTTTTAATTAAGAATAAAGAAAATTTAGGATAGTATGGCTGGGGTACTAGGATTCGAACCTAGGGATGCCGAGATCAAAACCCGGTGCCTTACCGCTTGGCGATACCCCAACTACTATTTTGACTTACAAAGCGATAAATGGTGCGGGACGAGGGACTTGAACCCACACACCTCTCGGCGCCAGAACCTAAATCTGGTGCGTCTACCAATTTCGCCAGTCCCGCAAATGGTGGCTACAGCGAGATTCGAACTTGCGACCCCAACATTATGAGTGTTGTGCTCTAACCAACTGAGCTATGTAGCCTTCTATTTGCTAACCATATCGGCTTTGCGGAGCGTATTATGCTGATTTGCCTCTACCTCGTCAATCATTTTTTGTAAAAATCCTAATTTTTAGGTTCAGTTGATTATAAAAAAAACGCTTTTGTTATTTTTTATCCAGTTCGGTCACGGAGATCATTCCAACAAAATGCTTCCAATGGAAACTACTAAATATATCGGGGATATACCAATTAGAAATCGTCCCGTCTAAGTACAAGGCATGGTAGCACCCTATTTTTGTAATCCCTGACTGAAAGTATAAAGATTCGGTTTTCCTGATGTCGTTAAAATAAAAAACAATCGGTTTTTCTTATCCAAACACACTGCATTACGTTTATGGTAACTTTCCAAGTCGGCTCTAAATTGACGATTTATCTTTCCTTCAATGAGCAACATAGGTCCGGATTGCATGGCAAATGTCGGTTTTAATCGCTTTTTTTGATAGGCATTCGTCGTAAGAATGTAAGGCATCTTACCCACTAAAGCAAATACGCCATTAGGCTGAACATGGAAATTTCCCTTCCCTCTCTTCTTATTCAACGGGTTTAATTCTTGACCATTTTCAATCCATAACCCTGCCGGCGTATTATTTTTGCTATAAATACCGGCATTCATGAGCATTTTGATTTGGTAATTTTTTTGTAAGGCACGTTTCAGATTAGTAAGGGAATGGTAGTTTTGACCTTCGCTATCCCGCCAATGTAAGCGCACTTCTTCCGGTTTGGCGTGAAAAATACCATAGGTAATATTCGCATCAGTAAAAGTTCGATATTCCGCCATCGTAGGTAATGCGAGAAAGCCACAAAGTGCGGTCAAAAATTTAACTATTTTTTTCATCGAGAGGATGTGAAAGATTAAGTGTATTAGAGAATAAATGTAACCCCTCCGCATTGCCTGCTTTCATCATAGATTGCATGGTTTGCGTAGGTGCATGAATAAGTTTATTCATTAATTTATAACTTAATTCCTGCAACACGGCTTCTGCATTATCGCCCTGTTGTAAATGTTGTAAGGCTTTTTCCAATAAATCTTGGCGCATCTGCTCCGCATCTTCACGATAATGCTTAATCAGATTGGAAAATTGACGCACTTTCAACCATTCAAAGAAATCTTCGCATTCTTGCGCAATAATCACTTCCGCCTGTTTTGAGGCTTGCTCCCGCTGGCTCAAATTACGCTGAATAATATCCTGTAAATCATCTACTGTGTAATGATAAACGCTATCCAATTTAGCGACCGTCTCATCAATGTCACGCGGAACCGCAATATCGACCAGCAACATTGGAGAATAGTGCCGTTTTTTCTGAGCAAGACTCACCATTTCTTGATTAATAAGTACATTCGGACTCCCCGTTGAGCTAATCACAATATCCGCTTGATCCAGCGCATTTTGTAATTGATCAAGGGAAAAAACATCAATAGGAGTATTGTTTGCCAATTTTTCGACGAGTAACTCCGCTTTTGCGACCGTCCGGTTTGCAATCATTAATCTTCTCACGCCATGACGTAGCAAATGACGACTCACCAGTTCAATGGTTTCTCCCGCCCCGACTAACAAAATATTCACACTATGCAAGGATTCAAAAATTTGGCGGGCTAAACTACAAGCGGCATACGCCACCGATACGGCACTTTCACCGATATTAGTTTCTGTACGCACACGCTTCGCTGTAGAAAAGGTTTTTTGAAACAAGCGGGAAAATTCACTTGAGAGCACAACTTTAGACTGTTGATAATAGGCTTCCGTAATTTGAAAAGCTTGCTTAACCTGCCCCAAAATTTGCGGCTCGCCTAAAATTAACGAATCCAAGCCACAAGCCACCCGCATAAGATGATTGGCAGCGTGTTGGTTTTGATGGGTATAAATACTCGGGGAAAGTTCCGCCAAAGAAAGTTGATGAATATCTGCAAACCAATTTTCTACATTTTGCTGCCATTTATCACACTCTTGCGGTGAAATTTGGCGATGATGCAAATAGACTTCCGTGCGATTACAGGTTGAAAGAATCACTGCCCCTTCGGCAAGATTTTGTTGCTGAATTTGTTGTAAGGCAAGATGTCGCTTTTCATCGGAAAAAGCAACTTTCTCACGCACCGAAACTGAAGCGGTTTTATGATTAATGCCAAGAACAAGAAGGGTCATAATACATTTAGAAATCACCGTATTTTCAACGTACGGCAAAATACTCAATAAAAAATTAATGCGCTATTCTAATGAATTGTGCAACATTGAGCAAATCAACAAACAACAACTCGTCAAGAATAACCTAAAAGAGTTAAAAAATATCTTTTTCTTTTCGTAAAATAATGAAATCTTCCAGTGTCGCCGCTTGCAGAAAAGGATTAATAGACTTCTCCAATCCTAACGTTGTAGGCAAGCTTGGTTTTCCTTCCGAGCGGAGTTTTTCTACAAAAGTGCGGTGATTTTTAACCGCACTTTTATCAGCAATGACGGTTTCGGCAAAGGCTAAATTACTCATCGTATATTCATGTGCGGGGCAAACAACCGTTTTATCAGGCAATGTTTTTAAGCGTAACAATCCTTCAAACATTTGCGCATAATTGCCGGTAAAAACACGCCCGCAACCAGCAGAAAATAATGCATCGCCACAAAACAAGTGATTATCTACCAAAAAACTCACGTGCTGTGCCGTATGCCCGCCGGTCGGGAGCACTTGAATACGATAATTCGGCGTCATAATTTCCCCTTCATTGATAATCTCTGTTGCCCCTTTTTTCGCACATTCTTGCGAACCATAAATCGGTACGTTCGGATAACGCTGTTTGAAATCAGCTACACCTTGAGTGTGATCATCATGCTCATGGGTCAATAAAACCGCTTCAATCGGGAAATGATGTTGTTCAATCCACGAAAAGAGCTTGTCCGTTTCCGGTAAATCGACAATAATAATCGGTAAATTTTTACGTTGATAAAGCCAGATATAATTGTCATTCAACGCCGCTAGCGCAATTAACATAATTCCTCACTAAATTTATTTATGATTATCAATTGGCACGCAAAAGCAAAACTCCCCTTCATATCACCGACAAGTTGGCAACAGCTGCCACAAGGTGAAGCCTATTGTAACGCATTAAAGCACGCATTTGCTCCTTGGTTATCAAAAATTTTGGGCTATCAGATCGCTAAAATTGGTGCATTAAGTGCAGAAATCCCCCTTGAAATACCGACACATCAGCAAATTCTTATTAGTGAAAAAATTTCTCAAAATTTAACTGCACTTTTATCGCCTAACAAAAGCTTAATTCAAGCAATCCCCACCGAGTTACCTCTGATTCAACAAGAAATCAATGCCTGTTTTCTCGCCAACACACTCAACTTTTCCCAAGATCCTCATCAAATTTTACGGGAAACCCATCGTGTGCTGGCTGATGACGGCTGGTTATTTCTCTCTTTATTTAATCCTCTCAGCCCGCTGATTTTCAAACAAAAACTGGGGGCTTTTCCGTTCCGTCAATATCCCACTTGGCGCATTATAGACTGGTTAGAGTTACTTCATTTTGAAATTATAGAACATAAAAATCTCGTCATTAATCATAAAAAGACCACGCTGTTTTCACCTTTAACCCTGATTGTGGCACAAAAACGAACTTACCCATTAACCATGAATACGGAAAAAGTGCGGTCAAAAATCCCTACGTTTTTGCAACCCTCCGAAGCCTTTCAAGAAGAGATGACCTCTTGTCAAATTTCGCCTGATAGCAAGTAGAAAATTCCTCGTAAAGTTAAAATCAATTCTTGCTCCCTTTGCAAAACTCCCCTATTATTCACCGCACTTTTATCTTGAATTTAGGAACAAAAATGAACGAACAAACCTTTATCCCCGGCAAAGATGCGGCACTTGAAGACAGTATTGGCAAATTCCAACAAAAATTAACCGATCTAGGTTTTAATATTGAAGAGGCCTCTTGGCTAAATCCCGTACCGAATGTGTGGTCGGTGCATATTCGCGATAAAGATTGTCCACAATGTTTCTCCAACGGCAAAGGAGCAAGCAAAAAAGCGGCTCTTGCCTCTGCATTAGGTGAATATTTCGAGCGTCTTTCCACCAACTATTTCTTTGCGGATTTCTACTTAGGTCAAGAAATTGCAAACGGTGATTTCGTTCATTATCCAAGTGAGAAATGGTTCCCGATTGAAGATGAAACCGCATTACCGAAAGGAATTTTAGACGACAATTTACTCAACTATTTTGATCCGGACGGAGAACTCACGCCGGAATTGCTGGTGGATTTACAATCCGGCAATTATGATCGAGGTATTGTTGCTATGCCTTATGTTCGCCAATCTGATGAGCAAACTGTCTATATTCCGCAAAGTATTATCGCCAATCTTTATGTGTCTAACGGAATGTCTGCCGGCAACACCAAATTTGAAGCACGCGTACAAGGCTTATCGGAAGTGTTTGAACGCTATGTCAAAAATAAAATTATTGCGGAAGCCATTAGCTTACCGGAAATTCCAAAAGAAGTGATGGATCGCTACCCTTCCATTCAAGCCTCTATCGCCAAATTGGAAGAAGAAGGTTTCCCAATTTATGTCTTTGATGCGTCCTTAGGTGGGAGATATCCGGTTATTTGCGTGGTATTATTGAACCCAAATAATGGAACGTGCTTTGCTTCTTTTGGCGCTCATCCTAATTTCCAAGTGGCATTAGAACGTACGGTGACAGAGCTTCTACAAGGTCGTAGTTTGAAAGATCTGGATGTATTCGCCCCACCTTCTTTCAATAATGAAGATGTTGCCGAACACGCTAATTTAGAAACTCATTTTATTGACTCTAGCGGTTTGATCTCATGGGATCTGTTCAAGCAAACGCCTGATTATGTATTTGTCGATTGGGATTTCTCCGGTACAACGCAAGAAGAATACAATAATCTCATGGCAATTTTCCGTTCGGAAAACAAAGAAGTTTATATTATGGATTACAGCCATTTGGGTGTGTACGCCTGCCGTATTATCGTACCGGGCATGTCGGATATTTATCCGGCAGATGATTTAATCTATGCCAATAACAATATGGGAATGGATTGGCGAGAAATTCTGCTTGATTTACCGAACTGGCATCATGATTCGGCAACTTACCAAGAATTATTGCAAGAATTGGATAGGCAAAATATTGATGACGCAACCCGCGTACGTGAATTTATTGGTATTGTTGCCCCTAAAACCAGCGGCTGGACAACATTACGGGTTGGTGAGCTAAAATCAATGCTGCATTTAGTTTTAGGTGAGTTAGAACAAGCATTGGATTGGGCAAATTGGACGTTAAATATGAATACCTCTGTTTTCACAGCGGAGCGTACCAATTATTACCGAGCATTAATTAGTATTATTGAACTCCATTTGGACGAAAATCGTGCTCCAATGCAGTATCGCGCCGCACTTGAAAAAATGTACGGCAAAGATGCCGTGCAATACGCTTGGGCAGCTACGGCAGAAAAAGGCTATCCTTTCTATAATTTACCGGCAAGTGATGAGATGTTGAAAAATTTCACAGAACATCAAGCCTTATTAAACGCCTATGCGAAACTACAAAAAGCAAAGCGTGAAAATTGGAAATAAACCTCGGGCAAGTGCAAACTTGCCCTTTCTTTAACTAAAAAATACTACTAGAAACCAATATGGCTATTTATGACATCAACTTTATACACAAAACAACTTGTCCATGAACCCATCTGCCATGAATAAAGAAAATGAGCATTAATTAGGTGGAAAGTGAATCAATAAAATAGGCGGAATTATTCTCGCCTATTCAATAATCATGTTCAAATTTCGGATGAATTAAATTTAGTTCCGAATTTTACATTGTGCCAAAATATCAAGTTTTTTATCGTAAATATTTAAATCGTTTTTTATATCTAACATTGAAAAAATCGTGTGAAAATAATTATCGTGAGAATATTCTTGGGTTTCAGCATTTTTACGTAAACAATTCAAGTCAAAACCTTCATTTTTTACCCATGTCGGTGAAAACCACATCACCATGGGAACTCGGGTTTGATAATCCGGAGCGATAGCGTAGGGTGCCGCATGCAAATAAATACCGTCTTCCCCTAGGCTTTCACCGTGATCGGACACATAAAACATGATACTTTCCCAGTTTGTTTTTTGCTCCAAAAGTTTGATTACCTCATTCAAAAAATTATCAATATAAAGAATGCCGTTATCATAAGTATTCACTAATTGTTCATTCGAACATTTTTGGATTTCGTTGGTTTCACAAGTTGGTGTGAATTTTTCAAAGGCTTTGGAATAGCGCTCATTATAGGTTGGACCGTGGCTGCCAATCGTGTGTAATACGATTACTATATCGTTGTCTGACTTATTTAGTTCCTTATCCAAATCTTTTAATAAAATCTCATCTAAACATTCCCCATTTCTGCAATATTCAGCCAAATTTAATGCTGTTAGATTCTGCGTAGGAACACGTTCGCATACACCTTTACATCCCATATCGTTATCACGCCATAAAACATCAACACCGGCACGCTGTAAAATATCTAATAAATTATCTTCATGTTCCGCCTTAGTTGCATTGTAATCAGAACGGGTATAACGAGAAAACATACAGGGTACGGAAATTGCCGTTGCAGTGCCGCAACTTGAGACATTTTTAAAATTGATAATATCATCACGAACTGCCAATTTTGGCGTAGTTTGGCGGGCATAACCATTCAATCCCCAATTTGGGGCTCTTGTTGTTTCCCCCACTACTAAAATAGTCACATGACGATACTCATCCGGTTTTTCAACTGATGTATCTAAACCGATCTCTGTGAACGGTAGATTAGTTCGATAATTTTTCTTCACTAATTGTATTGTTGAGCCAATAAAATTCGATGGTACAATCAAATGCACAATTTCCTTATTATTACGTGAAAATGCCGCATAATCCTTATAGTAAAATTTCCCAATAATGATCACAACCACGCAAGAAAGTACAATCATTCCTAAACGAATCAAGATTTCTTTATACCAACGACGATAATTCACTTGTGTACGAATATACAACCAAGCCGGAATAACCCCTAAAGCAAAGATCCACAACAGATAAGAGGTCGTGACCATTCTAGAACTTTCGGCAAAGTTCGTCTGAAGAACATTATTCAGCTGATTACTATCAAAATAAATACCAAAGAAAATTTCCTGATAACTAATTGCAGCGCTAATGACTAAAAGTAATGGAATAACCACTTTATGTAGAATTGGTAAACTAATGAGCTGAAATGCGGCATTGAGCGTAAAGAAAACAAAAAATGGGACAGTAAATAAAAAATAATCTTCAGAACTACCGGTAAAAGGATTAAGTTTTAATACTGTTTGATAAAATTGGTAATTCAAAACCAGTGTGAAATAAAGTGAAACTAAAGCAATAATAGTCGTTGATGAAAGAGAAAACTTTCTAAAAATATATTGTGAAAATCGCATAAAAAACCTATTAAATTAAATATAGAGCTGAGTAAATAATAATACAGACCGGACTTTAAGACAATCTTAAGCATTTAAAGTGCGGTCATTTCTAATTTAATTTTATGGGGAAATAATAATGGATACTTTTCTAATTAAAAGTAAGAAAGAATGGTATTTCTAGTTAATACCAACTAAAAGAGTAGGAAATATTAAAAACACAAAAACATTCAGCTCATACCATTTATCTAATTAGAACATTCCGAGGGGCAATAACCCAATTCAAAGGAA
>NZ_MLHG01000073.1 GCF_001998825.1 Rodentibacter mrazii
GTATTAATTTGTGTACAATTAACCAACAGTTACACTCAGTTACCTTAATAAGGTACTTTCATTTTGTGAGACTAAACGATGAAAATTAATGAAAAAATCCGTCAATTACGTGAACAGTACCAACTATCTCAGGAAAATATGGCGGAGAAATTAGGAATGTCGGTAACGGGGTATGCCAAAATTGAGCGGGGCGAAGTGCGTTCGACTTTACCCCGTTTGGAACAAATTTCAGAAGTCTTTGAGATGGATATTTGTGAATTGTTGGCTTTTGGGGAAAACGAGAAAGTTTATTTTAATAATTCAGTCATTGAATCGACAAATTCTAACAATTTCTTATTTGCAGTCGGCAACGATAATTTAGAAAAAGCCATTCAACAATTACAATTAATGGTGACACACAAAGATGAATTATTACTACAAAAAGACAAAATTATTCATGGTTTAGAGCGTGAGCTCGAGTTACTCAGAAAATTACAAAATTAAGAAATTGAAACGGGGATGAAAAACATCCCCATTTTTAACCGCACTTTATTTCCCTTTCATATCTATAATGACTACTTCCGATTGTGATCCTAAACGCATTGGAATGCCCCAGAATCCATAGCCTGATGTCACCATAAAATACGGCTTGCCGATTTTTTCTAAGCCATAATCAATGCGGTAGGTGAGGGAGGTGATGAGATTCGCCGGAAAAATTTGCCCTTTGTGAGTGTGGCCGGAAACCTGTAAATCAAAAGGCAATGTTGAATGGATTTCCACTTCGGAAGGGCGGTGGTCGAGGACAATAATCGGTAAATCCGGTTTAGCCTGTTTTAACAATATTTCCGTACTTGGACGGTGTTTCTCGAGATCGTCATTTCGTCCGATTAAAACCAGTTCGTCATTAATGGTTGCCATTTGATCCTTTAATAGGATAATGCCGGCTTGGCGGATTTCTGCGGTAATTTCTTCTTGGTGTCCAAAAAAATCGTGATTGCCTAGGGTGGCATAAACCCCTAATGGCGCACGCAGTTTTTCTAAATGTGGACGCATATTTTCCGCTAAATAGGCGGTCACATTATCGTCCATAATATCGCCGGGGAGCAGGATTAAATCGACTTTTTGCTCATCCATTATTTGTGCCAGTTTATCTAGGGCTTTCCCGCCAAATAATGTGCCTAGGTGTAAATCGCTTGCGACACCAATTCTCAGCGGTTTCATGGGCTTATCCAATGTGATTTCATAATGTACAAGACGTGGGACATAGGCGTTGTAAATGCTTAATCCGAGTAATCCAGCCAAGGCGAAAGGATAGGCAAGGCGTAAAGTGCGGTCGATTTTTGCGATGATTTTTGTTTTGCTGAAAAGAAAATGAATGATCACAATGCCGAGGCTGACAAAGGCTGAAAAAAGCAATAAGGCGAGAATAAAAGCGATAATACGCGCCGCCATAAAAAGTTGCAGGAGTTGACCAATTAAAAGCGCATTGGGTATGCTAAAAGTGATGAATGCCAGATATTTTTTGCCTTTTGGCGAGAGTTTTCCAGCAAAAAGCCAATGTAATGTGCGGTTAAAAATCGTGATAAATAATTGTAAGCTGATAATGGCTATGGCAAAAATAATGTAGTAACGGAGTTCCATAAAGTTCGCTGCTTTCCTCAAAATTCTAAAAAGCGGAATAATAAATTTCTCTGTTTCCAAAGGCAAATTTTTTCGCTAGAATGCGCCTAATTTTTTGACTTAAAAGGATAACATTATGTTTGGAAAAGGCGGTTTGGGCGGTTTGATGAAACAAGCGCAACAGATGCAAGAAAAAATGCAGAAAATGCAGGAAGAAATCGCACAACTTGAAGTAACCGGTGAATCAGGTGCAGGACTGGTGAAAATCACCATTAACGGTGCGCATAATTGTCGCCGCATTGATATCGATCCTTCTTTAATGGAAGACGATAAAGAGATGTTGGAAGATTTAATTGCTGCTGCATTCAACGATGCGGTACGTCGTGCGGAAGAATTACAAAAAGAAAAAATGGCCTCGGTCACTGCCGGTATGCCATTACCGCCGGGAATGAAGTTTCCTTTTTAATTGTTTGGTGCGTGAAGAGTGGTTCACGCACGAGCTCCTATTGTCTTTTCATTTATCATTATGCAAAGCAGTCCACTTTTAGAACATCTCATTGAAAATCTCCGTTGTTTGCCGGGCGTAGGGTCAAAATCTGCACAGCGTATGGCATATCATCTTCTGCAACGCAATCGCAGTGGTGGAATGAATTTAGCACGAGCGCTCACCGAGGCGATGTCTAAAATTGGGCATTGTTCTCATTGTCGTAATTTCACGGAAGAAGACGTGTGTAATATTTGCAATAATCCGCGCCGTCAAAATTCCGGTTTGCTTTGTGTGGTGGAAATGCCAGCGGATATTCAAGCCATTGAGCAAACAGGGCAATTTTCCGGTCGATATTTTGTGTTGATGGGGCATTTGTCGCCACTTGATGGCATTGGGCCTCGTGAAATTGGTTTGGATTTATTGCAAAAACGCTTGATAGAGGAATCTTTTCATGAAGTGATCCTTGCCACTAATCCTACCGTAGAGGGTGATGCCACGGCGAATTATATTGCGGAAATTTGCCGTCAACACAATATCAAAGTGAGCCGTATTGCCCATGGTATTCCTGTGGGGGGGGAACTCGAAACCGTTGATGGCACCACACTGACCCATTCTTTCCTTGGTCGCCGTCAAATCGACTAATCTTTTCTTATGCGTTTATTTATCGCCGAAAAACCTAGTTTAGCACGGGCTATTGCCGATGTATTGCCTAAACCTCATCAACGTGGTGATGGCTTTATTAAGTGTGGCGATAAAGACGTGGTGACTTGGTGTGTGGGGCATTTATTGGAGCAGGCAGAACCCGATGTTTATGATCCCAAATTTAAACAATGGCGATTAGAGCATTTACCCATTATTCCTGAAAAATGGCAACTTTTACCACGTAAAGAGGCAAAAAAGCAGCTTGCGGTGGTGGAAAAACTTATTCATCAAGCGGACGAATTAATCAATGCGGGCGACCCGGATCGAGAAGGGCAGCTTTTGGTGGATGAGGTGTTTAGCTATGCAAAGTTAAGTGCAGAAAAGCGTGATAAGATCCAACGCTGCTTAATCAGCGATCTCAATCCCAGTGCGGTGGAAAAAGCCGTTAATAAATTACAGCCGAACCGCAATTTTATTCCTCTCTCCACCTCGGCCTTGGCAAGGGCGCGTGCCGATTGGCTTTATGGCATTAACATGACAAGGGCTTATACTATTCGTGGTCGTCAGGCTGGCTATAATGGCGTGCTTTCTGTGGGGAGGGTACAAACCCCGGTGCTAGGGTTGATTGTACGCCGAGATTTAGACATCGAACATTTTCAGCCGAAAGATTTCTATGAAGTGCTGGCATGGATCAATCCTGAAAGTCAGAGGGAAAAAACATCGGAAAAATCGACCGCACTTTTCAGTGCTTTATGGCAACCCAGCAAGGCGTGCGAAGATTATCAAGATGAAGACGGGCGTGTGCTTTCTAAAGCCTTAGCTGAAAATGTGGTAAAACGTATTACCGAACAGTCGGCGGAAGTGACGGATTATAAAGATGTGAGAGAGAAAGAAACCGCCCCCTTACCTTATTCTTTATCCGTCTTACAAATTGATGCGGCGAAACGCTTTGGTATGTCGGCACAAGCGGTGTTGGATATTTGTCAGCGATTGTATGAAACCCACCGTCTGATTACTTATCCTCGTTCGGATAATCGTTATTTGCCGGAAGAACATTTTTCCGAACGTCACCAAGTATTGAAAGCGATTTCTGTTCATAGTGAAACCTATCAAACCTTGCCGGATGTAGTGGATATCAAGCAAAAAAATCGTTGCTGGAATGATAAAAAAGTGGAGGCGCACCACGCAATTATTCCTACGGTGAAAAGTCGTGCAGTGAATTTAACCCGGGAAGAACGCCATATTTATGAGCTTATTGCTCGCCAATATTTAATGCAATTTTGTCCTGATGCGGAATATCGTAAAAGTAAAATTACATTGAATATTGCCGGTGGCACCTTTATTGCGCAAGCACGAAATTTACAAGTGGCAGGCTGGAAAGCACTACTTGGCAAAGAAGACGATACGGAAAATCAAGAACCCTTATTACCGATTGTGAAGAAAGGGCAGATTTTGTATTGTGAGCGTGGGGAAGTGATTAGCAAAAAAACACAACCGCCAAAACCTTTTACTGATGCAACCTTGCTTTCAGCGATGACGGGGATTGCCCGCTTTGTTCAAGACAAAGAATTGAAAAAAATTCTGCGGGAAACCGATGGATTAGGCACAGAAGCAACCCGAGCAGGTATTATTGAATTACTCTTTAAACGGGGGTTTTTAACTAAAAAAGGACGCAATATTCATAGTACGGAAACAGGGAGAATTTTGATTCAAGCTTTGCCGGATATCGCTACCCAACCGGATATGACGGCACATTGGGAAGCACAACTCACCGATATTAGCCAAAAGCAAGCCACCTACCAACAATTTATGTATGGGGTGAATCAGATGTTGCCGGATTTGGTACGTTTTGTCGATTTCAATGCCTTGAGGCAGTTAAGCCAAATAAGCCAAACTTCAGAAAAACCACGAAAAAGAGCGGTTAAAAAATGAAATAATTTCATATCGGAAAATAAGTTGATTAAAGTTGATACAGTCGAGCAATAAATAAGAAAAAAAACTTGCGAAAAAGATGAAATATTTATATTATTCGCCCCAGTTTTCTTGCGTAGTACGCAATCTAGAGTAGAAAAAATGTATCAAGTTCTTTTATTTATTTATGTTGTTGTCGCTATTGCGTTGATCGGGTTTATCCTCGTTCAACAGGGCAAAGGTGCAAACGCCGGGGCTTCTTTCGGTGGCGGTGCATCAGGCACAATGTTTGGCTCGGCCGGTGCCGGTAACTTTTTAACCCGTACCAGTGCGATTTTAGCAACGGCGTTTTTTGTTATCGCACTTGTTTTGGGGAATTTAAATTCTCATCGTAGCAATGTAGAGAAAGGTGCATTTGATGACTTATCAAAAACTGCGGAGCAAGTTCAGCAACAACAGGCTGCGCCTTCAGTAGAGAATAAAAATAACGATATCCCGCAATAAATTAAAATAGATAAAATTTAACGCTCTGGTGGTGGAATTGGTAGACACGCTATCTTGAGGGGGTAGTGACCACAGGTCGTGCGAGTTCAAGTCTCGCCCAGAGCACCAACTTAACATTTTATATATTCCAAAGAACTCCGAAAAGCCTTGAAAATATTAGATTCAAGGCTTTTTTATTGTCCAATGCAAGCCAATGAGATACTACTAAATCCTTGAATTTTAGTAGTACGTTTAGTAGGATCATACTACCAAGGCAAAAAAGCGTACTACTAAAAACGCCGTAAGCCTTGTAAATACTGGCTTTATCTTAGTTTTAGTTGTACTACTAAGAAATAACTAAGAAGTCAGTTCGTACTACTAAAAAACAGCGTACTACTATGGCACGTACTACTAAACCACTCTCAAACACTCAAATAGAAAAAGCAAAGCCAAAAGATAAAGCCTATCCGCTTAATGATGGTGGAGGGCTTTTTATTTCAATCCAACCAAACGGCGCGAAGCTGTGGCGGTTTAATTATTATAAACCTATCACGAAGAAACGAACTGAAATCAGCTTAGGGAAATTCCCCGAAATAGGGCTATTGAGGGCTCGCGAAATTAGAGAAGAATATCGCATATTGTTAGCGCAGGGGGTAGATCCAAGAACTTACAAAATAAAGGGTGAGCAGGAAAAAGCACTACAACAGGCTTACACGTTTAAAACGGTGGCTAATCTATGGAAGGAATCAAAAAACAATATCAAAGAACTTACATTAAAAAAATATTGGGCTATTATTGAAAATTACCTATTCCCAATACTGGCAGATTATCCGATTAATGAAATTTCTCCGATAATTGCAAAGCAAGCGTTAGATGTTCCCTATATCCAAAATAAGGCTGAGATGTTTAGAAAATCGGTAAAATTGCTCAATGCTATTCTGAATTATGCCGTTTATTCTTTATTTATCATTCCAAATAATCCATGCGAAAAAATAATTACTGCTTATGAATCGCCTTCACGTGGCGAGATTCCTACAATAAAACCGGATGAACTCCCTGATTTTTTCGACCGATTAGAAAATTCAAATCTTGATTTAATAACTAAGTATCTTATTCAATGGCAACTTTTAACAATGGTTCGCCCAAATGAGGCTGTTACGGCAGAATATGCGGACATTGACGAAGAAAAAGGGCTATGGATAATTCCAGCCAATAAGATGAAACAAACGAAGAGCAATAGAAATGAGGCGCATATTATTCCGCTTTCTAAACAAGCGCTATATCTACTGGGCAATATTAAGCGCCTTTCTTTGAATGGTTATTTATTCCCAAGTTTACGATCGGAGAGTGGGCATTTAAGCGGGCAGACAGCAAATAAAGCGATAAGGGATGGATTGGGCTATAAAGGCAAATTGAAAGCGCACGGATTGAGAAAAATAGCGAGTACCTATCTACACGAGGCTGGCATTTTGCCGGATGTTGTAGAACTATGTCTTGCCCATACTATTAAGGGAATTAGAGGCATTTACAATAAAGCGGAGTACTTACCACACAGAAGAACAGCCTTACAAAAGTGGGGCGATTATGTAGAGCAATGCCAACTTCAAGCGATAGCTCCTCATTTAAAGATTGTGGCTTAAAGATTGATAGTTAAAAGTGTGGTCAAATTTCACCGCACTTTTTCTTTTGACTGGATATAATAACAGGTTATACTATGCCTATCAGTTCCTTTCGAGTGTTATACTATCCAATGACAAAAAATACGATACTTTTACAAGAAATTGACGAACTCAACCAAAAACGGGCAACAATGCCCCCCTTAAGTCGTGATGAATTGAACCGTTTACGCACAGAATTTTTAATTGAAAGTACTTACAATTCTAATGCGATTGAGGGCAACACGATCACCCTTAGAGAAACAGCACTCATTTTAAATGATGGCGTGACTATTGCAGAAAAACCGATTAGAGAGCATTTAGATATTATTGGTTACAAAGACGCATTAAGTTTTCTTTTTTCGTTGGTGGACGAGAAAGAGCCTTTAACCGAACGGGATATTAAAGCTATTCATTCTCTTGTTTTAATGGGTAACGCTGAACATAAGGGCAAATATCGACAAATTCCGGTGAAAATATTAGGTGCGGAAAACGAACCTACCGCACCGCACTTTATTGCGGAAGAAATGGCTAAATTACTTGATGAATATCAAAATAGATTAAACCACCATCACCCGCTAGAAGCGATTGCGTGGCTCCATTTAGCTTTTGAAAGCATTCACCCGTTTATAGACGGCAACGGGCGCACGGGGCGGTTACTACTCAATTTTGAGTTAATGAAGTGCGGTTATTTGCCGGTGGATATTAAATTTAAAGACCGTGCGGAATATTATGCTTGCTTTGATGATTATCACCGAACAGGGGAGGCTGATAGGCTATTAAATCTCATTGCGAATTATGAGAAAAGTGAGTTAGTGCGTTACATTGACGCAGTAAACGGAAAACAAGAATAAACTAATTTACACGGCTAGGAGTGGCTTAATTACCCACTCCGAAAGAGAATAACCCTATTTGTTCTTTGCCGTGTTCTCACTGAATAGGGTACGCATAGGGGCGTTTTATGATTGATATTGAAAAAGAATATCAAGACATAGAGGCAGAAAGAAAAAATGGGTTTATTAGCCTTTACGGTCTTTTTGTTTTTATCCGCAAACACAATCCGAAATCATCAGACAATAAAATTGCGACTGTTCTTTTAAGAAAGTTCAAAGATTATCAAGATCAATACAATAGAGTTCATTTTATGGACACCCTGATTGACGGGGATTTAACGACACAAGAGCGACAATTTCTAGAATTGGGTCCTTTACTTCCCTTTAGACTTCCTAAAAAACTTCACGAAAGCGAAGCTCCACTACCTTTTGACTACTTAATCTCAACACTAGAGGAGATTGAAGACTGCGGAATTAATAAAAGGACACCATTTTAATGTTTGAAAACGATGATTTTGAAAATATTAACACTTATTCACCGTCGCGAAATGATGAAGATGAAATAAAGGACGTTTTTTTGCCTATTCCAATTCTAAAATATATTTTAAACGTGGATGATTTTTATGATGAGAGCATAAAACCAAGGCGAAAAACTTACACCGAAATAACAACAGAAAGAGAAAAGCAACTAGAGATAAAAAATGATGAACTAAAAAATGAAAACACAAAATTAAAAGAAGAAAACGAACTATATAAAAGCCAAGCATTAAACCGAAAGGATCACGATGTACATAGAATAGTGAATGAGGTTAAATATAATGACAGAGAAAAAGAAACTCATTTACAAGCTATTTGTTTTTTAGCTTTTCGATTAGCGGAACAACAACCACAGAAATTTATTAAACCAAGCCAAGCTATCTACACGGATAGAATAGCAAGCATATTAGAGCAAGAGAGCCAAAACCATTGCATAAATATCAGAACTAAAGACAGCTTTCAGCGGAAACTATCTAAAGCTATAAAAACATTCTCCACTATCACAGAAGAAGCGGATTAATTGACATCCGCTTTTTTCTTTTCCCTAAATCCGAAAAATCCACTCAATAAAAATCGGAAGTTCCGAAAATCATAGCTGCATTATCTCCATAATCCCCACCGACACAACGAAAGCCAAAACAGGCTTATTCAATATCAATCATTCTTATGGAGAAAACACAATGCCAATGAAAACCGCAACGGCACAAACCGCCCACCAGCAAGACAGCATTATCAGACGATATGACGCTATTAGCCGTTTTGGGGTGAGTAAATCCACTTTTTCCGACTGGCAGAACCCAAAATCTAAACGTTATCGCCCTGACTTCCCGAAGAAAATTCAATTAGGTGTAAATTCCGTTGGCTACCTTGAAAGCGAGATTAACGCTTACATAGCCAAACTTGCCGAGAATCGACCATAAGGCGGCATTATGGAAACCATCAACACTACCAGCACTTATGAACAGCAGATGTTTATTCTGCGACATTTAGAGGAACGACCGCATAGCACCCACGAATTAAGAGCCAAAGGGATTTACTACCCACCGGCACGAATCAAGGAGCTACGGGATAAAGGTTATGCGATTGATACCTTCTACCGAGATGAAACCGACAGCACAGGCTTAACACACCGAGTAGGCGTTTATGTATTACACGAAAACGAAGTAAGCCAAAAAGAGGGGAAGTTTCACGAATGAGACAAAACAAAAAGCCCCGAATTGAACCAAGCCAAATTAGCGAACAAGGTACGGATAAATACGGGGAAAACATTTCAAGCGGGATTAAATGCTTTTTATTGATGTTAGGTGCAGGCGGATTTGTCGCTTTGATTTTGTGGCAATTACCGAACCTAGCCAATTTTATTTTAGCCATTAAAGGCTAATCAAAATCCTTAATTTAACGAGCATAGAGCGATTTTCACAATGAACAATGCAATGACACCAACCAATGAGAAAAAACAACACAGTGCAACGCTGGCGGGCATTGAAGAGATGATTAGCCGTATTGAGGCATTTTCAAGTTCAGCCGTTACCGGCAAGGCATCAACTCTTAACCCTGACGGCACAAAAACACCGATGCAGCCGAATGAAGTGTTTGACCTGATTAATGAGATGGCAAATCTTGCCTTAATGGATATTCAAACCTTACGCCAAGAATTTGAAAGACTGACCACCAGCAATAAAAAACGAGGTGAATTAGTTTATTTGCCGTTGGTGGACGTTAAGGGAGATTTAACCCAATGACCGAACAAGCAAACCACACTCAAGAAAACGACAGCCAAGAAAAACCAACATTGCAACAAGCGAGGGAATATTTAGAACGGATTATTTCCATTGCCGACAATATGGCGAAAGGCGCACCGCTAAAAAGCGACATTACAGACAAGGAAATGTGGGCAACTATCCACCGGCACTTAGGCAATGTAGATCGCCTGATTGAAATTGCTCAAGAGCAGTTAAGAGGGGTTTAGGGCAATGAGTTACGGGCAAGCCATACGGAAAGACTTTGCGAAAACCTATGCACGAATTGGCAATGCTACTCACGCTTTAAAGTCGGTTTTAGGTGAAGAGCGTGCGGCAAGAATGAAACCTCACACGTTACGAGCCAAAGCCAGTGAATTGTTTAACGACTACCGCACACAGGCTTTAATCGAGTTTGAGAAGGCAGAAATGCTATCACGTCGGGAAAGATTGCCACGTTACAGAAAACCCACAGTAAGAACGGATTTAATGACTGATGAGGCGCGAAAGGTTTTTCAAAATGAACGCTCACAACACTATGACCCACTGGCAGAGATTAAGGCATTACACCAACAGTTACTAAGCCGAGTGAGTAAGAAAATGCGGCGTGTTTAAGGGCGAAAAGGTAAATAAAGATCCGCCCAGAAAACGGCAAGACACGGAAGCAAAACGGAAGCAAAACGGAAGCACTTTTGAAGTGATGAAGTATCCGTTAAGGAAACCATAAGAAATGCGTAATGGTGCGGGTTGATACGTTCTAAACGATCACAAAACGATACCAAAACGATCCGCAAATCAACGTATTTTTAAGGAAGATCCCCCAATAAAACCACACTTTCAAAGGATAAATTGAAATGAAATGTGCCATTGCAAAACACAATGATTTATTACTGAAACAAGCGATTCAACACTACCGGAAATCATCAACGATATTCACCTTTTTGAGCCTATACAGCGACTTTGAGCCTTATCCAATAGATGAGGTGGTGAACGTGCTAAAACGCAAGATAAGTGATTTAGAGAGCGAATTAGAGCCGTGGCGAAAGTTAGGGCGGGAGAATGAAGCCTTAGAAACCCAGCTTTACGCCTTGAAAAAACAGCTAAAACGAATGGAACAACGACAAGGAGAAATGACAGATGAACACTAAACAAGCCAAAACTGAAATCACCGCCCTACTTGCTCACCCTTTGAAACTATTTGAGGGCGTAGAGGGAATTAATGCCCGTAATGTGCATAGACTTTTGAAAGTGGGGCGTGATTATTCAAACTGGATTAAAGCCCGAATTAAACAAGCCGGATTTATTGAAAATCAAGATTTTGTAATTGTGCAAAATATCGCCATTGGTTCGCCAAAATTGGCGAGCCAAAAAGGCGGGAATAATAAACCTATCATTGATTACATCATCACCCTAGACACAGCCAAGCACCTTTGCTTAATGGAGAAAAACGAAATCGGGCGGGCAATTCGCCAGCATTTTATCGAGGCAGAGAAACAGCTCAAACAGGTTGCACCAAAGGTTTATAAAAACACCTTAGCCAAAACCCTTGAACGGTTGGAAAGTATCGACAGAAACCGAGAAATGACAGAGGCAATCAAAGCACGATTAGAACGAAACGGCACACCGCCGAAACCCTATCATTACAGCCAAGAACAAGAAATGTTAGACAGCTTAGTGCTTGGGGTAAATGTTCGCAAATGGAAAGCTCTCAAAGGGATTAAAGGCAACGTGCGGGATTATTTCAATGTGGCACAACTTCGCTTATTGAAAACCCTACAAGCCACCAACGCCGCACTTATTGAGCTTGATACCGGCTATCAAGAACGCAAGGCACAGTTGCAGAAATTAAGCCAACGTTATTTAAGCGAGCAGTTGGCGGCATAGGGGGCAAAAATGCTAGAAGAAATCATTGAATTTTTAATGTTTATCAGCCTTTTGATTATTGCTTTCAGTCTTGCCGGATAAACACCAATGAAACGCAAGCACAAACCTATTTATGACGTAATCGGTACAACCCACGCAGGCAGTCAAGAGAATATCGCCCGGTTTGACAACAAGGCGAAAATCCTCAAAGGCTTGAGGCAACAAGGGCTAGATTTTGAACGTTATCAATCGATCACCATTACCAAAAACACCATAATTATTTATGAGACAAACTAATGACTTTTGAAAAATCCAACAAAAACACTTTACAAACTGCACTCAATTTTGGCATTATTCCCACGCAGTCGCAAAAAACGACCGCCGAGCCTCAGAACTCGAACTATCTATCAGTGGCGCATAGCACGCCGAAAGCGTGTTTTTTTATGCGTGGTTTACACACACCTAAAGAACGCCTAGCGCGTCTATCTATGGTAGCGTGTAGCGGGAAAGGTTTCGCCCTTTGCTGTGTTCCACTGATCGCAGTTTCTGAGCCCGTTGCACGTTACCGCCCAAAGCCTCAGAACTTCCGAGCGGTAACTCTTGAAAAACTATTCAGTGGAGTTACGCAAATGTATCAATTCATTTTTGCGGCTATACGTCGCACCGACTTAACCAATCATATTCAAAAAATCCGCATTAATGCCGACAGCGAATTACAAGCCCGAGCCATTTTAGCCCGTGAATTTGTGCTTGTCCTTGCCGGCAAAATCAACCTTAAAAATGACCGCACTTTTTCGGAGGTGAGCTATGCCTAAAGCTACCACCTCATACACCTTAGACGACAAAGCCCAAGCGCATTTAAAAAATGCGACCAATACCCTATGGCAGGCTTATAGCATTGTAGATTTATTAGTAAACAGTGCTGATTTAGACAATGACGATATGCCGGCATTAATTTCAGCCTTACGAGGTGCAGCCGAATTAATGAGTAACGGATTAAATGATTTAGGGGAGGTGTAAGATGCGTAAAAATATCCCTGTTCAAAATCACAGCTTGCGAAATGCCGTTGATGTGGGTAGTATCTGTGGCACTACAACCTTCAACGCAGACCGCAAGCGTTATTTAAGCGGTATTTTTTTATCTCAAATTCCTATCAATGGGAGTGCGTCCAGTTTTGGGCATACCCTATCATTTATCGAATTTGCGGTAAGGGCGACACGCAGAAATAAGACGGGCAACCGTACGAATAATGCGGACTGTTTGAAGGCAGTAGTTGAACCCTTACCGCCCCTTGTTGGTGGTAAGTTTATTCACAAACTTACGAGAACCTTCAAAATGAAAACCTATCAAAAACTGACCGCACTTTTAGCGGCATTCCCTACCCCTGTTTTATCTTCAACACAAGGGGGCGCAAATGTTTAATCAATCTATTTTATCTGTTCTTCAAAGTTGCACGAGTTTTAACAAACTCAACAAGTACAGCGAAATCAACCCAATGAGCGAGAAAGATTTAAAAGCCTTGCGCAATGAATCGGAAAATCTTTGCGAATCGATTGAATATGGGTTATTTGCCGTAGGCAAGATGATGGAACACTTAGGCAGTTTAACCGATGAGCGAGAACAGAACTTCAGCCATAACGCTTTAGACAATGCCACCGTAAGACACTTAGGCGGATTGATTCAGGCGAATGCTTACCTCCTCAATGTGTTACGAGATAGCGCAGGCAATGCAGAATTTCACCTTAGCAATATGAAGGGAGGCAAAGGCAATGAATAACGTCACCCTACACTATCAAGACGGGCGCACGTTTATTTGTGCGGAAGGCGTCGCCCTTGCACGGGCAGAAGAAATCAAATCCTATGTTGAATCAAACAGAGATGATTTTAGCTATCGTGATGTAGCGATAGTGGAAATTCAGCACACGGGGGGCAACGATGAAACCAAATAACCCTATGAAACAGCTTGAGCAATGGAAAGCAAACCACCAGCAAGAGAAAATCAATCGTTTTGTCCGTGAAATGAATCAGACCGATAGCCGGTCTCCTCAAATTGAGGAAACCCCAAAAACGCAACAGGAAACGCAAGAAACGACTAAAGGAAAAGGCAAAGGGAAATTATCACTTACTCCCCTCGCGTTCGCCTATGCGCAAATTAACCGCCAATTTCAGCTTATTTTAGAGAGTAACCAACGCTGTTTAGATGTTTACCCTGATGACTTCCACCACAAACTAAAAATGCGGTCGGAAATGGCGGATTTAGTGGAACGGTTAAAGGCGGGTGGAAAGTTATTTAATGCGCTGGCGAAATCCCAAGGTGCAAACCTCACAAAAGACAATGCCGGCACGTTGAAAGACTTCAATCAAGCCAACGGCTATTTGATTTATAAATTCAATGAAGTGATCGAACAAATCGACCGACTCAATATCGAGCGCGTTGAAAATGAGAAGTTGCAAGGGGTATCGAATGAGTAAGGTAAATTATCAAGTCGTCGGATATAGCCAACATAAGCCAATCATACTCGGTACGGTAAGCACCCTAGCGGAAGCATTGAACCTATCAGAAAAAGCCTTGAATGAAGTGATTTATCAAGCTGTATTGATTAAGAAACAAGGGGTAAGCAATGGCTAAAACAACAAAATCTAATCCTTCACAAGAAAAGTTAGACTGGTCGGACTATTCCGAACGGGAGAAAGCGGCGTTGGCTTGTGGTGCGGAAGATAGGGCAACTGCTTTTCCCGCCTTGTTTTCACTGCTTGACGGTGTAAGAGAGGCAATTATTCCCGCCAATGCCGAGCTGAAAGGCTATGATGATTATCTGCGGGCGTTGGTGGCTGATTGTCATTATGTGGAGAAATGGCTAATTCAATCAATGCCGGCACGCAAAGGCGTTCACAATGTAGATGATGTGTTGGCGAATTTAAGTGCAGAAGAAATCCAGCAAGATTTAATGAAATTCACTGTATTAGGCTTTCTGCGCGCCAATATCGCTTTAATATCTCAAGAAGCACAGATTGCCCTTGCTCAAATAGAAAAGCGTACAGCGAGTGAAACAGGAGGGCAACAATGGCTAAACTAAAAAACGCCCCTTTTGTGAAAGTACAAGACCAAACAGGCGAATCGGAAATCATAATTTGCTTAGGCTTGCAGGCGTGGGAGATTGCCAAGCATATTGATGAATCGGGTAAAAGTGCGGTTGAAATCGACCTTGAAAATGCCTTAGGTGAAAACGCCCGTAAATCGCCTTGTGTGGTGGTGGACGATAAAGCCTTAGAATCTATTCAATCATTGCGAATTGCCCCGAAAAACGCCCGTTATGTTCGTTTAATTCGGGCAAATGGTGGGAATGCGTTAGACACGGAAGTTTTAGAAGCGGTTTATTTGAATCTTGCCAAACATACGGCAGCCGAAAGTGTGATGTATTGTGATGAAGCCTTGCAGATGATTGAAGATGTAAGCCGATATATTCAGCGCATACGCAAGGGCGAAACTTATCACGGTGAAATTCAGCTCATTTGCGAATCAACCCGAGATAATCATCAACCTTACACCGAAAAACGCAAGGAAAACGGCATAGCGGGGCTTTTTAGGGTTGTTCCGAAGTTAGACAAAGACACAGGCGAGATGGTTGATAAATGCGAATGGCTGGCGGATTGTGTGGATGTGGTGGGCGTAGGCATTTCCGAGAGTGATTACTTTTCTATGCTCTCTTTCCAAGCGCAGGGCAAAACCGAACCGACTTTAATCGCTCTCCCGTGGGCGGAAATTGGTGAGCGTGCGGGGTGGCAACTGCTCAAGCAAAAGGGCGTTAGGCTCACCAATAGCCAACGCTTAAAACCGCACCTCGCGGATTATCTCCAAGATACACAAGACAAGCCGATTTATCAGATTGTGAATGAAACAGGTTGGCAGGCGGATTTTAACGCGTATATTTTGCCGAATGGTGAAGTATTGGGGAAACCGAATCAGCCCGTTTACTTCAACAACAAATCAGCCACCACCGCAGGCTATCAAGCCAAAGGCACGTTAAGCGACTGGCAAAAGGAAATCGGGCAATATCTCAAGGGCAATCATTCTATGATGTTGGGCGTGGCGTGTTCGTTGGCTGCCCCTTTGATTGGCTTGATTGGGGCGGAGAGTTTTGGCGTTCACCTGTTCGGAAAATCCAGCGCAGGGAAAACGACTATCGCCAATATTGCCAGTTCAATTTATGGTGAGCCTGATTTAATCCGGTTATCATGGAACGGCACCAGCCTAGGCTTAATTAACGAGGCAGCCGCACGAAATGACGGCTTTATTCCCCTTGATGAAATCGGACAAGGGGCAAGTAAAAAGCACGTAGAACAGACCGCTTACGCGTTATTTAATGGTGTAGGGAAAATCCAAGGGGCAAAGGAAGGCGGAAACCGAGAGCTAAACCGCTGGCGCATTCTTGCCTTTTCCACCGGTGAGCAAGATTTAGAGTTATATCTCAAACAGGACAACATCAGAACCAATGCAGGGCAATTAGTGCGCTTGTTAAATATCCCTATTCAGCCCGCCAGTACGTTTTATCATTTTGGCAATGGCAAAGCCCATGCAGACCATTTAAATGCCATGACAAAGCGTTATTATGGCGCAATGGGCAAAGCGTGGATTATGTGGCTATTGGAAAATAAACAAGCGGTGGTGGCTGAATATCAGCGTTATGCGGAGCAATGGCAAGCAACGCTACCCAATGACGCCAGCCCACAAGTTAAACGGGTGGCTGGTCGTTTTGCCTTACTGGAAACCGCCCTACAACTGGCAAGCCCTTTCACCGGCTGGAAAACCACAGAAAATCAGACCGCACTTTTACACAGCTTTAATGAATGGGTGAACGAGTACGGGCTACATTCTCGGGAGGAAAAACAGATTATTGAACAGGTGAATGGTTGGTTATTGCTAAATGGCGCACGGTTTATTGAATTTCCCTTTAATCATAACCAACAAGAGCCGAGAGATACGGCAGGTTATCGCCAGCTTGCCGACAGCAAAGAACCCCAAGAAAGCGATCGATATTGGGTTTTCCCACAGGTTTATCTTGAAGATGTGATTAAAGGCTTTAATGAGAAACAGGCGAATGAAGTTTTAGCCGGCACAGGTATGTTAGAAACTTCAAATGCCAGCGGTTACAAATACCGAAAACAATTACCGAGAGCCATCCGAGGCAATAAAACAATCCGCTGCTATGTGTTGGCGGTATTAGATGAAGAGGACGACAAAAGCGAAGAAAGGGAATAAAAAGCCTATTTTGAAAGGCACAGACTATCAAACAACAAAGAGCAGATCAGAAATGATTTGCTCTTTTTTTATCCACCAACGAAAAAATTTTTTTCCGTGTGTAGAAAACATCAAAAAAACTTAGACACACTAGACACAAAAGAACAAAAGCTAAATATATCAATCACTTAATAAAAATACTGTGTCTAAAAATACCCTTTTTGTGTCTAATTTTAGGGGTTTTGTGTCTAAAAAATGGGGTTTTGTGTCTAATCAAAAAATGAACAATTCACTAATGTGTCTAAAGTGTGTCTAGCTGTGTCTAAGGTGTGTCTAATGCGTTTAGACACAAAAATGAGGCTTAACTATTTGAAAAATAAAAATATTTTTTCTAAAAATCGGCTGTGTCTAGTGTGTCTAACGATTTTCGTATATCTATACACTTTTTTATTTTTTAGGTGGTGGAAAGTCTTAGTTTGATCCATAGGTAAAATCTTATCAAATAACATTGCCTACTATACGCCATTTGCGTATAATGTACGCAAATCAAGTATAAGGCTAAAAAATGAACCTAACCTTTGTGGAATTAACACCCTTTTCTAAATATCGTGCAGAATATATTAGTGATGATGAATATAGGGTTTTTCAAAATGAGCTATTAGAAAGCCCGGAGAAAGGCGATTTAATTCAAGGATTGGGCGGACTTCGTAAAGTAAGAATAGCCGATAGCACACGCAACAAAGGCAAGCGAGGTGGGGCGAGAGTGATTTACTATTATCAAGATAACAAAGCAAATATTTACTTGATTACTGCTTACCAAAAAAGCGAAATGGACGACTTGAGCAATGAGCAGCGCAAAGCATTGAGGGCAGTCGTTGAAGAAATTAAAAAACAGTGAGGACTAGAGAATGACAAAAAGAAATTTATTTAATGAGTTGATGACAGGCTTGAAAGAAATTCAAGCACACCAAAAAGGCGAAATTGAATTACCTAGTTACACACTAAACCGTCCCGAACCGCTGGAGATGAAAGCAAGCGAAATCAAAGCAATCCGGGAAAGCCTAAAACTATCTCAATCAATGTTTGCCCAAAAATTAAGAACAAGCGTGAGAACCTATCAAGGATGGGAGCAAGGCAAAAGCAAGCCTAATCAGCAAGCAATGCTATTATTGCGAATGGTGGAACGTTCACCGCAGATTTTTGAAGAATTAGCAAGGGTATAGATAAGCGAGGGCTGAAAAGATATGAAACACAGAGAACCGCTTATTAATGCAGATGGTGAAATTAGGGAATTGACAGAGGCTGATTTTGCTCTAGCTAAACCTTTAGCAGAGGTTATGCCACCTGAATTTATGGCAATGGTAAAAGCCCATCAAAAAGAAATGGAACAACAAGGGAAAATTCGAACAGGACGAGGCAAACAGAAATCACCGACTAAGCAGTCTATCACGTTAAGATTATCCCCTGAAGTGATTCAAGCGTTCAGAGCAACGGGGCAAGGTTGGCAAACTCGGATCAATGAAGTGCTATTGAATCATATCAAAACAGCATAATTTAAAAGGCTTAGTGCGGTGCATTGAGCCTTTTTTTATTGAATTTAGGGAGCAGTACGCGCGCGAGTGAAAATTTAACGCCCTCAAATTTGAGGAGATGTGAACCGTGGTTATATGGTAACGGTTGAACGATTCGTATGATGCGAACGATTGAGGCATTCGTATGACACGAACACCTAATTGAATAATAAACGTCAAAATTTGAATTTTGTTAGAAAGATGATGATGGCCCTAAACCCCGTGGAACGCCCACCCCGTCTAGGAGTACCTTTTTCACTTGCTGGAAACTATCATGTAATTCTTTCGACATGTTTCAACATCCACCAACGGTGAAAGTTATTTTGCCAGTTATTAAATTTTACTTAATAACTTAACCTCAACTTGAGAATAAACAACGAGACCAAAAAAAGGAAATATTATTCAAAAGAGATTTTTGCGAGTCCATAAAAAAAGGAAATTTATGCGGCTTAAATTAGAGTGGCTGTCATTGGATAACCCTCTTTCTTTGCGATATAATAATTTCACAAGGAGATGGTTTTTAGTGGGTGACTTTTGATTTTAGTAGTAGATTTAGCAGTATATTTTTGTGCTTTATTCTTTTTTTGTTTATTTTGTTTAATGTTTTCAAGTTGTTATGTTTTTGATTCAGGTCTCGCCCAGGCACCACAATATTTTTCAAAGCCTTTCGTAACATCTCGAAAGGCTTTTTTACATTAATTTATTTATTCGGAATTTGTCAGTTTTATTTTTTAACTTAATTAGGAGATACTTATGAACTTCCCTAAAATTGCAGAACAATTGATAGAGAAATTGGGTGGTAAAAGTAATATTGCCACAGCAGCACATTGTGCAACGCGCTTGCGTATCGTTTTAAACGATGAAAGCAAAGTTGATAAAGAAGGTATTGATAATATTGAGGGCGTGAAAGGACAGTTTTCTGTTGCCGGTCAATATCAAATTATCTTCGGTTCCGGTACGGTGAATAAAGTTCACGAACAATTAACCAAGCAACTGGGGATTGGTGATGTGAGTAAAGCAGAGGTTGCTGAGGCAGCCGCCGGCAACCAAGGTTTATTACAACGTCTGGTGAAAGGTTTGGCGGATATTTTCGTACCGATTATTCCGGCGATTGTGGCAGGCGGTTTGTTGATGGGGATTCACTCCATGCTAACCTCTGTCGGTTTCTTTTGGGAAGGGCATTCGGTTGTAAGTAAATATCCTGAAGTTTCTGATTTAGTCGATTTCATCAATACGATAGCCAATGCTCCTTTTGTATTTTTACCTGTCCTACTAGGATTTTCCGCCACCCGTAAATTTGGCGGTAATCCGTTCTTGGGGGCAGCTTTGGGGATGCTCTTAGTTCACCCTGCTTTGGCTGACGGTTGGAACTATGCGAAAACCTTAATGGAAGGCAATATTCAATATTGGAAAGTGTTTGGGCTCGAAATTGAGAAAGTCGGTTATCAGGGAACGGTGATCCCAACTATCATTTCCGCTTGGGTACTCGCAACGCTGGAAAAAACATTCCGTAAGTTTGTGCCTTCTTATCTGGATAATCTTGTTACCCCATTATGCTCGCTCTTTATTGCCGGTTTCTTGGCATTTACTGTGATCGGGCCGTTCGGTCGTGAGGCGGGTTCAATCATTTCAGTGGGTTTAACCTGGTTGTATGATACCCTTGGTTTTGTAGGAGGAGCAATTTTCGGTACATTCTATGCGCCGATTGTTATCACCGGTATGCACCAAACTTTTATTGCGGTAGAAACCCAATTATTAGCCGATGTTGCACACACGGGCGGTACGTTTATCTTCCCAATTGCGGCAATGTCTAACATTGCACAAGGTGCAGCCTGTTTAGGCGTAGCATTAGCATTAAAAGATCCAAAAGTGCGTGGTTTGGCGGTGCCTTCAGGGATTTCTGCTTTATTAGGGATTACCGAGCCGGCGATGTTTGGGGTGAACTTACGTTATCGCCAAGCGTTCTTTGCGGCAATGATTGGTTCTGGTTTGGCAAGTGCTTTCATCGCATTTTTTAACGTAAAAGCTATTGCGTTAGGAGCTGCCGGTTTCTTGGGGGTGCCATCAATCAAACCGGATAGCCTTGCAATGTACAGCATTGGTATGGCGATTTCTTTTATCGTGGCATTTAGCCTATCTTTTGTGATGGTAAAACGTGCAAACGTAACAGCTTAATTTCTAAAAAAAGTGCGGTTTAAATTATTCACAAACTCGCTTACTCGTTTGTTCCCCCCTATCGGGGCTGTTGGCAAAGCCAACGTTCAAAAAACGTTGTTTTTTGTGACCGCACTTTTTTAATCTACGGTATTATATCTAGCCGCTGCACAAATCTGTTTTTGTGTCCCTACATGTCGTTGAAATTTCTATTTTTGTGCATTTGCTACATAACCGTTAATCTAGCCGTTTTAAATAATTTATTCCCAGATTTCTCATTTGCCTGATAATCCATTGCTGTTTTTTGCGTACCAATGCACTCGGCTTTTTGACTTTATAAATAATAGGATTTGGCAAAACGGCTGCCAGTAATGCTGCTTCGGATTGTGTCAAATTTTTTGCTGATTTATTAAAGTAAAAACGGCTTGCCGCTTCAACACCAAAAATCCCTTCGCCAAACTCCGCAATATTTAAATAGACTTCCAAAATTCGTTTTTTTGACCAACCTAGCTCTAATAACGTCGTAGCCGGCACTTCTAATCCTTTACGTAGCCAACTTTGTCCGTGCCACAACATTAAATTTTTGGCAGTTTGTTGGGAAATGGTAGATCCGCCCCGAATTTTGCGTGTTGATTTTCCGTTATATTTGAATGCTTTTTGAATGGCTGTGAAATCAAAACCGTAATGAGAGGGGAATTTTTGATCTTCCGCTGCAATTACGGCAAGTTGCATATGTGGCGAAATTTTCTCAAGGCTCACCCAAGTCGATTTCGCCCGATAATGGAAATCGCCTTGTAACCAATGTCCAACTTGCTGTTGAACCATATAAGAAGAAAAAGGCACGGGAACAAAGCGAAAAAGCAGAATAAAAGCAAAAATGGCGAAGAAAAATCGGATTGCGATGCTCTGCCAATTTTTCTTCCACCATTTGGGACTAAATAACCGTAAAACTGCGCTTAAAATTTGCTTAGTTTTTTTCAACGTCATCAAGATGTTGTTTTACCCATTCTATAAAATTCGGATCCATGGTTTTGATCATATTTGAACCGCGTGTAATGGTGGCGGCACTGGTACTCAGATTTTGTTGGATTTCACGTTGAGATAAATTTTTGTCTAATAGCTGTGAGACAATTTGTAAACGCAAGCCCACAGCATCGCGTTCGTCAGCGGTGAGAAGCAAGGTTAAAAAATCTTGTGCTTTGCCTTGTTCAAAAGCCGTTTGTAGCATGGCAAGAAAAGCATTCCATTGATCTAAATTGCGACTGATATACATGAATCTCATCCTATACTATTAAACTAGTGCGCTTAGTATAGCCGATCAAACTCTTCCTGGCTAAAGGTTTGTGGATTTTCTTTATGTTGTAATAGTTGGTAGTAAAAATCATAGGTCAATACATTTTGCACATAACCACGGGTTTCAAAAAATGGAATTGAGGCGATAAATTCATCCATCGTTAATTTTCCTCCCGACCTTGCCAGCCATTTTTCCACCCTACTTGATCCGGCATTGTATGCGGCGGCAATGAGAATACGATTATTCGGGTATTTCATATTCAGTTCATTTAAATGTGCTGTTCCGAGCAAAATATTATTGAATGGTTTGAATAAATCCTTTTCCGTTTGATAAGGTAATTGATTGTGATCGGCGGTTGCTTTGGCGGTACTTGGTAAAAGCTGCATTAATCCGCGAGCATTGGCAGAAGATTGTGCCATTGGATTCCAAGCACTTTCCTGACGGGCTATTGCCATTGCAAAGGTTTTACTTATGGAGTTATCGGTTTTTACTGATTGAGGCATTAAAGTAATATCAAAATAGCCTTGGTAAGCGTTTGGCAGTCGTAAGGAAATATGATTCCATGCTTTCGCAATAATTGAGCCGTCCACACCTAAATCAAACCAACCTTGTCGATTCGCATATTCACTCAAAGCAATTTGCTTAGCTTGTTTTGATTCATTGGAAATATTTTCAAGCAGAAAACGCCAACGCTGTTTGGCTGCACCTAGGCAATCTAATTGTCGCAGTTCGGCAATTTCCTCTAATGCGGCACGGTGATGCTTTATAAGAGCAAGTTTCGTTTTATCATTTAATGTGGATTGAGGCAATTCAATGCGATAGTTCGCACCACGATTTTGAGGGCTAAGCATGGCTTTGGCTAACATTGGATAAAAACCACGTTCTTTGGAAAGTGCGGTTAAAATTTCTCGTGTTTTTTGTGGATCACTTTTTGCGAGCCAATAACGCCATTCTTGTTTTTCCTTGCCTTCTTTTGAAAGGGCATTTAACCAAGGCATAAGATCGGTTTTCTGCCAAATTGCCATACGTAGTCGGCGTTCAATCAGATTATCGGCATTTAATGCTAATATCTCTGTATCACGCCATTGCTGAAAATGAGGGGTTTCATTATCAAAAAAACGGCTGATAAACGTGATTTTCCAATCACGAATTTGTGTGTCGTTTAATTGCCAGTTTTTTGCCCATTGTAAATAAGGGGCAAAATCGGGGTTATCCATATTTTCGGGGAGCATGCGTAAATAACGTGAAAATCCTTGTATGACGGCAAATTGGTCTTGGATTTTGCCATTCTTGTCATCAGGTAATGTATCTGCAAGTGCTTTTAAATTTAGCGGATTTTTTAGTAAATCAGCATAAAGTTGTAGCTTTGTCAGGATTGTTGGATCGTCTTTTAGATTATTGGGATTCTCTAATTCTCCCGCCAGCAATACTAAACCTTTCACATCTTTTTTTGTAAATAAGTTTTGCGCTTTTTGATAAATTTTGTCTGCTGTCCTGCCACCCTTGGAATACCATTTTTTCCATAGCTCGGAATCGTTCGTAAGCTCGCCATTATTGAGCCAGAATGTTTCAAAGCGGTTCAAAATATCCGCTTCTTGAGTTGGTTGATTTTTATTTAATTCCGATGATTTTTGAGTGATCTGATATTCCATGTTTAATGTGGCAATTTGCATTTCCAAACTATTTGGTTTGATCTTTTTTGCATAATCCACTAGACGCTCGGAGCCATTGTTATTTAGCAAGGTAAGAATGCTTTGTTCCAAGCGGGAACGGAGAAAATGTTGGGGATGTTTAGAGATATAATCCTCAATATCTTTTTTTAATGCCATCACTTCACTTGAAGGTGTATCACGAGTAACTGATTTTATTTGGCTATCAAAATATGCAAACCAAGCATCAGTTTGCAACGGATAGCTTTCTAAAGAATGGAGTAATGATAGAAAAACCGCTCGGTTTTCAAAAACACGGTTATTTTTTACCGCACTTTTCAATAGATTTTCGAGTTGTAAGAATGTTGCCCGCTGATTTAGCTGTTTTAACTCGTCATGGTGTTGGTTTTGCTGCCATTTCAACTGTTCTTCTGCGAGATTAACGAGTGGTGTGTTTGCTAATTTATCGGTATTTGTATTCGCTCTGATGGATTGAGAAAGTGCGGTTAAAATTGCAAGGGAAATAAGGGGAAGTTTTTTCATACCATTCCTGTAAAATGAGAATTTATTCCTTGTTAGATGGAGTGAGCTTTACGGTATCAATGCTCAAATTTATACGGTTTAATTAACAAAAAAAGCGAATTCTTAGATTCGCTTTTTCATATATTAGTTCCCTTAGAACACTTTTTTAAACGGTTTCACCGTCACTTCACCATAAACCCCTGCTGCCACATAAGGATCTTGTGCAGCCCAATCTTTTGCGGCGAGTAGGCTATCAAATTTAGCTATGACGGTAGAACCGCTGAATCCTGCATCGCCGGGGTTTTCGTCATCAATAGCCGGATTTGGGCCGGCGGTAAGTAAACGATCTTCGGCTTGTAGCTGTTTTAAACGGGCTAAGTGTTGTTCACGAACGGCAAGGCGTTTTTCAAGGGTGCCGGGAATATCTTGAGCAAAAATAACGTAATACATTGTTTTCTCCTTTAAATATCTTTAGTTTGTTGACTTTCCTATTCTTGAATGGAGGCGAGGGCTTTTTCCAGTTCATGGTTGTCTTCGCGTGGAATACTACGTGATTTACCGTTGCTATCTACTGCGACAAAGGTAAACACTGCATCGGTTACGCAGTAGCGTTCACCGATAGGTTCACTAGCAACTTTTTTCACCCAGACTTCTACTTTAATTTGAATAGAAGAGCGTCCGATTTTTAGGCATTGACCGTAGCAGCATACTACATCACCCACTGCAATAGGTTTGATGAAATTCATTCTTTCTACGGCAACAGTAACAACCCGTCCATGAGCAATTTCTTTAGCTAAAATTGCACCGCCCATATCCATTTGCGACATAATCCAGCCGCCGAAGATATCTCCGTTTGCATTGGTGTTGGAAGGCATAGCAAGGGTGCGGAGTAGTAATACGCCTTTCGATTGGCGACCATCTTTATCAATAAAATTTGAGGACATTAATTCTCTCCATCTTTGTGGTTATTTTGTTCGTCTTTTGGTAAATATTTATAAATGTAAGCAGCGGAAATTAGCGTGGCAATTATCGTCATTCCAATTAAGCCGAAAGATTTGAAATCAACCCAGGCTTCTTCCGACATATTGCGGCTAATATAAATATTCACCAACATACAAATGATAAAGAAAATTGCCCAGCCGAGATTGAGTTTATTCCAAGCCTGCTCCGGTAACTTAATTTCTTTACCGAGTAATTTTTTCACTAAAGGTATTTTGAATTGAAATTGTGCCACAAGCAATATGATGGCAAAAAGCGCATTTACAATAGTGACTTTCCATTGCAAATAACGTAATTCATTGAAATAAGCGGTTAAAAGTCCGAAAAAAACGACCGCACTTGCCATGATTTTTTGTTGTTTTTCAATGGCGCCATATTTCCATTTTAAGATCACCATCTGCAAGATGGTCGCAATCACTAAGACGATTGCCGCATCGCGTACGCCGCTAAGTTTATAAGTGATAAAAAATAAGATTAGTGGAATAAATTCAAGTAGTTGTTTCACTTATGACTCCTTCATAAATAAGCTGTAAAAACGATAGGTTACCACCAGCATTAGTATATTTAATAATGAGGCGAAGCCACTTACTATAAGTATAAAAACCATATTGTTAGATAGCGTAGTGAGTTGAAAAACTAATGTCGGTACAACAAAATACACTAATAGGGCGTAAATAAATAATGCGCTTTTTTGAGTTCGCCCTTGTAGCCAAATTTTTTGCAGACTTTGTCCGATACTGTCTTGCGACGTTAAGTAGTGGGTGGTAGATAAATTTACACGTATAAAGAACCAAATCCCGACAATAATCGCTACAAGCGAGATTATTGAGGGAGAGGTTTTAGTGAGTACTGCCGCACCGATTTCAAATAAGCCAAGAAATATAGGAATAACAATAATGAGTTCTAAGATCACAACACCAATAAAACGTGAAAGCGTTGCACCGAATGTTTGCCCTAAAGTGCGGTAATTTTGTTGGTTGATTTTATGAATTGTCAGCAATCCCCACGCACTCAAAAAAGTCGTTGCTAATTGTGCGATAGAAAATGATGTTAAAAAGCCAATGACATCTATATTTGCCATACCAAAAGTATTGGTATCGACCAAGGCTTCTGGAGAATTAATCGATGGGCTTAATAATATGCTTAAAACTTGTGTCATAAATAGGATTAATACAAGCTGAAGCATTATTTTTTGCTGATTACGGAAAAAATTCCAGCTATCTTGTAAAACCTGCGTAAAGTTAATTTTCATTCAATTTTCTCTTTGTCAAAAGTGAGGCAATTATACCTTGTTTATTGGGTTCTGCCATTTATCTATATAAAATTCTACTCCTTGAGAGGGGATAAATTTGGTGATTTGAAGTTGTTAGCTTAAAAATTGTACTGATTTTGTCTAAATAATTTTATTAAATG
>NZ_MLHG01000074.1 GCF_001998825.1 Rodentibacter mrazii
GAGTACAAACTTCACATCATTTGTATTATCTACATAGTTAGCGATGAATTTTAAAGGCAGGAGTTTGAAACCAAAGGGTTCAAAAATTTGCAAGTCCTGATACATACCAACCGTTCCACGAATAAATTCTTTCGCGGACAGAATATATAGAAGAATAGGGAAAAATAAGATACCCACAGCTAAAACGAATCGCTCTGTCTGAGGTATCCGTAGTAACGTTAAGGAGTATTAAACTTTTACAATTGAATTGGAGGAAAAATAAATACTTGGTGGGTCGTGAAGGATTCGAACCTTCGACCAACGGATTAAAAGTCCGCTGCTCTACCGACTGAGCTAACGACCCTAAGAATAGGATATTAAATAGTTTTTTCAGCGAATAGTGCAGCTATTAGATGGTGCCCGAAGCCAGACTTGAACTGGCACGCCTCGAAAGGCGAGGGATTTTAAATCCCTTGTGTCTACCGATTCCACCACTCGGGCAAACTAACTTATAGCGTATTATGGAGGCGTGTCCCGGAGTCGAACCGAGCTACATGGATTTGCAATCCAGTGCATAACCGCTTTGCTAACACGCCAGTAATTGGAGCGGGAAACGAGGCTCGAACTCGCGACCCCGACCTTGGCAAGGTCGTGCTCTACCAACTGAGCTATTCCCGCATTCGCTGTTAGTGGTGCGCATTTTACGGATATTTTAAACGCTGTCAATCATAGATCTTAAAAAAAATCTTAACCGTCTAAAAAAACTTCATTTCGTTTAAATTATTTACAATAAATGATGAAAAAATGAAATTTACTGCTATCTCTTAATTTCTTCTTTTATCACTTTAGGCTTTATGCCAAAATGCTTTTACTATTTTTTTCATAATTCATAAAAAGTGCGGTCACTTTTTAAATTATTTTCGAGGATATTATGACAACACAACAATATGCAATTGATACCCTACTCGCTCAAGCCGGTAATCGCACCGATGAACGCACTGGTGCAGTTTCTACGCCAATTTTTCTTTCTACTGCATACGGGCATCATGGCATTGGTGAGAGTACGGGATTTGATTATACTCGCACAAAAAACCCAACCCGCTCAGTGTTAGAAAACACAATCGCCCAATTAGAAAACGGAGATCAGGGTTTTGCATTTTCATCGGGCATGGCGGCAATCCAGGTGCTAATGAGCCTTTTTACCGCGCCAGATGAGTGGATTGTTTCCAGCGATGTTTATGGCGGAACTTACCGCCTTTTAGATTTTTCTTATAAAAAGAACAATAGTGTAAAACCGGTTTATGTTAATACGGCTTCTACTGAGGATATTGAAGCAGCCATTACCCCCAATACCAAAGCGATTTTTATCGAAACGCCGTCTAATCCATTAATGGAAGAATGCGATGTAGCAGAAATTGCGAAACTCGCCAAAAAACATCAATTAATGTTGATCGTCGATAATACGTTCTTAACACCCGTACTTTCCCGCCCGCTAGATTTAGGGGCGGATATTGTTATTCACAGCGGTACTAAATATATTGCCGGTCATAATGATGTGCTTGTTGGTCTGATCGTGGCAAAAGGTCAAGAACTTTGTGAACGTATCGCCTATATTCAAAATGGCGCCGGTGCAGTACTTTCACCTTTTGATTCATGGTTGACGATTCGTGGAATGAAAACCCTCTCTCTACGTATGAAACGCCACCAAGAAAATGCGCAGACCGTTGCAGAATTTTTAAAATCCCAACCACAGGTTGATTCCGTTCTTTATCCAAACAAAGGTGGAATGCTTTCTTTCCGTTTAAAAAATGAAAATTGGGTCAATACTTTTTTAAAATCCATCAAACTCATCACCTTTGCAGAAAGCCTTGGTGGAACTGAAAGTTTTATCACTTATCCGGCAACTCAAACCCATATGGATATTCCGGAAACAGAACGTGTAGCTCGAGGGATCACTAATACGTTACTACGTTTTTCAGTGGGTATCGAAAATGTGGAAGATATCAAAGCAGATTTACTTCAGGCATTTTCTCATTTGAAATAATCCTCTTGGAGGTAAGATGAAAATTGCAGTTTACAGTACAAAGAACTATGACCGTAAATACTTTGAATTAATCAATGCAAAATACGGTTTTGATCTTGAATTTTTCGACTTCATGTTGAATGAAAGTACAGCCCGCTTGGCGGAACATTGTGAAGTGGTTTGTATTTTTGTCAATGATGACGGGAGTCGAAAAGTGTTGGAAAAATTGACCGCACTTGGCGTAAAAACCATTGCTTTGCGTTGTGCCGGTTTCAATAATGTGGATTTGAAGGCTGCACAAGATATTGGACTTCAAGTAGTTCGTGTGCCGGCTTATTCTCCTGAAGCCGTGGCAGAACATACCGTCGGCTTAATGATGACACTTAATCGCCGAATTCATCGTGCTTATCAGCGTACCCGTGAAGCCAATTTTTCTTTAGAAGGACTTATTGGATTTAATATGCACGGACGAACAGTCGGCATTATAGGTACAGGTAAAATTGGAGTTGCCGTTATGCGTATTTTAAAAGGCTTTGGAATGCATATTCTTGCTTATGATCCTTTTAAAAACCCTGTTGCTGAGGAGCTTGGTGCAAAATATGTTGAACTTGACGAGATCTATGAAAAATCTCATGTGATTACTTTACATTGCCCCGCTACGCCGGAAAATTATCATTTACTCAATCGTGAAGCGTTTGCAAAGATGAAAGATGGGATCATGATCATAAATACAAGCCGGGGCTCTCTCATTGATACGCCCGCAGCAATTGATGCCCTCAAACAGCGTAAAATAGGTGCATTGGGTATGGATGTCTATGAAAATGAACGCGATTTATTCTTTGAAGATAAATCTAATGAAGTCATTCAAGATGATGTATTCCGCCGCCTTTCTTCGTGCCATAATGTACTACTTACCGGTCATCAAGCATTCTTAACAGAAGAAGCTTTAACCAGTATTGCAGATGTTACACTTGCCAATGTATATAAACTAAAATCAGGTAAACCTTGCGAAAATCAGGTTTTTCCCTCTTAGCTTTTAGTGATTAAATTAATAAGTGTACTTTTAAATAACCCGTGCTATTCTGACCGCACTTGTAATTTCACAAAATGCCCTTATATTGGGAGCATTATTCACAAAAAAGGAAACAAAAATGAGCCAAGTATTACACACAACAGATACGACATTTGAAGCAGATGTATTACGTTCTGATATTCCGGTATTAGTTGATTTTTGGGCACCATGGTGTGGTCCTTGCAAAATGATTGCGCCGGTATTGGATGAGCTTGCCCCGGAATTTGCCGGCAAAGCAAAAATCGTAAAAATCAATGTTGATGAAAACCAACTGGTTGCCGGTCAATTCGGTGTACGCAGTATCCCGACTTTACTTTTAATGAAAAATGGTGAGGTTGTTGCAACACAAGTCGGTGCGTTACCAAAAGGTCAGTTAGCCAACTTTATCAATCAGCATCTTTAATTATCTTAAATCCTCTTATTAAACTTAAAATAAGAGGATTTTTTTATATTCTTCTCTAATCTACATTTTTTCTGTGATATTACTCACAAATCTCAAAAGCTTTTGTTTACATTTTGTTTAAATAGACTTACTTTCAGCAAATAATCTTATAACACAATAGAAACAAAGGATTATCAAATGTCTATTTCACTTTCTAAAACTTACTCTCCAGAACGTCGGGTCATTACTGAAAATTATCGCCTTGATGAAAAAATAGCAATTGATCAGCTAATGGCAACCCTTGATTTCACAGAAGAACAAGAAAAACGTATTACAGATCATGCTACCAAGCTCATCAATAAATTACGTCATATTAAACAAAAACAATATGGTGCAGACGCTTTGATGGAGGAGTTTTCGCTAAGTTCAGAGGAGGGTGTTGCGTTGATGTGCTTGGCAGAAGCCTTATTACGCATTCCTGATGACAAAACCCGTGATGACCTTATCTACGAAAAATTACAAGACGGTAATTGGCGATCCCACCTAGGCAATTCAAAATCTATTTTCATTAACGCTGCCAGCTATGGTTTAATGTTCGGTAGAAAAATCAGTGAAAATCTTACGGAAACTCAACTCACCAACAATCTAAAGAATATTTTTTCCCGTTTTACTGCACCAGTCATGCGTCAAATTATGGTGAAGTCTATGCAGATTATAGGGAAACAATTTGTGGCAGGCATAAATATACATGAAGCGCTTAAACATATCCAACCCCGCTATAAAAAAGGATTTACCTTTTCATTCGATATGTTGGGCGAAGCCGCAATGACGGCTACCGATGCTGATCGTTACTTCAACGATTATTTACATGCCATTGAGGAAGTCGGTAAAAATGCCACAGATCGAAATATTTACAATGGTAACAGTATCTCTGTAAAACTTTCCGCCATTCATCCTAAATATAATCGTGCGAAATATGATCGCACAATGAATGAGCTTTATCCTCGTGTAAAACAACTCTTCTTGCTGGCACAAAAATACAATATTAGCGTGAATATTGATGCGGAAGAAGCAAATCGCCTCGAACTCTCTCTTGATTTAATCGAAAAATTACTTGATGAACCGGAGCTCAAAGACTATAAAGGTATTGGTTTTGTTGTACAAAGTTATTCTAAACGCTGCCCGTATGTTTTAGATTATTTGATCAATCTTGCCCGTGAAAAACAACACTATTTGATGATCCGCCTAGTAAAAGGCGCCTACTGGGACAGTGAAATCAAATGGGCACAAACTGATGGTTTAGATGATTTCCCGCTTTTCACCCGCAAAAATCATACTGATATTGCCTATGTTGCTTGTGCCAAAAAATTGTTGGCGGCACAGGATGTCATTTACCCGCAATTTGCTACTCATAACGTTCTCACAATGTGTACTATTTATGAACTCGGACAAGGAAAAAGATTTGAGTTTCAATGCTTGTACGGTATGGGGGAAAGCCTTTACGACAATATCGTAGGTAATGAAAATTTCAGCCAACAAGTACGTGTTTATACTCCGGTAGGGACTCATGAAACCTTGCTTGCTTATCTCGTTCGCCGTTTGCTTGAAAATGGTGCAAATTCGTCCTTTGTTCATCAATTAGTGGACGAGAGTATTCCGGTTTCTCAGTTAGTTACTCCGCCGTGGAAACTGTATAGCAAATCCAATGGCGAACCCAATAAACTGGTACGTAAACCCCTTGAATTATTTCACGATCGTCGTAATTCCGCCGGCTTTGATTTAACCAACGAGCTGGTATTGGAAAAACTTGAACAAGCCTTGAATAATGCTCAAATTGGAAATGCGGAATCTCTTATCCTACTGGACGCCCCAAGCCAACAAGCCGTACAGTATGTGAAAAATCCTGCAAAACTAACAGAAACTGTCGGTGAAATACGTTTCTTAGAAATCGATCAAGCGCAAGCGGTATTTTCAGCCGCCAACAACCAAAACTGGAGTACGAAAAGTGCGGTCGAAAAAGCCAATATTTTACGCAAAGCGGCTGATCTCTATGAAGAAAATCACGGTTTATTGATGAAATTAGCAATGCTTGAAGCCGGTAAAACGTTACCGAATGCTATTGCCGAACTTCGTGAGGCGGTTGATTTTCTCCGCTATTATGCAAATCAACTTGAAAGTCTAGCGGCTATCAATAAACTTGGTGAAGCCCGTGGCAAAGTACTTTGTATTTCCCCTTGGAATTTCCCACTAGCAATCTTTACCGGTCAAATTGCCGCTTCCCTCGCTGCCGGTAATGCAGTGATAGCCAAACCTGCAGAACAAACCTCACTCATTGCTTATGCAGCAGTAAAATTACTTCACCAAGCCGGTATTCCGATAGAAACCTTACAATTAGTGCTAGGGGCGGGAGATCTCGGTTCTGCACTTGTTCAACAACCATTCGATGCTGTCGTATTCACTGGCTCAACCGAAGTGGCAAAACTTATCGAAAAACGTTTAGCTGTTGCAGACAATGATCCTATTTTGATTGCAGAAACAGGTGGACAAAACGTACTGGTAGTCGATAGCTCCGCCTTACCGGAACAAGTGGTTGCAGATGTATTAAGCTCCGCTTTTGATTCAGCAGGTCAACGCTGCTCTGCTCTCCGTATTCTATTACTGCAAGAAGAAATCGCCGATCAATACTATCGAATGATTAGCGAGGCAATGAAAGAATTAAGCCTAGGTGATCCGCGTTTACTTGAAACCGATATTGGCCCAGTTATTGACGAAGAAGCAAAACAAAACTTGCTCAACCATCAATCCAATATGCGTAAAGTGGCTGTTACCTATACGGAACTAGCTGTGCCGGAAGACGGGCATTTTATCGCTCCGTCCGTTTATCTGTTGGATAATCTCGATCAGCTACAAAGAGAAGTATTCGGTCCAATTCTTCATATTATTCGCTATCGTAAGGAGGATCTCATCAACGTACTCGACAAAGTCAATGAAAAAGGTTATGCCCTAACCGGAGGTTGCCACAGTCGAATTCGTAAACAAATGAGCTTAGTAGAAAAACACCTTAATTGCGGTAATTTCTATATCAACCGAAATATTGTAGGTGCGGTCGTGGGAGTACAACCATTCGGAGGGCATGGTTTATCCGGTACGGGACCTAAAGCAGGCGGAGAATTTTATCTCCAACGCTTAACCCGTACACCAAATTATTACAGCCAATTTGGTGATGAAAACAGCCTTCCGCAATCTAAACCGGTATTGGAAAGTATTACCGGCGAACATAACAGCCTTGCCTATTTACCTTGCGAGGTCGCAATCCTTAATGGCGATTTATTGGCTTCTCAATCTGCAGCAGAAAAACTATTATCGGCAGGTTTCACTGTTTTGGTTGAACCTAGTCATCCGCTTGCCCAAAATCGCCAAACGGGTATTCGGGTCGATACCAAACTCGGACACTGTCAAAAAGGCGTGTATTTGACCACACTTAATACACAGCGTCGCCTATGGTTAGCAGAAAACAGTAAAGCTATCTTTAAATGTTTCGACTGGAGTACAACACAAGATTTATTACCTTTATATGATGAATTCTCTCGTAGCTATAACACAACTGCTGCCGGAGGAAACACATCATTAATGGCGGCGGAAGAACATTGATTTAAAAAGTCTATAAAAAATGACGTTCTATGTTTCCTTTTTATGATTAACAAGCGACAATAAGGTCTTTTGTAGAATTGGATTTATTCAACCACAATCAGTTATATATTTAAAATGGCAAGAATAAATCCACTACACAGGCTAATACCTTAATAACAGGAGTAAAGCTATGCAGATTTACATCACATTCGGCTTGTATTTATTGGTAATTTTAGGCATTGGTTTATATGCTTATCGTTCCACTCAAAACTTTGACGATTACATTCTTGGCGGTCGAAAAATGGGAAGTTTCGTAACAGCAATGTCCGCCGGCGCTTCCGATATGTCAGGTTGGCTCTTAATGGGATTGCCGGGTGCAATTTACCTCTCCGGTTTATCCGAAGCATGGATTGCCGTCGGACTAACTGTCGGCGCCTTTATGAACTACAAAATTGTTGCCGGTCGTTTACGTATTTTCACTGAAAAATACAATAATGCGCTTACTTTACCGGAATTCTTCGCCCAACGATTCCCGCGTCAGAAAAAAGCGTTAAAAATTATTTCTTCCTCCATTATTTTATTTTTCTTCACTATTTACTGTGCTTCTGGTGTGGTCGCTGGGGCAAAATTGTTCCAAAGTTTACTTGGATTGGATTATTATACCGCGCTTTGGTTGGGTGCGATTGCCACTATCGCTTATACCTTTATCGGCGGTTATTTGGCAGTCTCTTGGAGTGATACTATTCAAGCCTCTTTAATGATTTTTGCACTCATTCTTGCACCGGTAATGGCATTCGTGAATATCGGATGGGAAGAGATCAACGCTGCGTTAGCCGCCAAGTCCGCCGTAACCAATATTCCATATAGTAACTGGTTACATAATGTATCGGGAATTGGCGTCATTTCCGCTCTTGCTTGGGGTTTAGGCTATTTCGGACAACCGCATATCTTGGCTCGCTTTATGGCAGCAGATTCGGTGTCAGCACTTAATAAAGCGCGAACAATTGGTATTGTGTGGATGTTCCTCTGTCTAGGGGGAGCCGTATCGGTGGGTTACTTTGGTTTGGCTTATTTCACTCACCAAAATATTCCGCTCGAAAACGCAGAATCTATTTTTATTGAACTTTCAAAAGTGATGTTTAATCCGTGGATTGTCGGCATTGTTTTATCAGCAATTTTAGCCGCCGTCATGAGTACGCTATCCGCTCAATTATTAATGTGCTCGGCTGCGATTACTGAAGATTTCTATAAAGGTTTCTTCCGTAAAAATGCGTCAAGCCAAGAATTAGTATGGGTTGGTCGCATAATGGTATTAGCCATTTCCGTTGTGGCCATTGTCATCGCCCAAGATCCGAACTCTAAAGTAATGGGCTTGGTATCTTATGCTTGGGCAGGCTTCGGAGCAGCATTCGGACCTGTGGTCATTCTCTCACTCTTTAACCGTAATATTAGTTCCAAAGCAGCATTATGGGGGATGTTATCGGGTGCTGTAACCGTAGTCGGTTGGAGTCCATTAATGAAATTCTTAGGCTGGAACGATTTATCTCAACTTTACGAAATTATCCCCGGCTTCTTAGTTTGTTCATTTATTACGCTCACATCCTCTGTGTTTTCCCCTGTGCACCCTCTTGTTGCCGAACAGTTTGACGAGGCATTAGAGGAGTTTGAATCAAAAAATAATTAAAATTGAAAAGTGCGGTTAAAATTAACCGCACTTTTTGTATCCTCTACTCTATCGCTCAAGTACTTTTCGATTTTCTTCTGTTTCGGGTTCAAGATCGAATTTTGCCATAAGTAATTGATCACCGTCTTCCTCAGGATTACCGGTAACGAGTAATTTATCACCATAGAAAATAGAATTAGCACCTGCCATAAAACACATAGCCTGCATTTCTTCTGTCATCCCTTGACGTCCTGCCGATAAGCGTACATAACTTTTTGGCATCGTAATTCGTGCAACGGCAATAGTACGAACAAATTCCGTCCAGTCTAAATCTTCTGCATCAACAAGGGGAGTCCCCTCCACTTTGACTAACTGATTAATGGGGACAGATTCAGGTTGAGGATCTAAATTCGCAAGGCTGGCAATTAAACCGGCACGCTCTTTACGGGTCTCATTCATCCCCACGATACCGCCACAACATACTTTTAAACCGGCTTTACGTACTTTACCTAAAGTACTTAAGCGGTCATCAAAACGACGCGTGCCGATAACCTCACGATAATGTTCCGGTGCGGTATCAAGATTATGGTTATAATAGTCCAATCCCGCCTCTTTCAATTCTTCAGCCATTCCGTCTTGTAATAATCCGAACGTACCACAAGTTTCCAAGCCGAGTTCTTTCACTGCCTTAATAATTTGTGTTACTTTTCCTATATCTTTAGGTTTTGGACCGCGCCACGCCGCCCCCATACAAAATCGCCCCGCACCACGAGACTTGGCAATTTTGGCTTTGGCAATCACTTCATCTACATCCAATAATTGCTGATTTTGCACACCGGTTTGGTAACGTGCCGATTGCGGGCAGTAACCACAATCTTCCGGACAACCGCCGGTTTTAATTGACATTAATGTTGAAAGTTGAATTGCCCGCGGATTGAAATGTTCTCGATGCACTTGTGCAGCACGATAAATCAACTCCAAAAAAGGAGTTTCATACAATGCTTCTACTTTACAAACAGACCAATACTCCACAGAGGGGTGAGGGGTTATTTCGGTTAATTGAACAGATTGTACGGTTGTCATACTTTTTTCCTATAAATTTTGTCCTTGATGAATATGAATAATACGATCAATATGCCCTTCTAATTCTTTAGGCTGATGGGTAACAAGCAGTAAGGCTAGCATCTTTTCATCACATAACTGGTCGAGCAACTTTAACATTTCCATACGTAATTGCGGATCAAGTGCGGAGAAAGGTTCATCCAATAATAAAATGGGTTTATCACGCAACAGACAACGTGCCAATGCAACACGTTGTTTTTGTCCACCGGAAAGTGCGGTCGATTTTCTCGTTAAAAAATCCTGTAAATTAACCGCACTTGCGACTTGTTCAATTCGTATTTTCTCTTCCTTTGAAAGGGACAAATTCGGTTTTAAGCCTAATGCGATATTTTCCGCCACGGTCAAATGGGTGAACAAATTATTTTCTTGAAATAACATGGAAACCGGGCGTTCATAAGGGGCGCTTCTCGTATGATTTTCACCGTTAAGCCAAATTTCCCCCTCATTGGCATAGTCAAAACCGGCAATCAGATTTAATAGGGTACTTTTCCCTGCACCACTCTCACCGATAATTGCGACTTTTTCTTGTGCCGCAATATGTAAATCAAACATCATCGGCATGGATTGATAATTAAATTTCACTTGTTTTAATTTAATCATTGTTTTCCCTATTGTGTTCAATAAACATAAATAATCCAAGACATAAGCTAAGCAAAATAAATGCTGTAATCGCCGCTTCTTGACTCCGATATTGTCCGATTTGTTGATAAAGCAAGTGCGGTAAAGAAGTAAAATCCGGACTACCAAACAGTGCAATTGCCGTAAAATCCCCTAAAGAGAGCGTTGTCGCCAAAGCAAAGGTATATTTTAGCGGTGTTTTTAATAAGGGATATTCAATTAATTTGAAGCGTTGCCACCCTTTAAGATTTAGCGATAAACACAATTTTTCGTAATACTGCGTAGCTTGCATCATCGGTGTGTTTAAAATTCGAATGACAAAAGGCATTGCGGCTAACGCATTACACAGCACGACAATTAAAAATAAATGAACATTGCTAAAATCCATTTCCTGTAAAATTAAAAATAATCCTACCGAAAGAATTAACGTTGGTACGGCTAAAATCATCATACCACCGGTTTGAATGAGGGTTGCAAACACAGGAAAATGAAGCCATTGTAGCTGGCGGGAAAGCAGAAGTAATAAAAAAGAAAATACTATCGCTAATACACCTGAAGCGGGAGCCATTGAAAGGGAATAGATTAACGCTTTCCATAATTGGGGATCTTGCCAAAAACTAAACCATTCCGGTGCGCTGACCCCTTCCACTACAATACTCAGCAGTGGCATGAAAAGAAATAAACATACGCTAAACAAAATAAAAACATTAAAAATTTTGACCGCACTTGATGGCGGCATCAACCAAATATAGCGTTGGGAAAGGTTGGTTTCCGGCGGTTTAGCAAAAATTTGGGATACCCCAAATAATACAAAGCAAAAAACAAATTGAATCAAGGCAAATAAAGCCGCTTTAGGAAAATCAAATTCAAAAAAGATCGCTTGGTAAATAGCAACCTCCAAAGTGCTATTTTGTGGCCCGCCACCAAGAGAAAGCACGATGGTGAAACTGGTAAAACACAGCATAAAAATGAGAACAAAAGTCGGTAAAAGCTGGTTTTTAAGGTAAGGTATTTCAATTAAACGAAAAAATTGCCAACTTCGAATATTTAATTGTGCGGCTAACTGATGCTGTTCTGAGGGAATAGCTTGCAAGGCTTGTTGCGTTACCCTCGCAGCAAGGGGAATATTAAAAAAGAGGTGGGCAATTAATATACCTTTCAACCCATAAATTGTCGGTTTCCAATTAATCCCTAACCACTGCATTATCCGACTTAACCAACCTTCTGTGCCATAAATCTCGAGTAAGCCAAAGATCACCAAAAGCGCCGGCAACACAAAAGTAAGGGAAAGTAAACGCTGGATAAGACGTTTTCCCGGGAAAGGCTGATAAAAAAACGCACGTCCAAATAATGCCCCGATCAGCACGGCAAGCAATGCTGACAAAAAGGCTTGCCCAAAACTAAAAAAGATAATTTGGTGTAAATAGTCATCCTGCTTGAAAGCCTCCCAAGAATAATTTCCACCGACGGAAAATACCGCAGAAAGCGATGTGGTATAAAGCAAAACAATGAAAAAAATAACCGCACTTCCGCCAATATAATGACGAGGACGGAAATGCGGATGAGAAAACAACGATATCATTAGAAACTATTTAGAAAGTGCTTTTTGCCACTGATTAATCCAAGTTTTTAATTGTTCTCCCGTGACTTTTGACGTATCCAATACCGGCGTACTTTGAGTATGTTTTTTTAGCGCATCAATATGACTTTCGATAGGGCTATCAATGACCGGTAACATCACATTATTTTTCGCAATATCGGCTTGTGCTTCCGATGAAATCAAATAATCAAGAAAGTGATCCGCACAAGCGTTATTACGGTTCGCTACTTTAGCAACGACTTCCACTTGTAATACGCCGCCTTCACTAAATTCCGTTGCCATATAATTATCTTTTTGCTCAGAAAGAATATGGTAAATTGGCGAGGTGTTTGTGCTTAACACGAGATCCCCCTCCCCCTTTAAGAATGCACCGTAGGCTTCTGTCCAGCCTTTTGTAATGGTTACAGTGTGTTCTGACAAGGTTTTCCAGATATTTTGTGCTTCCGACTGCGGATAAAGGGCATTTACCCAAAGTAATAAACCGCGCCCGATACTACTGGTACGCGGATCTTGATATAGCACTTTTAGATCTTTACGTGCAATCAATTCCTTCAAACTTGTTGGAGGGTTAGTTAATTTATTTTTATCGTAAATAAAGGCATATTTTGCAAAATCAAAAGGCAAAAATGTGTGATCATCCCATTTTAGCGGTAATGCCAATTTACCAAGATCCACTTGGTTAGGCTCAAACATTGCTAATTTTTTGGCTTCATCAATTTGATGATTATCTAAACCTAATACCACATCCGCTTTAATTTTTTTTCCTTCTAAGCGTACACGATTAAACAAAGTACCATTATTATCAAAGGCAACATAATTTAACTGACACTGTGGAAATTGTTTTTCAAAGCCGGTTTTAACTTTCGGCCCAGCACTCCAATCGGCACTAAAAGAATCGTAAGTATAAACAGTGAGTGGTTGTGCAGCAGTTTGAGCAAATGCAGAAGCAGCAAAAAGTGCGGTTGAAATGAGGATTATTTTCTTCATTGTACTGTCCTTATAAAAATAGAAATGAAGAAACAGCCTAATGAAAAGAGTTAGTTTCCTACGCCAGCATTATCTGTTTCAGGTTCACGGGTATCTCTCAGCCAAACAATGTTAGCACCCCGACTAAGGGCTAAAAGTCTATATAAACTTTTTAAAATATACAAGCATCTTGAAACAAAACTGTTAGCTTGATCACAAAATTTAGACAAAATAAAACCCGCAATAAACGGGTTTTAAGGATGGAAGATTATGCTTCTTGGTGCTTTGCTGCAACTTCGCTTAATAACGTTTGCAACTCACCTGCTTGATACATTTCCAGAATAATATCACAGCCACCAATTAATTCACCCTCTACCCATAATTGTGGGAAAGTTGGCCAATTAGCGTAAGCCGGTAATTCAGCTCGAATATCCGGATGTTGAAGAATGTCCACATAACCAAAAGGTACTTTACAGTTCATTAATGCCTCTGCCGCACGAGCAGAAAAACCACAAGAAGGCAATTTTGGTGAGCCTTTCATATAAATTAAAATCGGGTTTTCGCTGATTTGTTTTTTGATTTTGTCTAACGTTTCCATAATGTTCCCCGTAAAAAGTAGAGGCGCGTATTCTAACATAAGTTAGAGGTATCACAAATTAGAACTTGAGTAATCAGGTCAGGTTTACCAACTTCCGCCCGCACCGCCACCGCCGAAGCCTCCACCGTCAAAACCACCTCCCGATGAACCACCTCCGCCGAATCCGCCACCAAATCCTCCGCCGAAACCGGAGCCTCCCCCACGACGACGGGATAATGTTGATTGACGCACAATTCGATTCAATTGATCACGCTGATTCGGGCTGATATAAATTTCATCTTTATGATATTGATATTCGCCAAACACAACAAAGGCAATAAACACCAGCACCATAATAAAGGGAATATATTTATCAAACTCACTATCTTCCATTTGATAAGCACCATATTCCCCTTGGCTTGCAGCGATAATGTCATTTAATCCGTCATTAATACCCTGAGCATACTGCCCTTGTTTAAATTGCGGTAAAATTGCATTGCGGATAACCTGTGATAAAAAAGCGTCCGGTAATACCCCTTCTAAACCTTGCCCTGTCGCAATAAATACTTTGCGATCATTTTTTGCAATTAACATTAAAACGCCGTTATTTAGCTGCTTACGCCCTATTCCCCACTTATCACCTAAGGCAAAAGTATAATCCGCAATTTCATATTCACCGGTAGTCGGTACAAGCACAACGGCAATTTGCGAGCTGGTTGCCTCTCCATAAGAGACCAGTTTGTTTTCAAGAAGTTGCCGTTGCTGTGAGGAAAGCGTATTGGTGTAATCATTCACATAATGGAAAGGATTTGGCGTAGGCGGAAACTCTGCGGCAGAGACAAAAGCCCCCCAAAAAACGAAGATAAAAACAACCGCACTTTTCATGATTTGCAAAAGTTTAGTCATGAATAATCACCTCATTTGGCAATTCATTTCTGTCATCAACTTGAATAGGAAAATGCGTTTTTAAGGTATCGGTAATATGTTCAATCGCCTCAACGATACCTTGTGTATAGGCTTTTTCCTTAAATCGTGCAATCATTAAATCACATTGTTTTTGCCAATAAGCATCATCGACAAATTGATGAATTCCTTTATCACCAATAATGGCACAAAGATGATTTTTGTATCCAACATAAATTAATACTGCATTTTTTGCTGCTGTTTGATGCATATCAAGCCCACCAAAAATTTGTAATGCTCGCTCAATCGCCGATAATCCTTTCTCGGTTTTTGGTAATTTACGTTCAATATAAACCCGTAATTCTGCCGAACTTTGACTTTCAAGGCGAGCAATCGCCGCCTCAATTTGTTTTTTATCGACAGGGATTCTTGAAAGGAATTTCATCCGCTATGCCCTAGTTAAAATTCACTGTTGGCGCATTTTCAGCACCTGCTGAGGATTTAAAGTAAGGTTTTTCTTTAAAACCAAAAATCAACGCAGCAAATTTTGCTGGAAATTGACGTACTTTTTGGTTATACAACCGAGCTGCATCATTAAACTTGTTACGGGCAACATTAATGCGATTTTCCGTTCCTTCAAGCTGTGCTTGTAAATTCATAAAGCCTTCATGTGCCTTTAATTGCGGATATTGTTCAACAGTAACAAGTAATCGGGATAATGCAGATCCCACTTGATTTTGCTCCTGTTGAAATTGAGCAAGTTGTTCTTCCGTCATATTTGAAGGATCAATTTTTGTTTGTGTCGCTTTTGCTCTTGCTTCAATCACATTCGTTAAGGTTTGCTGTTCAAAGTTTGCTTGACCTTTCACAGTATTCACTAAATTAGGAATGAGATCCGCACGGCGTTGATAAGAGGATTCAACATTCGCCCATACAGAATCAATTTCTTCTTCCGCTTTAACTAATCCGTTATAACTTGACATTAAAGTAAATCCTGCCACAACAGCAATAAGGATAATAACAAGCCATTTTTTCATGATAGTGTTCCTATTAATAAAATTTTAAAAAATTCTTCTTGTTAAAAGAAAAGACCTAAACCGAAGTTTAGGTCTTTTTCTATTTAATCCATCAATGGATAACTAAATAAAATTATTTAGAACCATTAACTGCGATTTCAACACGACGGTCTGGTGCTAAGCAAGCGATAAGTGCTTTACGACCTTTAACCGCGTCACAAGTTGCACCAGTAACTGGGTTAGCTTCACCGTAACCAGTTGCAGTGATGTCTTGTGCCACAACACCTTTAGCAACTAAGTAGTTAGCTACAGAGTCTGCACGACGTTGTGATAATTTTAAGTTTGCAGCGTCTTTACCGATACGGTCAGTATAACCAGCAACCGCTACTTTAGCATTGCTTACTTGTGCGATTTCACCGTAGATACCGTCTAAAGTTGCTTGTGCTTGTGGTTTTAAGTTTGCTTTACCGAAAGCGAAAGTAACATCAGAATTTAAGTTGAAAGTTTTGCTTACAACTTCAGGCGCAACAACCGGAGCACCTTGACCAAAACGGTAAGATAAACCAGCAGTCACAGAACCAATCCACGGAGTATAGTCAGTACCTTCTGAAATTTTGTTATCTTTACCAACAGAAGTTAACCATTGATATTCAACACGTAATGCTAATTCTGGTAATGAAGGTAATGCATATTCAACACCTGCTGCGAATACCGGAGATACTTTTAAGCTGTGAGCACGAGTACCCCAAGCTGTATCTTTTAGATCAACACCTTTAGCATTTTTGTAGTCAGAACGTACTAATGCAGCACCAGCACGACCATATAGATCTACACCGTCTAAAGCTGATACTAAGCCACCTAAACCATAGCTACCTTTTAAGCTTAAGTGTGCACCGTGATTAGTGTGTTTTGAAACAACTTTTTCGCCTTTAGAGAATTTAGCACGACCAAAATCATCGTAACCTAATTCTACCGCTAAACCTAAGTTGTCACGATTTAAAATTTGGTAACCACCGAAAACACCGTAAGTTACAGAGTTACGGTTAACACCGAAACCATCTTCATGACCAACATATTTTGAGTCGAATTGTTTTAAACCATCATGGAAAGATGCCCAACCTGCTTTAGCACCAACATAGAAAGTATTTTCTTGTGGAGCTGCCTGAGCTACTGAAGTCGCTGCTAAACCAGCTACTACTAATGCGATTGCAGTTTTTTTCATTTTGATGTCCTCTATCTAGTCATCGATTGATAAAAATAATAAAAGTTTCCTTGTCTATTGTGAACTTTATAAACTAAGTAACACTCTAAACATTGCTTAACTAGGGTTTTGAATTTGCCCTATATCCTACCCTTTTGACAAATTCAATTCCTTTGTATCGCCAAAGGAACGTTCAAAAGTAGGATTATTATCCTATAAAAAACTCAAAGATCAAACTTTTTTTGCCTTTTTCGTCTATTTTTTAAACAATCAATGCAAAAAATGAATGTTTGTTCACTAATTATTTACTCTATTTTGCATTGTTTTTCTGTTTTCAAACTAAATCCCCCTGTAAAAATCGACATTCTTTTTTACATCATATATTATCAACCCCATCCTTTTTCCTATTTTCTAAATAATACATATGCTACCTCGTCTCTCTAATGCGCCACAACTTGATGAAAGCATCCGGCACTACCTTACTGAGCTAAAAGGACAACACTTTGAAGGCGACATCGCCACAAATTATGCCGACCAATTAAGCCTCGCCACTGACAATAGTGTGTATCAACAGCTGCCACAAGCCATTTTGTTCCCGAAAACCGTGGCAGATATTGTGCGTCTCACTAAACTGGCGAATCAGCCCGCATATCAAGCCCTTACCTTCACGCCTCGTGGTGGCGGCACAGGAACAAACGGTCAATCTCTTAATCACAATATTATTGTTGATATGTCTCGCCATATGACGGCAATTTTAGAACTAAACGTAGAAGAACGCTGGGTTCGTGTGCAAGCAGGCGTCGTGAAAGATCAACTCAATCAATTTTTAAAACCTTACGGTTTATTCTTTGCGCCGGAGCTTTCCACCAGTAATCGTGCCACCGTGGGTGGTATGATTAACACCGATGCCTCAGGACAAGGCTCACTGCAATACGGTAAAACCTCAAATCATGTCCTCGCATTACGCAGCGTCCTAATAAACGGTGAAATATTGGATACAAGTGCGGTCAAATCTCAGGCTATTTTCGACGATATTGATTCCCTTGGCTTGAATGAAACCAGCAAAGCGCTCCATCAAACCATCGCACAACATTGCAAAGAAAAACGTGAAAGTATCATTAACGATTTACCACAACTTAATCGTTTTTTAACCGGTTATGATTTAAAAAATGTCTTCAACGAAGATGAAAGTAAATTTAATCTCACTCGTTTGCTTACCGGCTCTGAAGGATCTCTTGCCTTCATTTGCGAAGCCAAATTGAATCTCTTGCCTATTCCGCAATACCGTACCCTCATTAATATAAAATATAACTCTTTCGATGCGGCACTACGCAATGCGCCTTTTATGGTGAAAGCGAATGCCCTTTCGGTAGAAACCATAGATTCCAAAGTCTTAGACCTTGCAAAACAAGATATTATCTGGCACTCGGTCAGCGAACTTTTAACTGAAGAAGAAAGCAGCCCTATTTTTGGTTTAAATATTGTGGAATATGCCGGTAATAATCAGGAAAAAATTCACCGTCAAGTGACCGCACTTTGTCAAGCATTAGATGAAAAAATCGCCCAACAACAGGAGCATATTATTGGTTATCAAATTTGCGATGACCTCCCTTCTATTGAACGCATTTATGCGATGCGCAAAAAAGCCGTGGGTTTACTTGGCAATGCTAAAGGGGCGGCGAAACCTATTCCTTTTGTAGAAGATACCTGTGTTCCACCGGAACATCTCGCCGATTACATCAGCGAATTTCGAGCTTTACTAGATCGTCACCATTTACAATACGGCATGTTCGGACATGTCGATGCCGGCGTATTACATGTGCGTCCGGCTTTGGATTTATGTGATAAAGAACAAATCAAACTTTTCAAACAAATTTCTGACGAGGTGGCTGAACTCACTGTCAAATACGGCGGCTTACTATGGGGGGAACACGGTAAAGGCGTGCGCTCCCATTACGGCGAAAAATTCTTCACACCGGAACTTTGGAACGAACTCCGCTATATCAAATTTTTATTTGATCCGCATAATCGCCTAAACCCCGGAAAAATCTGCACACCTTTAGGTTCTGAAGATGAACTCTACTCCATTTTGTCCCCAATGCGGGCTGACTACGATCGTCAAATTCCGGTTCAAATACGGGATGAATTTAAAGGTGCAATGAATTGCAACGGCAATGGACTATGTTTTAATTTCGATGAACACAGCATTATGTGTCCCTCAATGAAAGTGAGTAAAAACCGTGTGTTTTCCCCGAAAGGGCGTGCCGCGATGGTGCGGGAATGGTTGCGTTTATTAGCCAATGAAAACATCTCCCCGGAACAACTTGATTTTCAAAAAAATGATGTGAAATTGACCGCACTTGTCGCCAAAATCCGCCATAGCGTGCAAAAATGGCGTGGGGAATATGACTTTTCTCATGAAGTCAAAGCGGCAATGGATAGCTGCCTTGCCTGCAAAGCCTGTGCCAGCCAATGTCCGATAAAAATTGATGTGCCGAGTTTCCGTGCAAAATTTTTCCATTTTTACCACAGTCGTTATTTACGTCCGGTAAAAGATCATATCGTAGCAAATTTGGAACTTGCCGCCCCCTATATGGCGAAACACGCCAAATTTTTCAATTACTTTACCCAATTAAAAAGCACCCAAAGGCTAGTGGAAAAAACCACAGGAATGACAGATTTACCGCTACTTTCCACACCGAATTTACACCAACAGCTTGTAGAAATCGGCTATCAAGGCAAACCGTTAGAAGCCTTAGAACAGCTAAGTGCGGTGGAAAAAGAGAAAGTTTTGCTGATCGTGCAAGATCCTTACACCTCTTATTACGATGCGAAAGTGGTGCGGGATTTTGTCGCATTAACACAAAAACTGGGCTTTAACCCGATTCTGCTTCCCTTCAAACCAAACGGCAAAGCTATGCATGTTAAAGGGTTCTTGAAACGTTTTGCGAAAACGGCAAAAAACCAAGCGGAATTTCTTAATCGTGTTGCCAAATTAGGTGTGCCGTTAGTGGGCGTAGATCCTGCTATTGTGCTTTCTTATCGTGACGAGTATAAAGAGGCGCTGCAGGCACAGCGGGGGGATTTCCATGTATTGACCGCTCATGAGTGGCTAAAAAATCAGCTTGATTCAGGCGTATTAGAAAACTTGCCGAAAACCAACCGCACTTTTGATTGGCATTTATTTCCACATTGTACGGAATCCACATTTATGCCGAATAGTCCAAAAGAATGGCAGCAAATTTTTGAAAAGTTCGGGCAACAATTAACGGTAGAAAAAGTGGGCTGTTGCGGCATGGCTGGGGTATTTGGTCACGAAATGCAAAACCAAACCATGAGCCGTGAAATTTACGATATTTCATGGAGTAAAAAACTTCACGGAAAAGATCCGCACTTTTGTTTAGCAACCGGCTATTCTTGCCGTAGCCAAGTAAAACGTTATGAACAAGCGGTGCTAAAACATCCCGTCCAAGCGTTGCTGGAAGTGATGAAATAGCATTCTTCTATTTTACGGATTAAGGATAAAAATGATTTGGAAAAAGCCCTTTACCCTCCCACAACTTAATGAAATGGGGAAAAACTGTGCCGTTGGTCACCTTGGCATTGAAATTTCTGCTTTCGGCAAAGATTGGCTGGAAGCCACAATGCCGGTGGATAATCGCACTACGCAGCCTTTCGGCTTATTACACGGTGGGGTTTCTGTAGCATTGGCGGAAACAGTGGGTTCTCTCGCCGGTTTTCTCTGCGTTAAGGAAGGAAAAGCCGTAGTAGGCTTAGACATTAATGCCAATCATCTTCGCCCGGTAAGAGAAGGCAAAGTCACAGCAAAGGCTATGCCTATCAATTTAAGTCGAAATACCCATGTTTGGCAAATTGACATCCGAAATGAACAAGATAAACTTTGCTGCGTTTCAAGATTAACGCTTTCTATTATAGATTTATGACAATAACAAAAAAAATTGGTGTGATTTTAGCCAATTTAGGTACCCCTGATGAACCAACAACCCCAACGGCAGTTTCCCGTTATTTATGGTCTTTTTTGACAGATCCTCGTGTCGTTGACTTACCCCGTTGGAAGTGGTGGCCTTTACTTAAATTCCTCATTCTTCCCCCTCGTTCTAAACGAGTTGCCAAAAATTATCAGGCTATTTGGACAGAACAAGGATCACCACTACTTGCCATCACCACACAGCAGCAAGAAGCTTTGCAAGCCTATTTATCGGCAAAAAATATCAATGCACAGGTCGAAATTGCCATGACATACGGCAATCCTTCTATGCAAAGTGCGGTAGAAACATTGTTGGAAAATCAGGTAGAAAAAATTATTGTATTACCGCTTTATCCGCAATATTCCAGCACTACTACCGGTGCCTTATTTGATGTTTTTGCCAACGCACTCAAACACACGCGCAATATACCGCCTTTTGAATTTATCCATTCCTATCATTTGGATAAACACTACATTGATGCCTTAGTGCAGTCCATCAAAGTGCGGTTAAAACCCGATGAGTTTTTACTGTTTTCCTATCACGGTATTCCTCTACGCTATGAAAACATGGGAGATTATTACCGCCGGCATTGCAAAGAAACCACTCTTGCCATTGTCGATAAACTTGGTTTAACAGAAAATCAATGGGGAATGACTTTTCAATCCCGCTTTGGACGTGAAGAATGGTTGCAACCTTACACCGATGAATTTTTAATTTCTGCAAGCGCACAAGGTATCCATAAAATTGCCGTAGTTTGCCCCGGTTTTTCGGTAGATTGTTTGGAAACCATTGAAGAAATTGATGAAGAAAATCGAGAGAACTTTCTCAATAACGGCGGTCAATCTTATCAATATATTCCCGCACTAAATGCCGAACCGACTCATATTGAAATGATGGGTAATTTAATTTTACAAAAACTGGCATAAAAAAGCGTGGATTTACTCGGTATTATGTAAATGTACAAAAAATAGAAGTTTCAACAAAATGTAGGGACACACTGCGTGTGTCCGTTGTGAAATCAATAGGTTAAAATTCGAACACACGCAGTGTGTCCCTATAAACGAAAGAAAAACCGACTTTGTGCAATGACGACATAATACTGGATTTTTCTCCCACGCTTTTTTACTAACGAACCTCAACAAAAATGCCTTCTTCTTTATCTCTCGCTTTCAGCACGCCGATTTCATAAACATCAACACCCGCTGCTTGCGCGATCGCCAATATATCTTGCTCGCTCTTAGGCTCAACAGCCACCAATAAACCGCCGGAAGTTTGCGGATCACATAAAACCGCTTTTTGATAATCCGTCAATGTCCCCACTTTATGCCCATAACTCTCATAATTACGCGTCGTGCCTCCCGGTACGCAACCTTCAGAAATATAGTCCGATACGCCCTCAAGAGTCGGAATTTTATCGAAAAACAACTCAGCATTGAGGTTTGAGCCTTCACAGATTTCAAGTAAATGCCCAAGTAAACCAAAGCCCGTTACGTCAGTCATAGCGGTTACCCCATCCACTTCGGAAAATTGGCTGCCAATAATATTCATTTGGCACATTGCAGCCGTCGCTAATCCTTGGTGTTCGGGTTTTAATTTGCCTTTTTTCTCTGCGGTGGTGAGTACCCCAATGCCCAAAGGTTTGGTTAAATAGAGTTTACTGTCCGCCTCAGCTAAGGCATTTCGTTTCACTTTTTCAGTATTTATCACCCCAGTGACCGCCAAACCAAAAATGGGTTCGGGTGCGTCAATGGAATGTCCGCCGGCGAGAGAAATCCCCGCTTGATGACAGGCGAATCGCCCGCCATCGACAATTTTTTGCGCTACTTCTGCCGGTAATTTATTGATCGGAAAACCCAAAATTGCAATTGCCATAATTGGCTTTCCCCCCATCGCAAAAATATCGCTAATCGCATTAGTTGCCGCAATACGTCCAAAATCAAAAGGATCATCCACAATCGGCATGAAAAAGTCTGTGGTACTGATAATTGCAGTTCCATTTCCCAAATCGTACACCGCCGCATCATCTGCGGTATCATTACCCACCAACAAATGAGGATCAACAAAATTTTCGAGTTGCGTTTGTAAAATTGTCCCTAACACCTTAGGCGAAATTTTACAGCCTCAACCTGCACCGTGACTGTATTGTGTTAAACGAATGTCATCCACCATACGCTATCCCTTGTCATAAATTTGAGCCAAATTATACCTTTTTTCAATGAAAAGTGCGGTCAAAAAATCCAATGTTTTTGTTATACTGCGCGCTACGCATGATTTAATTTTAATTTCAATGAAACACAAACGCCCCACCTTACAGGATATTGCCAATCACCTTGGTATCACAAAAATGACGGTAAGCCGTTATTTGCGCAATCCCGATTCTGTCGCCCAAGAAACTCAAATTCGTATTGCTCATGCTCTTGAGCAATTTGGCTATATTCCTAACCGCGCACCGGAAATTCTTTCCAATGCCAAAAGTAACGCCATTGGCGTGTTGCTTCCTTCCTTGACTAATCATGTTTTTGCCGATGTATTAAAAGGCATTGAGCTTATTCTGGATCAAGCCGGTTACCAAACAATGTTGGCGCATTACGGTTATAGTGTGAAAAAAGAAGAAGAACGCATTGAAAGTTTGCTTTCATACAATGTGGACGGATTGATTTTGTCGGAAAATTACCATTCTTTGCGAACCCTCAAAATGATTGAAGTAGCAAATATTCCGGTGATTGAAATTATGGACAGCACACAGCCCGGTATTCAGCAAGTGATTGGATTTGATAATGTTGCTGCGGCACAAGCCATGGTGGAAACCATGATTAAACGCGGGCATAACCATGTCGTCTATTTCACCGCCCGAATGGATAAACGTACCCAGCTAAAAATGCAAGGCTATGAACAAGCGATGAAAAAATATGGGCTTGAACCCTATAGTTTAATCACCGAAGAACCTTCATCTTTCACCCTAGGCGGAAAACAGATTCGTCAAATTCTCGAAAAACGCCCGGAAACCAATGGTATCTTTTGTACAAATGACGATTTAGCCATTGGCGCATTATTTGAATGCCAACGCTTAGGTATTAATATTCCTACGCAAATTGCCATTGCCGGATTTCACGGACATGATGTGGGCTTTTCCGTTAGCCCCCAACTGGCAACAGTCATCACGCCCCGTTTGGAAATTGGTAAAACGGCAGCCCAAGAACTCTTAGCCCGATTGAATAATGAACCTCTCACCGAAAAAATGATCGATCTTGGATTTCATATTCATCTTGGCGAGAGTATGTAAAAGTGCGGTCAATTTTAACCGCACTTTCATCGTCAAAATAACGGTTTCAGTGCGTTAATACAACGTTGTACGACGTCCTCAAAGCTACCGTCAATATCAATGTGAATCACATCCGGCTCATCTTCTCCCGGAACTTCAAGGGTATCAAATTGGCTTTTTAACATCTCCGTTTTCATATAATGCCCTTTGCGTTGCTTCATACGCTCAAGCACTAAATCAAATGATCCTTCCAGAAATAAAAATTTGACTCCCTCGTTACCTTCACGAATCAAATCCCGATACGTTTTCTTCAATGCCGAACAAACAATAATACCGACCTCACTTTTGTGTTCAAGGCTAAATGCAGCATCGCGCACACGCTCAAGCCAAGGGGCACGATCATTATCATCAAGTGGATACCCGTTCCCCATTTTAATAATATTCGCTCGTGGATGAAGATCATCACCGTCAATCAATTTAATCCCTAAACGCTGTGCAATTTCCGTTCCAACAGAAGTTTTACCGGTACTTGAAACGCCCATAAGGATGAAACTTTTTCCTTTACTCATAACATACCTCACAAATATTTTTCTTAATCATATAAGAATTTTGATGAATTGTTACTCGTAACATTTTATTTTGTGATGAAGATCACAAAATAAATTAACTAAAAAAGACCTAATCTCTTAGTTAAGAAAAAATAATGTGAATCAGATCACAAATTTAGAAACTCATTATTTACCAAGATAGTAAGAAAAGTTATGTTACGCGTAACAATTCACTTGGAGAAATACCTATGCTTATTGTGATTATGATTGCCGCAATTTTATTGCTGCTTTTGCTTATTATAAAATTCAAAGTCCACGCATTTGTGGCATTGATTATTGTCAGTTTGCTCACGGCACTGGCTGCCGGCATTCCGGTGGAAAAAATTCTCCCTACCTTGCTTGGCGGGTTTGGTAACACGCTGGCATCCGTTGCGCTACTTGTCGGATTAGGCGCAATGATTGGACGTTTATTGGAAATCACCGGTGGTGCGAAAGTACTTGCGGATACCTTGATTAATAAATTTGGCGAGAAAAAAGCCCCCTTTGCGTTAGGTGTTGCTTCATTATTATTCGGTTTCCCTATTTTCTTTGACGCCGGTTTAGTCGTAATGCTCCCCATCGTGTTTAGTGTGGCAAAACGTTTCGGCGGTTCAGTATTACGCTATGCCTTTCCTACTGCCGGTGCATTTGCCGTAATGCACGCTTTCCTTCCGCCTCATCCCGGCCCTGTTGCGTCCGGCGATTTGCTGGGGGTAAATATTGGTTTATTAATGATCGTCGGTTTAATTTGTGCTATCCCGACTTGGTATATCGGTACTTATTTATTCAGTATGTTTATTAGTAAAAAAGTGCATGTTGATTTGCCAAAAGCATTTTTAAACGCCGTGGCAATTAGCGATACCTCAGTACAGAACCCGCCTAGTTTTGCCCGTGTGATGACCGTTTTATTACTGCCAATTATCCTTATTTTATTTGATACTGGGTTGAATACATTAAGTGTGGCAAAAGTGATTGATGGTTCGCAAACTTGGGTGGCATCGCTCCGTTTAATTGGTAAAACGCCTATTGCGTTATTAATCACATTGATCGTGGCAATTTTATTGCTTAAAGATCAACGTAGTTATGAACAAATCGAAAAAATCTGTGACAATGCCCTAGGTCCTATCTGCTCAATCGTGCTGGTTACCGGTGCGGGCGGAATGTTTGGCAGCGTGCTACGAGCCAGCGGTATCGGTGATGTATTATCCGCGATGCTATCGGATACTGGTATGCCAATCATTGTTGCCGCTTTCGTTATTGCAATGGTGATGCGTGTTGCACAAGGTTCGGCGACCGTTGCGCTTACCACGGCGGCAGCACTTATTTCCCCAAGCGTTGCAGCGGCAACCGATTTAAGTCAATTTGATCTTTGCTTTATCGTCATCGCTATTGCGTCGGGTGCAACCGTCTTATCCCACGTAAACGATTCCGGTTTCTGGCTTATGAGCCGTTTCTTGGAAATGGATACCAAAACCACATTAAAAACTTGGACATTACTTGAAACCTCAATTGGCGTGGTGGGCTTTATCATTGCCCTTATTGGCAGTATCATTCTCTAGTCTGAAAGTGCGGTCAATTTGCAAAACATTTCTAAAATTGACCGCACTTTGTTAAAATCAGCCATTATTTTTTCCGAACAAGGATGGACAATGGCTGATTTTCCTTTTATTGTTGAGATCAATGAACAAAATCTCACTGAAATTCTTCAACAATCTCTTGAAAAACCGCTTGTGGTAAACTTTTATGCGCCTAGCCATAAAGAATCTGCTGATTTTTTAGCATTGCTGGAACGTGTAGCTGAGCAATATCAAGGGCAATTTATACTCGGCAAAGTGAATTGTGAAACCGAACAAATGATTGCTGCGCAATTTCGTATTCAAGCCTTACCAACTACCTATTTATTCAAAGAAGCGCAAGCATTGGATGCTTTTCCCGGTGCATTGGATCAAGCCTCGCTCTTACAACGTTTAAGTGTGATTTTGCCAAAAGAGGAAGAACTCAAATTTCATCAAGCCTTAGATTTCTTACAAGTAGAAAATTACGATGCCGCATTGCCACTATTAAAAGAGGCGTGGGAACTTTCCGATAAGAAAAACAGCGATATCGCCCTACTCTATTCAGAAACCTATATTGCGATGAAAAAAACCGAGCCGGCACAAGAAATTTTAAATCAAATTCCGTTGCAAGATCGGGATAGCCGCTGGCAGGGTTTACAAGCACAGATTGAATTGTTAATTCAAGCGGCAGATACACCGGAAATTCAACAATTAACTGCGGATTATGCGAAAAATCCGACGCCGGACATCGCAGTTAAACTTGCCGTACAATTACATCAAGCGGGCAGAAATGAAGAAGCACTCAGCCTTCTTTTTGATCTTTTAAAAACAGATTTAAACACACAAAATGGTGAAGTAAAACAACAATTTTTATCTATTTTAAGTGCAATGGGTAATGCGGATCCGCTCACCAATAAATTCCGCCGATTACTTTACTCTCTGCTCTATTAAATACAGTATTATGTCGCTGTTACAAAAACTTGATTTTGGGTTTATTTGTAGGGACACACTGCGTGTGTCCGTTATAAAATCAAATTATTTCAATATGTTAAGAAAGGATACTTTATGTCAGATACCAAACATGCCAAACTGTTAATTTTAGGTTCCGGTCCTGCCGGTTATACTGCGGCAATTTATGCTGCTCGTGCCAATTTAAACCCTGTGTTAGTCACCGGTTTACAACAAGGCGGTCAGCTGACCACTACCGATGAAATTGAAAACTGGCCGGGGGATTTTGGTGAAACCACAGGCTCCGCTTTAATGCAACGTATGTTGCAACACGCAGAAAAATTCGATACGGAAATTGTGTTCGATCATATCAATCGTGTGGATTTATCTTCTCGCCCGTTCAAACTGTATGGTGATGTGCAAACATTCACCTGCGACGCCTTAATCATCGCAACCGGTGCATCCGCACGTTATATCGGTTTACCTTCGGAAGAAAATTATAAAGGCCGTGGTGTCTCTGCCTGTGCGACCTGTGACGGTTTCTTTTACCGTAACAAACCCGTTGCCGTCATTGGAGGCGGTAATACTGCGGTGGAAGAAGCGCTGTACTTAGCCAATATTGCAAGCTGTGTTCATTTAATCCACCGTCGTGATAGTTTCCGCGCAGAAAAAATCCTCATCGACCGTCTCTACAAAAAAGTGGAGGAAGGAAAAATTGTGCTTCATACCGACCGCACTTTAGACGAAGTATTAGGTGATAATATGGGGGTGACAGGTTTACGCCTGCAAAATACCAAAACCGGCGAGAAAGAAGAATTGAACCTTGACGGCTTATTTGTGGCAATCGGTCATTCACCAAATACCGAGATTTTCCAAGGACAGCTCGAACTCAATAACGGCTACATCGTAGTAAAATCCGGTCTTGAAGGCAACGCGACCGCCACTTCCGTGGAAGGGGTCTTTGCAGCAGGCGATGTCATGGATCACAATTATCGTCAAGCCATTACCTCTGCCGGTACAGGCTGTATGGCGGCACTGGATGCCGAACGTTATCTGGATGCGCAAGAGTAATTAAGACAGCTGGGTGTGTGAAACAAAGTTTCATGCACCTATTATCGCGCTCATGCGTGGATTTTTCAAAATCCATGCACCTTGTTCCTCTCTTATAATCAACAAAATCTATGGACAAACTTCGCCAAAAACACTTGCAAAAATGGCTTCGCGCACAACAAGCACCAATTCAGAAATTAATGCGCACTAATATTGCCCTTGCAACGCTTTCTGCACTCATTTTGGTGGCGCAAACTTATTTTCTTGCCATGCTACTTGATAAGCTCATTATGCAAAACGTGTCACGTAACGAATTAATTCCTTATTTTCTTGGACTGATTATTTGCTTTACCTTACGTGCCGTGATTTTATGGGCAAGGGAAAAAATCGGTTTTGAAGCCGGCCGCCAATTACGCAATCATATTCGCCAAAAAATTCTAGATAAAATTCACCTTGTCGGACCGGCAATCATCAATCAAAAACCGGCCGGAAGCTGGGCAAGTATTATGTTGGAACAGGTAGAAAATTTACATAATTTTTATGCCCGTTTCTTACCTCAACAAAGCCTTTCCGTCATTGTCCCGATAGTCATTTTGATCGCAGTCTTTCCGCTTAATTGGGCAGCAGCGTTAATTCTAATGGTTACGGCTCCCTTAATACCGCTCTTTATGATTCTTGTGGGAATTGCTGCGGCAGACAGTAGCCAAAAGAATATGGATACCCTCGCCCGGTTAAGCGCACAATTTTTGGATCGCTTGCGTGGGCTTGAAACTTTACGGCTTTTTAACCGCTCTTTTGAACAAACCCAACACATTGAAAAAACAACGGAACATTTCCGTGAAACCACAATGGACGTGCTAAAACTCGCCTTTTTATCCTCAGCCGTGTTGGAGTTTTTTACCTCTATTTCTATTGCATTAATGGCAGTCTATTTTGGTTTCAGTTATTTAGGACAAATAGAATTTGGCACTTACAGCACTCCGCTTACCCTTTTTATTGGTTTCTTTTGTTTAATTCTTGCACCGGAATTTTATCAACCGCTACGCGATCTAGGTGCTTATTATCACGATCGTGCCGCCGGTATCGGGGCGGCTGATGCGATTGTCGATTTCTTGGAAACCGATTACCTCACCACTCAACAAAATGAGCGTACAATTTCCCTTGAAAGTGCGGTTGAAATTCGGGCTGAAAATTTAGTCGTCCTTTCTCCCCAAGGCGTGCCACTTACCCAACCGCTCAATTTTCATATTCCGAGCAATCACAATGTAGCGTTAGTCGGGCAAAGCGGCGCAGGAAAAACCTCCCTCATCAATGCGATTTTAGGTTTTCTACCCTATCAAGGATCGCTCAAAATTAACGGTCAAGAATTGAGCGAAAGTAATTTGGCTGAGTGGCGAAAGCATATCGCATGGGTGGGGCAAAATCCGTTACTCCTGCAAGGAACGATCAAAGAAAATTTGTTACTTGGCAATATTCAAGCAAATGATGAAGAAATTGACCGCGCTTTAACGCGATCTCAAGCGAAAGAATTTACCGATAAACTTGGCTTAAACTACGAAATCAAAGACGGCGGTATGGGTATTTCCGTAGGACAGGCGCAACGTCTTGCCATTGCCCGTGCGTTGTTACGTAAAGGGAATTTGCTACTGCTTGATGAACCCACCGCAAGCCTTGATGCCCAATCGGAAAATCTTGTTCTTCAAGCACTAAATGAAATGAGTTGTTATCAAACCACATTGATGATCACGCATCGCATTGAAGATCTAAAACAATGCGATCATATTTTTGTAATGCGTCAAGGTGAAATTATACAATGTGGCGAATTTGCCCAATTACAACGGGAAGAAGGCTTCTTTGCGGAACTTCTCACTCAACGACAACAGGATATTCAATAATGCGTGCATTACTGCCTTTTATACGTTTATTTGGTTTTGCCAAATTGCCATTGATTTTAGGCTTAGTGCTGATGATTTTGGGTTTGGGATCCAGTATGGGATTACTCACTCTATCAGGGTGGTTCTTAGCTGCGACCGCCATTGCCGGACTTGGTACACTATTTAACTTTTTTTATCCCTCTGCCAGCGTACGAGGATTGGCGATTGGGCGCACGGTGATGCGTTATTTTGAAAAAATTGTCACCCATGATGCCACTTTCCGCATTTTGTCAAAATTGCGTGTTCAAGTATTCAAGAAAATTATCCCTTTAAGCCCGGCAGTGTTAAATCGCTATCGCAACAGCGATTTATTAAATCGTTTGGTCTCCGATGTGGATACACTGGATAGCCTATATTTACGCTTACTTGCCCCATTTTTTACGGCGCTATTTGTAATTGTAGCGATGAGCATTGGATTAAGTTTTATCCATGCCCCACTTGCGCTTGGTTTAGGGGCATTTTTATTGATTTTATTAATCACCATTCCAACCCTTTTTTATCGTTTGGGACAAAAATTCGGTGCACGTTTAGTACAAGCCCGTGCCACTTACCGTACGCAATTTTTAGAATTTATCCAAGCACAAGCGGAGCTACTCTTGTTTAACGCAGAAGATAAATTAAAAGAAAAAATGGCGACAACAGAAAAAATATGGCAAGCGGATCAAGCACAAGAAGCCAAATTAAGCGGATTTTCCACCGCACTTGTCCTCTTCCTAAATGGTCTGCTCATTTGCGCAATGTTGTGGTTTAGTAGCCAAGCGGATTTTGGTACAGGTGAATATCGCGCTGCCTTTATTGCCCTTTTCACCTTTGCGGCTTTGGCTGCTTTTGAAATTATTATGCCATTGGGTACGGCATTTTTGCATATCGGTCAAGTCATCGCCGCAGCAGAACGGGTAACCGATATTATTGAGCAACAACCCTTAGTTGAATTTCAGGGCAACGCCGAATTTGAACCTCAAGTACAGTTAATTTCGGCTAAGAATTTGAGTTTCACCTATCCGGAGAGAGAAAATCTTGCCCTGGATAATCTCACGCTTGATTTGGAACAAGGGCAAAAAATTGCAATCCTGGGTAAAACGGGCAGCGGTAAATCAACATTACTTCAATTATTAGTACGCAACTATGATGCCAATCAGGGGGAGCTTTTACTTGCCGGTAAACCTATTCCCCTTTATTCCGAACAAACGCTACGTGAGCAATTTTGCTTTTTAACTCAGCGGGTACACGTGTTTAGCGATAGTCTGCGTCAAAATTTACAGTTTGCCGCCCACGAAAAAATTTCCGATGAAAAGATGATCGAGATACTCAATCAAGTGGGATTGGGCAAATTATTAGATCAAGCACAGGGTTTAAATATATGGCTTGGTGATGGCGGTCGCCCTCTCTCCGGTGGCGAACAGCGCCGCTTGGGAATCGCTCGTATTTTATTAAATAATGCGCCGATTTTATTGTTAGACGAACCCACAGAGGGACTTGATCGCGATACGGAACGCCAAATTTTACATTTAATTTTACAGCATGCAAAGAACAAAACTCTGATTATGGTTACCCACCGTTTAACGGCAATTGAACAATTCGACACAATTTGCCTAATAGATGAAGGGAAACTTATTGAAAAAGGCGATTATGAAAGTCTAATCCAAAAAGAAAACGGATTTTTCAAGCGGTTAGTAGAACGGATATGAGAAAAAAAGAAGTTGGGCGGAAACCTTCCCAGCTTCTTCTCGGCACACAGCACTTCCGACTTTGGCTGCTTTCTTCCGAACCTGACCAGGTAAACCGGACACCGTTGCGAGAGACCGAGAAGGTTTCCATTGATATCGCAATGCGATTGCGCGCTATTATGCAAAAATTGATGAGTAATTGCAAAGGTTAATTCCCCCAAATTGCAAGAATACGGTGAATTTGACGAGAATTTAGACCGCACTTTCAGGAATTTAATGAAATGAACTATCTTCAATACTACCCAACGGATGTCATTAACGGTGAAGGCACACGCTGCACACTTTTTGTCAGCGGTTGTACCCATGGATGCAAGGGTTGCTACAACCAAAAAAGCTGGTCGTTCAGTGCCGGCATACTATTTGACGAAGCAATGGAACAGCAGATTATCAATGATTTAAAAGATACCCGTATCAAACGTCAAGGTTTAACTTTGTCCGGTGGCGACCCATTACATCCTCGCAACGTAGAAACGCTTTTGCCTTTCGTACAACGGGTAAAACGTGAATGTCCCGACAAAGATATTTGGGTATGGACAGGTTACAAATTAGATGAGTTGGATAAAAATCAGCGTGCCATGCTACCCTATATTGATGTCCTCATTGACGGAAAATTTGAACAAGAAAAAGCCGATCCAAGCCTAGTTTGGCGGGGATCGGCAAATCAGGTGATTCACCGTTTTAAAAACATTTAGGGCAGAAATAATTTTCTGCCCTAAATATTACGAAATTAAATAT
>NZ_MLHG01000075.1 GCF_001998825.1 Rodentibacter mrazii
TTATAAATGATAGCAGTTTGCTTATACTAGACAAACACTTAATTTAATCATACCTACTATATCCTAGTTTGGAACTAAACCATGAATACATATACCTACCTCTGTTTTCTTGCCGCTATCGCCATTTTAATTAGTTTTATTACACGAAAGATCAACGACAATATTCAATACACTATTGCGATCACCGCCACTTCTATGATGGGATCGTTAATATTAGTTTTATTAGGATATTTAAATTGGTTTAATTTAGATGAGATTGCAATAAAAGTCGTTGAACGAATTAATTTTAAAGATTTCTTACTAAACGGTATTCTCGGTTTCTTGCTTTTTGCCGGTGCATTAGGCATTAAACTGCCGGTATTAAAAAATCAAAAATGGGAAATCACCACCTTCGCGCTCTTTTCTACCTTTGCCTCTACTTTCTTTATCGGTTTTATGCTTTATGGTATCAGTCAATTATTCGGCTGGCATATCGATTTAATCTACTGCATTTTATTCGGTGCATTAATCTCCCCTGACGACCCCATCGCCGTACTCGCCATTATTAAAAACTTAAAAGCACCAAAACGTTTAGCCATGCAGGTTGAAGGTGAATCTTTATTTAATGACGGGATCGGATTAGTGATTTTTACTACTGTTTTTGCTGTTGCCTTCGGAGGGCAAGAACCGACTGCCGGCGGTGTATTACACCTCTTTTTCAAAGAGGCACTAGGTGGTATTGCTTTTGGTTTTGTTCTCGGTTTACTTGCGCATTATTTGATTTCTGCAACCGATGACGGCTCGTTAGAGATTTTATTAACCCTGACAATCCCCACAGCCGGTTTTATGTTAGCGAATTTACTCAATGTTTCCGGTGCTCTAGCCATGGTTGTAGCCGGAATTTTAATCGGTAACTGGACACGCTACACCGGATTTTCAAAACAAAGCCGGCATTATTTCAATCATTTCTGGGAAATGATCGATCACTTCCTAAATTCACTTTTATTTATTTTAATCGGCTTAGCCATTCTACTGATTCATGTTTCATGGCAAGGTTTAATTCTGATTGCCCTTGCAATTCCCGTTTGCTTGATTTGTCGTTACATCAGTGTGTGGCTTCCCTTCCAAGTGATGAAACGCTATCGCAAGTACAATCCTTATACCCTACAAGTGCTTACTTGGGGGGCATTACGCGGAGGATTGGCTCTCGCAATGGCACTTTCTATTCCGATGGGGCAATCTTATATTGAAGGCTTAAATATGGACGTGCGTGATCTTATTTTAGGAATGACCTATGCCGTCGTAACTTTCTCTATTCTCGTGCAAGGTACGACTATCGAAAGCATGATACGTAAATCAAAAGAAGTAATAATGCGTGAACGTGGTTATGTTGGCGTAGGTTTAGCGAAAGATAACAAAGAATAATCCGGAAAAAGTGCGGTTAAAAATTCGGTTAAACGGTTTCATAACACCGATTTAAAAAAATAAGGTAGCGTTTAAAAGTTTATAATGTGCGAGTTTCAATAATTTTACCTCTGAGCTTCACCTCATCTTTTGGGCAACAACCAAACTTCCGTTTATACTCTCGACTAAACTGGCTCGCACTTTCGTATCCCACTTGAAATGCCGCTTCACTGGCTAGGCGATTTTCCTGCACAATCAATCGCTTGGCCTCCATTAAACGCAAAGATTTTTGATATTGAAGTGGCGACATTGTTGTTATTTTTTTGAAATGGCTGTGGAAGCTGGAAATCGACATGCCACATAATGCTGCAAGCGTCTCAATCATAACGATTTCTTGCAAATGTTGGCGTAAATATTCCGTTGCCCTCGCAATTTTATGTGTATTTGAATCAATACTTGCCATTTGTTTGAGCTTTTGACCTTGTTCACCCGTTAACAGACGATAGTAAATTTCTTGTTGAACTAAAGGTGCAAGAAAATCAATATCTTTTGGATTTTCATGCAAGAGCAAAAGCCGTTCAAAAGCCTGCCCTAAATTTTGATCAAGTTTCCATTTTCCAAAGCCGTCCTTGCTTTCATTTTTTGAGATAGGAAGTGTGGTTTGCCCCCAAAGAATTTTTTGAACCATTGGAATATCTATTTTCAGCGACATCACTAAAAACGGGTCATTTACCGTTGCTTGTTTAATTTCACCACACATGGGTACATTTACGGGGCAAAACATATAGTGTTGGCTATTAAATTGGTAACATTGATCGCCAAGTTGAACCTCTCTTTCACCTGTTAATACAATGCAAATACTGGGTTCTTGGATAATCCCCTCATAAGAAAAAGGTCGATCGGAATGACGAATTATCAATCCTTTAATCTGAGAAATATAGGTTTCGTTATGAGGAATAACATTTAAAATACGTTGAATAAAGGAGGGAGAAAACATAATAATTTGTAGAAATAGGCAAGTATTTTGCAGGAATATTATATCACTTCAAATTTAAACTCAATAAAATAACCCTATCTTAAGTAACTTAACAAAGAGGAAAAACGATGAAAATCTTTTACAAAACTTCAGCAACTGCAACGGGTGGACGTGATGGACATACTCAAGTTGATGACCATTCAATCGGGTTTGATTTAGTTGGATTTCAAAACGAAAGCGGTAAGCAAGGCACGAATCCAGAACAACTTTTTGCAATGGGCTATGCGGCGTGCTTTGATAGTGCAATGAATCACGTTGCGCCAACGTTAGGTTTAAAACCAACTAAATCTTCGACCAACGTTGCCGTGGGAATTGGTCAGAAGGTAGATGGCGTATTTAGCTTAGATTTAGACATTACCATTACCGTTGCAGACTTAAATGAGGAAGAAGCACGTACGTTAATCCAACGAGCCCATGAGGTTTGCCCTTACTCTAATGCGGTTCGCGGTAATGTTGAGGTTCGCTTACATGTAAATTTAATTCAAACTTTTGATTTATAATGTTGTGATGGTGAGCTTTCATGCCCACTATTTTTACCCATCACTTTACTTATTTTCATCTCCTGTTTGATACAAGCGATTTTTGTATAAATAACTTCCCAACAAAGCATACGCCAGTGCTTCTTTTTTCATTTCTTCCGATACATTTTTTACGGTCAATGTTTCTGTGGCTTTATCATAATAATAACCTTGTGCGGTTTTGTTTGGCATTTGGATAACCACATCACGGTTTCCTTTCATTAACGCCTGCGTTTGATCAAATTGCAGAATGGCACGATCAGGATTGACATTTTGCGTTAAATCATAGCCAATCATAGGATAATTACCACTCACGCCTGCTAAAGACAATAATGTTGTAGGCATGTCAATTTGGCTAACTAAACGCTTATCACGACGTGCTTTAATCCCTTCACCTAAAATTAATGCCGGAATCCGGAAATTTTTAATTGGTATTAGTGAGGCACCGGCAGCTCTTGAATCATGATCAGCAATCACTAAGAAAATCGTATCTTTCCAATAATTGGATTTTTTCGCTAAATTGAAAAAATGCCCAACGGCATAATCTGCATATTTTGCCGTATTATTTCGCGTGGCTTTAGGTTGTTCGTAGAGTTCAATTTTGCCGTCCGGAAACTCAAAAGGATCGTGATTACTGGAGCTGAATACGAGACTGAAAAAAGGCTTTCCCTCATTTTGCAGCTTTGTAAAAGTTTCATCCGCTTTATCGAATAAATCTTCATCACTTACTCCCCACGTGGCGGTGAATTTCGGATTTTTATAGTCTTGCTGATCAATAATCGTTTTAAATCCATTGCCATAGAAAAAACTTGCCATATTATCAAAGTGCTTTTCACCGCCATAAATAAACGAAGTTTCATAACCTTGTTTACCTAAAAAATCGGCAATGGTGAAAAAATTATTTTGTGCGTTATTGAGTTTGACCACTGCACGAGCTGGCGTTGGCGTAAAACCGGTGGTTATCGCTTCAATGCCTCGCACGGAGCGGGTTCCCGTAGCATAGATATTTTCAAATAACCACCCTTCTTTGGCTAATCTATCAATATTTGGTGAAAGGGGTTTACCGCCCAACGTACCGATAAACTGCGCCCCAAGACTTTCTTGTAATATGATGACAATATTTTTAGGCTTACCTTGATAAGTCGCAGTATTTTTAGTTAATGTTGGGAATTTTTCAGAAACATAGTCATCCATAGATCTGTTACGATTTAATTTTACGATGCGTAACATTTCATCCGTATCCATTTTGCCGTATATTTCAGAGGATTTTTCTTCATCCTTGAATTGCTGTGCTGCATAAATTACCGAATAACCTGAATTCAATACTAAAGAATTCACTAATCCATCGGAAGAAAATGCCACCATAGCAGGATTAATCCCACGGTGTTGGAGACTTGAACGCGCGCCGATAAAACTCACCCCAATTACCACCAATGCTATAATTGGGCGAACTTTCCAACTCATTGTGCGTAAATTTTTCACCGCCCAACCGGATATTTTCCAATAAATCAGTGTAGCTAAGGCAGTAAAAACGAGGCTAAAGATGACCGCACTTAAATGCCCTTCCATCAGCATCGAAAAGACTTCTTTAGGATAAATTAAGTACTCAATAAACAGGCGGTTTGGTCGATAATCATAAGTTTCAATAAATGCAGGCGTAGCAATTTCCATAAAAATAATGAAGACACTACCGAATGTTAGCCAAATCCGTAGGGGCTTTTTCCATAAATTGCTGCTGTGGAAGAATACCGTAAATAATGCCGGTACACCGAATAAGTAGCATAATGCCACTACATCAATACGTAATCCTTGTAGGAATAACGTCTCCCAACCATTTACGGAGGAAACACGTTCCATTTGCCATAAAGATAAGCCCAAGCGGGATAAAGAAAAAATAATAAGGTTGATAAATACAAAAATAACGATTGGAAATAGGGGGGAACGTGTGTTTTTCATAAAAAATATTCTTATTGTTAAGGGATATTATGCTCAGTAAAGATTCCTTAATCTTTGCTCAGCTACTTGTTTAATTTCATTCGGCATGCCGTTTGAAACCAAAATCTCACGATAAATTAATGCCGCAAGAGGTTTATTCATTGAGGTACCAATACCTTTTTCGTAGTAAATCCCCAAACGCAATCTGGCATCCGGATTCTCTAAATCGGCGGCTTTTTTAACCCATTCAAAAGATTTTGTTTCATCTTTTTGTTTCAGATAAATTTCAGCCAACATCATCATGGCATCCAAATCTTTTGCTTTTGCTGTGGTTTCAAATAATTTTATGGCTTGTGGAATATCTTTTTTCACATAATCGCCGCTGTAATACATCATCGCCAAATTATTAATGGCTCGAATACTTCCCATCTCTGCCGCTTCACTAAACCACCAATAAGCCTTTTCTTTATTTTTCTCCACGCCGCGACCAAGGTTATAAAGCATCCCCAAATTACCCTGTGCTTGGACGTTTCCTTCCAAAGCGAGAGGTTGCATAATTTCAAATACAGATCGCCAATCCTGTTTATTGGCAAAATCCTGTGCAATATTCATACGTTGTTGATCCGTTAATTTGTCTTTCATTTTCTCTTCTTCAGCATAGCTCGAAAAAGCGCTTGAAAGTCCCCAAAGTGCGGTAAAAATAACGAGTGATTTTTTCATTAAATTATCCTGTTAATGTGCCGAGTAAAAGAAATATAAAGAAAATAGCTGTTATTAAGAACTCCGTTAGACCGATTTGTTTAACAGAAAGTTTCTTATGCGGTAAATAAATTGCACGAAGCCAGCCAATAAAAAATGCCAATGCGAGATAAAATTGTCCCGTTACGACAAAATATGCTACAAGGAAAGAGTGAAAAAGAATGGATGCCCGTAAATATTTTCGATTTTTCCGTTCACGCATCATTGATTTCACATAAATTGTCGTGCCGATAAAAAACAATGAAGGATAAATGGCAACCCACCAAATTTTCATATCAAAAGTGCGGTCGGAAAAATAATATGCGCCCATTCCGACAAGAGCAAAAATAGCAATACCGGCAAGATCATTCAATAAATTACGTTCATCTTTTTGTTTAATATAATAAATATTCACGAAAACAAAGGGCAACATTGGCACAATAAAATAAAGAACCTGTCCGTTATAAAGCAATGCGGGGAAAGCAAAAACAAGCGTGGCGACCCCATAAATGAGAGTCCATTTTCGATATTGTTCGATATTTTTGCCTTTAAACAAATTTAAAAAAGGGTAAGACATCAAATAAAGCGAGAACCATGCAATTAATAAAAAGGCATGCGCCCACACAGGACGGCTAAGCAACATTCCATAAAAGAAAGGTAATAATGCCATGACAACGGCACCATGTTGATTAGAAATTAAGAGTTTCATATTAGACATAAGTGAGAATAATTCTCGAATATTCTACTCCGCTAAACTCGAATTTACAAAGCCTTAGCCACCCTTTAGAATACAATCGGTTTAGTTTTAAAGGAAAATATTATGACGATTAAACGAACTCATCCCAGCGAACGTTTTTGCGAAGTTTCTATTTATAACGGCATTGCCTATTTTGCCGGACAAGTGCCGGAAGAAACCCTTGAAAAAAACGCTTACGAACAAACGAAAGAAGTACTTTCTCTCATTGATAAATTGCTTGCCGAAATAGGATCGCACAAAGGCAATATTCTCAATGCACAAATTTTTCTTGCCGATATGAAAGATTATGAACAATTAAATCAAGCTTGGGATGAATGGGTTGATCGTTCAAACCCGCCAAGCCGTGCGACCGTTGAAGCCAAATTAGCCATGCCGGAATGGAAAGTGGAAATTGTGATTACCGCTGCGGTTTAAATATTAAATTTGTGATCCGTAGCAAAGAAATTTTTTTTCATTTTTCTTACAATGCTTTTTACCATTCAAATACTTTAATAAACAACAAATATAAGGAGTAAACTATGCAAGCGTGGACAACTGAAATGTGGCAAACTGCCGGTATCGGTTTAGCGGTGGGGGTTATCCTCGGCTATTTAATTTTACGTTTAACCAAAGGATCGGTAAAACAGCAAGTTCAAACGGAAACAGAGCTAAAAGCGGTGAAAGCCCGACTTGAAAGCCAAAATCAACAACTCGAAAAACATTTCGCAGAAAGTGCGGAATTATTTAAAACCCTCATCGGCGATTATCAAAAACTCTATCGTCATTATGCTAACTCTTCCGACGCTTTATTAGGGGAAAATCCAAAAGGTTTATTCACACAACAATTAATCACCGCCGTAGATAAACCGCAAAATGAACCGCCGCTGGATTATTCTGAAGGCTCGTCAGGGTTACTTAAAACAGAAAAAGAAAATCATTAAACAACTCTAAATGCGGTCAGAAAAAACAATTTCAATTCTGACCGCACTTTTTTTAATTTTTTTCTCAAATACCTTGTTTTTCTTGAACATTTCATTTATTCCTTTGTCTGATGAAACACCATTTAGGTATGAACTTTTCTCTTTCACAAGAAAGATCGTTTTACTTGGAGATTCTATGAAAAAAAGACATTTTATATTAACCGGTATTGCATTAGGTTTAAGCGTTTTAGGTACGTCTGTGAGTGTGCAGGCGAACCTGCCGAGTTTTGTGGTAAACCAGCAAAATAGCCTTGCTCCCATGCTTGAAAAAGTACAACCCTCAGTAGTCACAATTTCAGTGGAAGGTAAAGCAAAAAATAGCGGCCGTTCTTTCCTACCTGATGATATTCCTGAAGAATTTAAATTTTTCTTTGGCGATCAATTCGCCGAACAATTTGGCAATCGCGGTAGCGGGCGTAACTTTCGTGGTCTGGGCTCCGGTGTCGTGATTAATGCGGATAAAGGTTATGTGCTAACCAATAACCATGTGATTAACGATGCAGATAAAATCAACGTTACTTTACAAGACGGACGTGAATTTAAAGCAAAATTAGTCGGAAAAGACGAACAGTCGGATATTGCGTTAATTCAAATTGAAAAACCGTCAAATTTGACCGCACTTAAATTTGCCGACTCCGATAAATTACGTGTAGGTGATTTCACTGTTGCTATCGGTAACCCATTCGGCTTAGGGCAAACCGTGACTTCCGGTATTATATCCGCATTAGGCCGTTCAACAGGTTCCGACAGCGGTGCGTATGAAAATTACATTCAAACTGATGCGGCAGTAAACCGTGGTAACTCAGGCGGTGCGTTGGTGAACTTAAACGGCGAATTAATCGGTATCAACACGGCGATTATTTCACCAAGCGGCGGTAATGCCGGCATTGCATTTGCAATTCCAAGTAACCAAGCAAACAATATCGTTCAACAAATTTTAGAATTTGGTGAAGTACGTCGCGGTTTACTCGGTATTAAAGGCGGTGAATTAAATGCCGATTTAGCCAAAGCATTTAACGTGAATGCGCAACAAGGTGCATTTGTGAGTGAAGTATTACCTAATTCCGCTGCGGAAAAAGCCGGCATTAAAGCCGGTGATGTGATCACCGCAATGAACGGTCAAAAAATCTCAAGTTTTGCGGAAATGCGGGCTAAAATCGCCACTTCCGGTGCCGGCAAAGAAATTGAGCTAACCTATTTGCGAGACGGTAAATCACAAGATGTTAAAGTGAAACTGCAAGCGGATAACGGCAAAGGATTGAGTGCAAGCAATATTGAATTGCGTGCCTTAGACGGAGCAGAATTAAATAACTACAATGCGAAAGGAATAAAAGGGATTGAAATCACTAAAGTTCAACCGAATTCCCTTGCGGCTCAACGCGGTTTGAAAACCGGTGATATTATCATTGGCGTAAACCGCCAAGCGGTAGAATCAACTCAAGATTTACGTAAAATTTTAGAGGGAAAACCGTCTGCTGTGGCATTAAATATCTTACGTGGAGAAAATAATTTTTATTTATTAGTGCAATAAGTTTAAAAGTGCGGTCTGTTTGACGGCAATTTTACCAAAACGGTGTTTTATCACAGATAAAGCACCGTTTTTCATGGGAAAAACTAGGGAAAAGTCCTCTCTTATGCTATAATTCCCACAATTTTTTGATCGAAAAAGGAATACCCATGACGGATTCAATTCAATCCTCAATTACCCCTGTCAATATTGAAGAAGAACTCAAATCCTCCTATCTTGACTATGCCATGTCTGTGATTGTCGGACGAGCTTTACCTGATGTACGTGACGGTTTAAAACCCGTACATCGTCGCGTATTGTTTTCAATGGATCGCGAGGGCAATACGGCAAATAAAAAATATGTCAAATCGGCTCGTGTCGTCGGGGACGTTATCGGTAAATATCACCCTCATGGTGATTCTGCCGTGTATGACACTATCGTCCGTATGGCACAACCATTCTCACTGCGTTATATGTTGGTGGACGGGCAAGGTAACTTTGGTTCGATTGATGGCGATGCGCCTGCGGCAATGCGTTATACCGAAGTACGTATGCAAAAAATTACGCAGGCATTGCTCACGGATTTGGATAAAGAAACCGTCAATTTTTCACCAAACTATGATGGCGAATTAATGATCCCTGATGTGTTGCCTACCCGTATTCCGGCACTGCTTGCAAACGGTTCGTCCGGTATTGCCGTAGGGATGGCAACCAATATTCCGCCTCACAACCTAAATGAAGTATTAAACGGTTGTTTGGCTTATATTGGTAACAATGACATCACTATTGATGAATTAATGCAATATATTCCGGGGCCGGACTTCCCTACCGCCGCCTTAATCAATGGGCGTAAGGGTATTGAAGAAGCCTATCGTACCGGTCGTGGTAAGGTCTATGTTCGCGCGCGGGCGACTGTTGAAACCAATGATAAAGGTCGCGAACAAATTATCGTGTCTGAATTGCCTTACCAAGTAAACAAGGCAAAATTGGTGGAAAAAATTGCCGAGCTTATTCGCGAGAAAAAAATTGAAGGTATCAGCAATATTACCGATCTTTCCAACAAAGAAGGGATTCGCATTGAGATCGATATCAAACGCGATGCCGTAGGTGAAGTGGTATTAAACCACCTTTATTCTTTCACCCAAATGCAGGTCACCTTTGGTATCAATATGGTTGCCTTGGATCACGGTCAGCCACGTTTATTCAATCTGAAAGAAATCATTGAAGCCTTTGTGTTACACCGCCGTGAAGTGGTCACTCGTCGTTCGATTTTTGAACTTCGTAAAGCCCGTGAGCGTACCCATATTTTAGAAGGCTTAGCAGTAGCGCGTTCTAATATTGATGAAATGATCGCCATTATCCGCAATTCCAAAAACCGAGAGGAAGCCGCTAACGCTATTAGTTCACGTTCTTGGGCATTGCATGGCGATATTATCAATTTGCTTGATATCACAGCCCGTCCGGACGATCTTGAGGAAAACCTAGGCATTCAAGGCGAACAATATTATTTATCACCGGCACAGGTCAATGCGATTTTAGAACTTCGCTTACACCGTTTAACCGGCATCGCTTTTGAAGAAGTAGTGAAAGAATACCAAGAATTATTGGTAAAAATTGCCGACCTTCTTCATATTTTGGGCAGTGCCGAACGCTTAATGGAAGTGATCCGTGAAGAATTAGAAGAAGTGAAATCACAATTTGGTGACGAACGCTTAACGGAAATCACCACGGCTTCGGGCGATATTGATTTAGAAGATCTTATCGCTCAAGAAGATGTGGTGGTGACACTTTCCCATGAAGGTTACGTGAAATATCAACCGCTGACCGATTATGAAGCGCAACGCCGTGGCGGGAAAGGAAAATCTGCCACGAAGATGAAAGAAGAAGATTTCATTGAAAAACTACTGGTTGCCAATACCCATGATACGATCCTCTGTTTCTCAAGTCGCGGGCGTTTATATTGGCTAAAAGTGTATCAACTTCCACAAGCCAGCCGTGGGGCCCGCGGTCGTCCAATTGTGAATATTCTGCCATTACAAGAAAATGAACGTATCACCGCCATCCTACCGGTTTCCGCCTATGAAGAAGATAAATTTGTGGTAATGGCAACGGCAGGCGGCGTGGTGAAGAAAATCGCCCTCACTGAATTTAGCCGCCCACGTTCAAGCGGTATCATCGCCTTGAATTTACGTGATGAAGATGAACTTATCGGCGTCGATATTACAGATGGCAACAATGAAATTATGTTGTTCTCTTCTCAAGGTCGTGTAGTGCGTTTCTCTGAAAGTGCGGTACGTGCAATGGGGCGTTTAGCAACCGGAGTTCGAGGTATTAAACTCGCCTTAACAAACGATATTTCAGAAGATGAAAGTGCGGTCGAAATTGAAGAAGTTTCTGATGAAAATGCAGAAGATTCCTTAGATCTCAATATCGACAAAGTGGTTTCCTTGGTTATTCCAAAAGGCGAAGGTGCAATCTTGACCGCAACCCAAAACGGTTACGGTAAACGCACACAATTAAGCGAATATCCGACAAAATCACGCAATACTAAAGGTGTCATTTCTATTAAGGTGAGCGAGCGCAACGGGAAAGTGGTCGCCGCAACCCAAGTGGAAGAAACCGATCAAATTATGCTAATCACTGATGCCGGTACGCTTGTTCGCACCCGTGTAAGTGAGGTCAGTATTGTGGGTCGTAACACACAAGGTGTGCGTTTAATCCGTACTGCAGAAAACGAAAATGTTGTTAGTCTTGAGCGCGTGTGTGATGTAGATGAAGAAGAACTATCACAAGATAGCGATTCCGAACAATAATTCTAAGCAATAAAAAGTGCGGTTAAAATTAACCGCACTTTAACCGTTTACCTTAACGATTTACTCCCCAATTACGGGTGTTTTTATCAAATTTCATCCCGGAATGAGATCCTTCCGAACCGTTAAAATACACGTCCTTATTGGCACAAGCAGAAAGAAGCAATGCTCCCACAACAACGAATAATAATTTCTTCATGACATCTACCTTTGTTTACTGTGATTAAATTGCTTCGGATTCTAACATAATCTCGGCATGCCCACCACTTCCGTAAAAATTCGATCTATCTAAAATCATCTTATCATTCATTTCAAATAGCTGATATTTGCCAAAAAGCATGGTAATAACTTGATAAAATACGCCATCCCCTCTACAATGCACGCCTTATGTAGTTCGCAAACCTCCTACATGGGCGCATTAAAATATAACTGCGCCCTAAACAAAACTAGGTACTAAAATGAATATTTCAAACCCAAACCGTAACCGTAAAGCGGTCGTAATTTTTTCCGGTGGGCAAGATTCCACCACCTGTCTATTTCAAGCCATAGCCGATTACGGCAAAGAAAATGTCGAAACTATCACTTTTCAATATGGCCAGCGACACGCCATTGAGCTAGAAAAAGCACAGTGGATTACCCAAGATCTTGGCATAAAGCAAACCTTGGTTGATACATCCGTTATAAAAGCCATTACCCATAACGCTTTAATCGATCAACAAACTAAAATCGAACAAAAAAACAACGAACTTCCAAACACCTTTGTAGATGGTCGAAATGCCTTATTTTTACTTTATGCCGCAATTTATGCGAAGGGGCAAGGGATTCAAGACATCATCACGGGGGTATGTGAAACAGACTTTAGCGGTTATCCGGATTGCCGTGATGTTTTCGTCAAGTCTATGAATGTTACGCTCAATCTTGCCATGGATTATCAATTCAACATTAAAACACCTTTAATGTATCTCACCAAAGCACAAACCTGGCAGCTTGCCGATGAGCTAGGTGCGCTGGATTATGTGCGCGACCACACGCACACTTGCTATGAGGGCGTAGAAGGCGGCTGCGGAAAATGTCCGAGTTGCGAATTACGCGAAAACGGTTTGGCAGAATATTTAGCACAAAAAGGCGGTGCCAATGTTTAAAATTTCAAAAGAATTTAGCTTCGATATGGCGCATTTATTGGATGGTCACGATGGAAAATGCCAAAACCTACACGGGCATACTTACAAATTACAAGTAGAAATCAGCAAAGATTTAGTTCATTGCGGTGCGAAAAAATCTATGGTTATGGATTTTTCCGATTTAAAAAATATTGTGAAAAAAGCTGTTTTAGACCCCATGGATCATGCCTTTATTTACGATCAAACCAGTGAACGGGAAAGTAAAATTGCCGCATTATTGCAAGAATTAAATTCAAAAACCTTTGCCGTACCTTTTCGCACTACCGCTGAAGAAATGGCCCGTTTTATTTTCAAGCGTTTAAAATATGATGAAAAATTAGCTGTTTCTGCCATTCGTTTATGGGAAACGCCTACTTCTTTTTGTGAATATTCGGAGTAATGTGCGGTGAAAAATCCAGCTGTTTCAGATTCAGAACCGCACTTTAATATTGTCGAAATATTTGAAAGTCTGCAAGGGGAAGGCTTCAATACAGGGATGCCTAGCATTTTTGTTCGTTTTGGTAAATGTAATCTTGCCTGCCCTTGGTGCGACACATCTTATAATCAATTTGAACGTCAATCAGCCTCGCAAATTTTGGCAAAAGTGCGGTCGTTTTCAGCGAAGAATATTATCATCACCGGTGGCGAACCAACCATCGTGCCAAAACTTGAAATCTTACTTGAACAGTTTAAAAGACTTGGTTATTTTCTGGCGATAGAAACTAACGGTTTAAAACCCGTTCCGCCGCAAATAGATTACATCGCAACCAGCCCCAAACGACTTTATACGCACAAATACGAAAAACAGTGCATTGATTTTGCCAATGAAGTACGTATTGTCGCAGATGAAAACATCCTCTCCTTCTGTGAATTAATTGAACAAAAAATTCAGGCTGCTCATTACTATCTCTCCCCTTGTGAAATAGAGGGGAAAATGAATCTACTGGAAACAATTACTCAGTTAGGCAAACTCAATCAGCGCACGAATAAACCCAAATGGCAATTAAGTTTACAAACTCATAAACTAGTGGGTATTGAATAAAAAAGTAAGGCGTAAAACAGGGCTAGTACAATGTTTCCAACAAACTTTTGTACTAGCCATTTTTTTTTAAATTTCGTACTATACCCCATCTTTTTCTCATTTCTCTTTTATTTATGAATAATCTTGAACTCGAGCAGCTTCTCAACCAAACACTCAATTCAAACCAAATTTCCGATTATGCTCCGAACGGTTTACAGGTAGAAGGCAAAACAGACATAAAAAAAATCATCACCGGTGTTACCGCCAGCCAAGCCTTAATTGATTATGCGGTTGAACAACAAGCCGATGCCTTGCTGGTACATCACGGGTATTTTTGGAAAAACGAAAATCCTTGTATTCGAGGCATGAAAGGTAAACGAATCAAAACCTTATTAGTCAATGACATTAACCTGTACGGATACCATCTCCCTTTAGATGTGCATCCGGAATTAGGGAATAACGCTCAACTCGCCAAACTTTTAGGGATTGAAAACTTACGTCCGCTAGAAAGTAGTACGCCAAGTATTCCCGTTTGGGGAGAACTGAATGAGCCAATAACGGCAACAGAATTTGCCGCCCGTATTGAACGGATTCTTCAACGTAAACCGTTAATTTGTACCGAAAACGGACCGCACTTTATGCGCAAAATCGGTATCTGTACCGGGGGAGGACAGGGTTATATCGACCTAGCTGCGGCACAAGGTTGTGACGCCTTTATTACCGGAGAGGTATCGGAACAAACCATCCACTCCGCCCGTGAACAAGGTATCCATTTCTTTGCAGCCGGTCATCACGCTACCGAACGTTACGGAATTAAAGCACTAGGCGAGTGGCTATCAAAAGAATATGGCTTTGATGTGGAATTTAAGGATATTGATAATCCTGCGTAACCCATCACTGACTCTTTAATTTATGGGGCCGAACCAATCAGCCCCAAACTTCATAATATTTCTTCAGTTCTTTACCACACTATAGGTGTTTTGTTTAAGAAAAAAACGAAATTCATATAACTTGAAAAATAAAGGAAAATTTATATGTTTATTCCATTATCTTTTCGCTGAGCTTCCTTCACTTAGTTATAAATGTTTTTCTTCTATTACCCCATTAACAATTACTACTCATTTTTGTTATACTTCCGTCCCAT
>NZ_MLHG01000076.1 GCF_001998825.1 Rodentibacter mrazii
AAGAATATGGAAATCTATTAGAAAAGTGTTTATTTATTTATCGGAATATTGATGGTGGTAAGAATATTATTCGGTTCGACTATACTTCAGTAATTGATCATTACATTCAACACTGGGTGAGAGAAGATATAAAACAGGGAATTATTATTAAAGATGAATTTGCTGATTTTTCACAAGAAGATTATGTCTATTTGATGACAAAAGCAATACAGGAAAATATTAAACTAGAGTTTATCGAACAACATAAAAACAGTCATTTACTTGCTTTTGAACTCGCTCAATTAGAAAACCACTCAATGCTATTTACCACTTCGTTTGAAACGGCAAAGTTAATTCATAATGCGTACTATTTTTCAAATAAACCTTTCCCTAAAATTTATACGTTTTATCGAAATAATTTTAATAATGATACTCGCTTTAGGTTATATGGGCTAGACTACGGCTATATAAGTAAAAAAATATTAGCCTATATTAGAAAGGAAAATACAGCCATTGAACCTTTTCATTTTAGTTTTTTAGATTTTCTTCCACAAAATAGAGATCAAAATAAAAATAATACAATCAAAATTCTAGCCGTTAACACTCCCTCTATTGACGCATTAAAGAAACTTATTCCACACTTTACCAAATTAACAAATATTCAAGTACATATTGATACCTGTACGTTTGCAGATATTCCTAATGAGTTAGGAAAAAATACTCGGAAAAATCAGTATGATATGGTAAGAATTGATATGGAGAGCTTGCCTTATTTTGCACAATCTTATTTATTGCCATTAGATTTTTTAACAATTGAGACATTAGAAACTCATTTCTCAGCCAGTATTATTCAAAAATTTTGTCAATTTCAACAAAAAATCTATGCTGTTCCTTTTGATCCAAGTATTCAAATGCTTTTTTATCGCAAAGATATATTTGAAGATGCGAAAATTAAACGCTTGTTTTATGAAAAATATAATAAAGAATTAACATTACCAACAAATTTTGAACAATTTAATCTTTTATTACACTTTTTTCAATCGGGAGTTGTCGACTATCCTGAAATTAAAAAAGGTTCAGCATTAATTATTGATGATGAAGGCACACTCGCTAGCGAATTTTTTGTTAGATACTATGCTATTTTCCCTTCTATTTTTAAGAATGGAAACATTTTATTTAACCGGAAAGCCGTAGAAGAGAGCTTAAGCCAACTAAAAACCTTATATGAAAATGCTATTCGACTCGAAAAAAGCTGGTGGAAAGATGAGGCTGAACTCTTTGAACAAGGAGAAATTCCATTACTTCTTGTTTATATGAATCACTTTTCGTCTATTTCCAATCATAACTCGCTCTACCCTGTTGGCTTTACTTCTGTTCCGAATCAGCGTCCATTATTAGGAGGAGGATCTTTGGCTATTTTAAAACAAACGCAAAATCAGACCGCTTGCGAATGGTTTATTAGTTGGTTTTTACAACATATTATTCAAGAGCAATATAGCCAGCTAGGTGGTGTATCGGCAAGAAATGATTTAATGGATAATCAAAGTATTACGCAATCTCTACCTTGGTTAGCTTTAGCAAAACAGACGAAATTCTACGGCATTAGAGAAAATGTATTGGGTGATCAGGCTATTCACTTACGCCAGATCGAAGCCATTATTGGTAAAGCAGTAAAAGATTATTTATTAAAGGATCGATCAGAAGTCGCTACCGCTGAATTTATACAGCAACAAATAGATCTTCTTTAACCATCTAATGGATTTAACATCTTTCTTTGAAAAATAGCAAAAAGATGACCGCACTTACGGAGGCTATCAGGGTTGGATACCACCAAAACGTTGCCCATTGTGTTGCAATTTCCGGCAATTTATCGTGAGTGAGCGTGTGGTTGTAAATCAATCCAATCAGAGAAGACGAGATGAGTATTCCCAGACCATTTGAAAAAATATGGCGTAAACTTTGGGCTTGTGTGCGTATATGATTTTGTGCTTTGCTGTTCACATACATATCGCCAACGGTGAAAAAAAACGTCCAGCAAATGCCTTGCAGAACTAAACTGGTCAGAATATAGAGTAAAGGTTCTGTGGATATTGCGGACATCGCAAGCAGTAAAGAGCGCACTGCCCAAGCGATGATACCAATTAACATAATCGGTTTAAATCCCCACCGCTTAATCATTAAACTAAGAAAAAGCATCATCAGTACTTCCGATACCACACCAATTTGCATCATATTTGCTGCATTTAGATGGAAATCTTTAAGATAAACAGGCATATAGGCGCTGTAAGCTGTTTTGCTGATCATCACTAAAAGGGTTATCATCATAAAAAGACTGAAATAACGATCTTTAAATAGCTGAAAGGCATCTAAACAAAATAAGGTTCGCCAGTTGAGAGAGGTTGTGATTGGCGGTGTATTGGGCAGACTAAAACAATAAATCCCATAAATAATCGACGCAAATGTGGCAACTTTAAAGACGACAACGTGATTAAAAATTTCGTAATAACCCATTGCTAAACCTGAGAGAATAAAACCGATATTCCCCACAACCCGAATAAACGGAAAAAGGCGGCTATCTTCTAAATGTCGAAAAGCAATGCTGTTGGAAAGGGCAAGAGTCGGATAATAGAGTAAACCTACAGTGAAAATCAGCACGAAAAAAACAGTATGATATTGATGAGAAATTGCAAGTGCGACCTGATAAAGCACTAGACTATTCAGTAAATGTAACGTACCAAGTACTTTTTCTGCGGCAAAAAAGCGATCTGCAATCATTCCGATAAACAATGGGGAAATAATAGTAGCTAAGCCAAGTAGTGTGTAGGTTGTGCCAATACTATTTCTCATACCGTAACCCGATAATACTGCACCAATCATCATACTCCAAGAACCCTGTACAAAATATTGCAGTAACATCATTGTCATCAATCTGATTGTAAGCATTTTTTGCATAGTACTTTATTCCCCACAGGTAGAACCAGAAATTATGCTGATTTATAATGGATATCGCTGACATTCATTAAACGTTCTGCCGCTTGTTCCGGTGTTAAATCCCGTTGTGTTTCTGCCAACATTTCATAGCCGACCATAAATTTACGCACTGTTGCAGAGCGTAATAATGGCGGATAAAAAGTGGCGTGTAATTGCCAATGATCGAGATTTTCACCATTTTGAAAAAATGGCGCATAATGCCACCCCATTGAGTAAGGAAAAGGGCATTCAAACAGATTATCGTAGCGAGTCGTAAGCTGTTTTAGAGCAAAAGCGAGATCCGTTTTTTCATTTTCAGTCAATTCTTGCATTCGGCGAATATGGCGTTTTGGCAATAACATCGTTTCATAAGGTCAAGCTGCCCAATAAGGTACAACGGCTAACCAATATTCTGTTTCCACCACGTTTCTTCTTCCCTCTTTACATTCGGCATTCACATAATCCAACAGTAAATTTGAGCCGTATTTTTGCATATAGTGATGTAAGTTTTTATCTTTACAGGCAATCTCGTTCGGTAAAAATGAATTTGCCCAAATTTGACCGTGTGGGTGAGGTTGCGAACAGCCCATCATTTCCCCTTTATTTTCAAATACTTGAACCCATAGATAGTGTTTGCCTAATGCTTCAATTTGAGTATTCCAAGTATCAATAATCCCTCGAATTTGTGTGATGGTAAGTTCTGGCAAGGTTTTATTATGATCGGGAGAATAGCAAATAACCTTTGCTAAACCTTGTACGCCCATTATTTGAAACAGAGGGTTATCAGATTGAGAGGTATTAGGGGTATCCGGCATCAATGCAACAAAATCATTGTCGAAAACAAAAGTGCCTTGATAGTCCGGATTTTTTTCACCCGAAATACGATTATTATTGGGGCAAAGTAAACAATTAGGATCGTAAGCAGGTAAATCATTATTAGGTAACTTATCGACTTGTCCACTCCAAGGACGTTTAGCGCGATGCGGCGAAACTAAAATCCATTCATTTTTTAAAGGGTTGTAACGTCTATGAGGGTGATCGGTGAGATTGAATTTCATTGTGTATCCTTTTTACAAAAAGTGCGGTAGAAATCACCGCTTGTTTTATACAAGCGGTGAGATATTGAGCAATTATTCTTCAAGTTTAGCTACTTTTAACCCAAGTTCTTTCGCTTTTTGAATAGTTCGGATTTTACGTTCCTCAATGATTGCCACCAGGAAAAGCGATATGACAGCAATAATACAAGCAACATTAAAGACGATGAAGACATCTGCCCAACCGTGTAAATGATGACCGAAAACGGTTAAACCATCACGTTTTGGATCGGCAATTAAAGCAAGCCCGACTTTTGCTGTGGAATCGCCAAATAAGTACCCGAATGTTCCCGCTATACCATTTGCAACACTTACGCCTCTTTTTGGTGCAAGATTGATAATCGAAATAGGAATAAGAGTAAGTGTACCGAAAATCATTGCCCCTAAGCTAAATAAAGCAATGTTTACGGCCATAACACTCGTCCCATCACGGTAAAAATCAATCACAAAAAATACAATGGCTAAACAGACTGTACCCACAGCAGCGGTTCGTCCTTTAAAGAAATCGGCAATTGTGCCCCAGAAAAGGCTACCGATAAATGCCCCTGCCTCAAACCACAAAATTGTATTTACGGCATCATAGTTATTGAAATGTAATGTCTCACGCACATAGAGCGGTGCCCAGTTATCGATCCCAATGCGTAAAATATAGCCAAATACGTTGGCACAGCAAAGTACCCAAACCCAAGGGTTAGAAAGCAGATATTTTTTGAAGATTTCCCATTTTGTCATTGTTTCTGCCGCAGTATTTTCCTCTTCAATAGGCTCTTCAAAAATTTCCTCACTGCGATTCCAGCCTAATTCTTCCGGATCATCTTTCCCCCAATAGAGCCCGATAATACCGATAATTAAGGCAATTACAGCAGGAAAAATAAACATACCGGCAATATTTCCGCCAAAGAATGTATTCGCCCCCCATAAGGCTATAGCACCTGCAATTGCGCCCCCTACATTGTGTGAGCTGTTCCATAGCCCCATTGCAGTTGCACGTTTGGTTCTCGGTACCCAGCGGTAAATCGTACTATAAGAAGCCGGGCCACCAGCTGATTGGAATACGCCGTTTAATCCCCAAAGCACGATAAACACACCAACGACCGAGCCAAAGAAACTTAATACTAATCCCATAGCCATCACAACAATAGACGAGGCAATGAGTAATGCTGAAATGATCTTTTTGGTATTCCTACCATCAATAAAATACCCCAGCACAGTTTTACCGATACCGTACACAATAGAAAATGCCAAACCAATATAGCCTAATTCTAAAGTAGAAATGCCGTATTCTTCTTTTAAAAACGGCTGTGCCGCTTTAAAGTTATTACGGATCAAATACATACACATATAAGCTAAAAACACTACCATAAAGGCTTTTAAGAACTGTTTAAACCATTGGCGACGTTGCTCTGCCGTAGTTAAACCAATGGGTGGAATTTTTTTAATATCAAAGAAACTCAACATACGATGCTCCTATATAAGTCAATTATTGGTTAATGAATATTTCGCAACCTTTAACATGTTTAATATTCAAACAAGCATTACGTAAATCAATAAATCGGGTTAATTCAATAGATAAATCGGATTGGAAAACATTTGCTCCTGAATTGAGATAGCTTTTCCAAAGCGAATAGTCAAAACGCTCCGCAGCTCCGTCTGCATCATTTAGAGTGTTTATCCATAGGCGAACTTTATGCTTATCGGCAAGTGCGACAAGTTCGGGAGTAATGTCAGACATAAAGGTGTGCATAATCTTGAAATTTTCCCCCCACATTTGTTGGAATTTATGAAAATCGGCAACAGGGTTTCCACCTTTGGTGATCGCAAGGTTAATCGGCAGAGGTAAAATGCCTGTTTTATCCGTAACAGCTTTGAGTTTTTCAGCATTGTTGTTATAGGCTAACAAGTTGTCAGTACCAAATTCTTTGACTAACGTTGATAGCTTTTCAACATCAATTTCTTTTAAATCCAAATCAAGAAACACCCGATCTTTTGCTACTTCAAGTGCTTCTTTTAACGTGGGGACGCGATGAATTTGCCCATCAAAACCATCGGTTAATTTCAATTGTTTAATTTGTTCTAATGTCAATTTAGAGACGAGCACTTTGCCCGCAAATTTGCCCTCTTTTTCAGCCAAATGAGGAAAAACCTCCTGTACATTCGTTGTTCTATCCAACGTTTCGTCGTGAACAAGAACATAATGTCCATCAGCAGTTAAACGTGGATCAACTTCAATAATACCTACACCACGGTTAATAGAAAGGTTGATCGCTGCAATGGAATTTTCCGGAAAAATTCGGCTCTCAACACCTGCTTGAGCACGATGCGCCACCGTCATCGGTGAGAAGGGATAAGTTTCAAAATTCTCAAGAATTTTCTTTGTTGCATTATCTGCAAAACTTGTAGACGAAAGAGCTAATAATAAACTTGTCGCTAAGGTTCCAGCTAATTTCATAGTGATTCTCCTATAAAAAATTTTATACATTTGAAACGTTTCAAATTCAATAATAAATCAATAATGAAACGTTTCAAAATATAAATTTTCAATAATGAGAGAAAGATCACAAAATTTTACAAAATGATAAAAAGTATAGAGATAAATA
>NZ_MLHG01000077.1 GCF_001998825.1 Rodentibacter mrazii
CAACAGCGCGTCGTTGTGTGGGGCGTATTATAGGAAAAAATTAGACCTATGCAAGCACTTTTTACAAAAAAATTTAAAAAAATGATCTTTTGATTAAAACAGCAACGGTTTGAATGAAATTTAGCTGAATTTTGATGATTTATCCAACTTATTAATTCGTTGAGCAAATACCTTAACTTTTTCCCAGTCCGTATATTCAATTTCTTTGCTTGTATCTGTCTCCCCACCTGTGATCTTCATAATGAATTGGATCATCACACGATCAAACCATTTATAACGTGGATATAATAGTGCGCCAGCAAACACCGCCGACAATTTGGGTTGCCATTTTGTACGTTGCAAAAATTTACGTACATATACGTTAGTTTCCGGGTTATCTTTTCCCTCTTTCCGTGCTGTTAAATTAACGCCAAAAAATACCGCACTTTTTTGTGATAAATTCTCATGGTTACTCATAACAAAACGGTCAAGCATTTTACAAAAATGCCCATAACGTATGGAAGCTCCAATAATCACACGATCAAAAGCTTCGATATTATAATCTTCTCGTAACGCATCAACGATTACCTCACCTTCTAAAAGTGCGGTTAAAAATTCAGCAATTTTTTTTGTTTGTCCATCATGGCTTGAATAAAGAATTAATGTTTTCATTAGGCTTTCCAAAATGCAGGGGTAAATAAAGCTAACAGGGTAAAAATTTCCAAGCGTCCACATACCATGGCTACGGTTAAAATCCATTTTGCACTATCTGGGATCGCCATCATATTGCCGCTGACAGAGCCTAGCGCAGGCCCTAGATTATTCAAACAAGCTAAAACCGCATTAAATGCATCAAAAGGTTCAACACCACAGGCAATCACCCCGAGTAAACAAACTAAAAAGACTAAAAGGTATGCGGAAAAAAATGCCCAGATACTCCCAATAACCCGATCATCTAATACGGTTTTCCCCCATTTTATGGGATAGACTAAATTCGGGTGAACTACACGTTTTAGTTCCCGTTTTCCTTGTAGGTAAAGTACCAATACCCGTGCCACACGCACCCCGCCACCCACAGAGCCAGCACAACCGCCCATAAAAGAGGCAAGAATTAATAGCACAGGTACAAAAGAGGGCCATGTAGTAAAATCCGATGTGGTATATCCTGTCGTGGTAGATATTGAGACGGCTTGAAATAGGACTTGTTCAAAATCTTGCCAAGAAGATGAAAAATAACTATGGTTCCACATTATGAAAGAACATAGCGCCACTAAAATAATCTGAGTGCTGATAAAAAAGCGGAATTCAGGATCGCGCAAATAAATTTTGACAAAATTTTCACGCCCAATTGTCGAAAATGCACGGAAATGCAAGCCAAAATTGCAAGCTGAGATCAATAAAAATAAAACGGTAATACCGTTAATCAACGGGCTATTGAAATACCCCATACTCGCATCATGTGTCGAAAATCCTCCAATAGATACGGTAGAAAAACTATGTGTCAACGCATCAAAGGGTTCCATTCCCGCCAACCAATACGCTAATGCGCAAGAAATCGTCAGTGAAAAATAAATCCCCCATAGCATCTTAGCGGTTTCCGCAATCCTTGGACGAATTTTTTGTTCTTTCATCGGGCCGGACATTTCGGCGCGATAAAGCTGCATACCACCAATCCCCAATAGCGGAATAATCGCAATCGCCAATACAATAATCCCCATTCCCCCGAGCCACTGTAATAATTGTCGGTAGAATAACAATGCCTTAGGCAGATTATCTAGTCCTGTCATTACAGTTGCGCCCGTTGTGGTCAAACCTGAAAAAGCTTCAAACACGGCAGATGCCACCGTTAAATGAAGCGTATCAAGTAGCAATAATGGCAAAGTTGCCAAACCGCCAAGCACAAACCAAAACGCTACCACAATCAAAAAACCGTCTCGTGAACGCAATTCTTGTTTATGATGATGGCAAGGCCACCACAACAGTACGCCAAACATTAAACTTAAGATAAAGGCTTGCATAAAGGCTTTTCCGCCACCATCACCATAGATTAATGCAACAAAAGCAGGTAGCAACATCGCACCGGAAAAACACATCACGAGAATACCAATAATTCGAATAATGGATAAAATATGCACAATTATTCACCTGTTTCCAAAGGTCGAAGGATCAATTTTCCTGCAGATTTTTCTGTTAATTCTGTTGAAAACGGTTCAACCATTTTTTCACTAATGCCCAAGGTTAAATGAATTTGCACTTGAAAATCCTGCGATAAAATCTCAATTTGATATTTCTCACAAAGTAACTGTACCAACCCCATTTGTCCATAATCACAATCCAAATGAAAGGGAATACGTTCCACTTTGATTTCAGTTTCCAACTGTTTTAATGCCTGTTGAACACCATTACCATAAGCGCGCACCAAACCGCCTGTTCCTAACAAAATCCCTCCATAGTAACGAATAACTACCGCACTAATTTCACCCACATTACTTCCTAATAGAGCACTTAACATCGGCTTTCCTGCCGTACCTGCCGGTTCGCCATCGTCTGAAAATCCTAATTGTTGTGAATCTGTCGGTTTACCCGCCACCGCCGCCCAACAATGATGTCGAGCGTTCGGATGGGCTTTTTTGATCTCAGCCCAAAATGCTCTGGCTTCACCTAAACCATTCGTGTGTTGCAAATAAGTGATGAAACGGCTTTTTTTAATTTCTTCTTCAAAAATAACCGCACTTTTAGGAACAAAATATTCCGTCATTTCATTTTTCAAATAATTTAAATGGTGCTAGTCTATCACTGATGGAGGGGATTTGTCGAAATTTCCTAACAAGTGGTATCATACAGAATTATTTTTTGGAAAGAGAAATCAATGTCTGAAATTTCTATTACTCAAACTCTTGATACTCAAGGTTTACGCTGCCCTGAACCTGTGATGTTGGTACGTAAAAATATACGCCATCTAAATAATGGCGACGTGCTGTTGATCATCGCCGATGATCCCGCCACCACCCGCGATATTCCAAGTTTTTGTCAATTTATGGAACACACCCTAATACAAAGCGAAATGGAAACGCCTCCGTTTAAATATTGGGTGAAAAAAGGGAAATAAAAAAGTGCGGTGACAAAAAACAACGTTTTTTGAACGTTGGCTCTGCCAACGGCCCGATAGGGGTGAACAAACGAGTAAGCGAGTTTGTGAATAAAAATCACCGCACTTTCTATCATTATGACTTCACATCTTCGTCAAATTTCACATAGTTTTGTTGTTTAAACTCCGGCTTTAACAAATCCTTTAATTGCCACCAATTCAGCGTTAAATCCGGCTCTCCTGCCGCATAAGGTGCAATTTCATAGGCACTATAAATAAAATGCACGCCTTTGGCATCTAAATAAATATTATCTGATACATTAAAATCAGCTTTTTTCGTAAAAGTTTCGTCATCTTTTACTGTACCGTCTGTATAATTTGCCCACAACAGCTCTTTCACCTGTGATAACGATTTCTCATCAAATAAATCATTGAGTTTTAAGATTTTGTGAGAGGTCAGATCAAGGGTGAAATAACGACTACCGCCCATTCCGTGTGCCCCACCGGTGTAATCATGATAACCGACAGCAAAAGTAGCCAACTTCTCTTTCTGACCGATAAAATCAACCCAACGGCTACTTTCAAAAGCAATACTCGGTTCTTCCATCATACCTTTGCGGGTCTCATCAAAATGTTTCTGGTAATTTGCCACCAACTGCTCACGGGTAGGAACCTTGCCTTCTTCTTGAGTCAATTCGTCCCATAGCAACGTATTTAACCAATCGATATTTGTTTTCAATATAGAAATCGAATAGGTAACCCTGCCTTCTTCCGGTGCATAATCTCCTTTTGATTGTGGATATTTAAAGGTTTCTGTCTTGTCGAAGATCACATCTTTTTCGGTAAAAATCGCAGGAATAATCTTCTCTACCCGCTCTTTTTCTGCGGTTAAATCTGCTTTTAACTGAGTATTTTCAGCGGTGAGCTGTGTTACCGTTTGATTAAGCTGCTCAATTTTTGCTTGAGCCTCTTTATCTTGGCAACCGGTGGTTAAAAGTGCGCTTAGAATTACAGCTGAAATTAATGTTTTTTTCATGTTTTCTCCTTATAAATCAAAGATATTTTTATCACGTAAAACGTGATCATTGCCTTTACGGCGTAAAAACCCGGTACGATCGAAATATTCCATAAGTTGCACAGTGAGTTTGCGACCAAAATTCAGTCGGTCACGCACCTCATTGACAGAAGTTTTTCCTTCTTCAGCAAGTTGTTTAATAAGACGCGCATAAGCGTAAATAGTTTCCGTTAAGAAGAAACGATCTTTTACAATAGGTGTAAGATAACCCAGTTTACCTGCTTTATACATAAAATTACGCATCTCGCTTTCGTCCGTCCCCAACGCATTCGCCATATCGCGTACCCAAATCGCTTGCCCATTAGCCTTTTCAAATTCCTTTAACACCCATTGCCAACGGGTTTGCTCTTCCTCATCGAAGCGGATTTTATGTTCAGGTAAATGCAACCACCCTCGGGTTTGTTGGATATTACCGCTCTCCAACATTTCATCTATCAAGTGATAAATCAAATTTTCCGGCTGATTAAGTGCCGCCATACGATACAAACGTGCTTTGCTCACACCCAATTGATCATTATGCTGTTTATGATAGGTGGCAAGTGCGGTTAAAATTTGCTGTGTTTTTTCTGCCTGATAATCCGCATTAAAGCACCAATCCTGATAGCGCATTGCCCCTTGCTGCGCCAACGCCTCGTCCAATTGTGAAGCACTGATCTGCTCCCCCCACATTATCTGATTCGCTACGACCGCTGTATGTTGAAGGGTAAACGCAATACGTTGCGCCGCATTTTCTGCTAAAGCTAAATTTGCCAAGAAATTTAACCGCTCTTCCGTTCGTTTATGGCGTTTTGGCGAGTTAATTTCCAACACACTAGCCCCAGCTACAAGGGTTTTCGCATCGCCACTACGCAAAATAAGTTTATCACCAAAGGCTAGAAACAGTGGGGAATCCAAAATAATCTCCGCTAAAGTGCGGTCATTTTTAGCAACATTTTTACTTTGTAATAGACTGAGTTTACCCGTAGTACGACTGGCGGCATGATAAATATGCACAGGCTGACTTTCATTCAACGAGGTTTCCACCCAAATTTGCACACTGATGCGTGTGGTTGGCAAAGGTGGAACATCTTGTAATAACCAATCGCCACGTTTTATCGGTGTGCGATCTAAATCCACATTGAGGTTTAACGCTAAACGTTGCCCTGCCACTCCCTGCTCACTTGGCGTATTTTGCGCATGAATGGCTTTTACCCGCACTTTTTGCCCGGTAGAAAGAGAGAGTTCATCTTCTACTTGTATCGTTCCGGCAAAAGCCGTGCCGGTCACTACTGTGCCTGCACCTTTAACGCTAAAAACCCGATCAATGGCATAACGGAACGGTTTTTGTGTTTCCGCCAATTCCAGCAGTTGTTGTAAATAATTACGCAACTCCTCAATGCCCTGACCGTTTTCTGCAGAAGTAATGAAATATTTTGCCTGGCATAAAAACGGGTAATCTTGCTTAATTTGGTGGATTAATGTATCGATTTGCACCGAATCTGCACGATCCGCTTTGGTAATCACCACCATAATTTCATGGAATTGTAACTGACGTAAAATCGCTAAATGTTCTTTGGTTTGTGCCGCAATGCCCTCATCCGCCGCAACAATCAGCATAGCATAATGAACACCGCCTAATCCTGCTAACATATTTGAAAGGAATTTTTCATGCCCCGGTACATCAATAAAACCAAGGATTTTCTCACTCTCACCGAGAGGTAAATAGGCATAACCAAGATCGATCGTCATTCCGCGCTTTTTTTCTTCCGGTAGATGCGTTGTATTCGTGCCGGTTAGCGCTTTGAGTAACGCTGTTTTGCCGTGATCGACGTGTCCTGAAGTGACAATAATCATAGTTCATCTACCACCTGTAATAAAGTTTCCATATCCGCAACACTGCGAACATCCAACCATAATTTGCCGTTTTCCATACGTCCGATAATAGGCTGGGAAAGTTTCTTGAAACGCTCGGAAAGTGCGGTTAATTTGACTTTTGTTTTTTCAGCAATCGTGACCGCAAGGGAAGGGATACGTGCCATCGGTTGTGAACCACTGCCGATTTGTGCGTGGCTTTCTTCAATTTGAATATCAAACTGTGAATTTAACCGTTTTTCCAACCGCACTTTAAGATGCTCTGCCTTCTCTTGTAACACTTCGAGAGATTGAGTGAGCAAATGTAATGTTGGCAAGTTTTCCATTAATTTTTCCGGATTCAAATACAAGCGCAATGTGGCTTCCAAACCGGCTAGGGTCACTTTATCGCAACGCAATACCCGTTTTAGCGGGTGGGCTTGCAAGCGTGCAATCCATTCTTTTTTTCCCACAATAATACCGGCTTGTACACCCCCCAATAATTTATCACCGGAGAAAGTGATCAAATCGACACCTTGAGCTATTTTTTCTTGCACGGTCGGCTCTTTTGGTAAGCCGTATTGGCTTAAATCAATGAGTGCGCCACTACCGAGATCGGTTACTACAGGAACCATCATCTCTCGCCCAAGTTCAACCAATTCTTGCTCCGAAACCGATGAGGTAAAACCTAAAATTTGATAATTACTGCTATGAACTTTCATTAATAAAGCAGTATTTTCACTAATTGCATTTTGATAGTCCTTTAAATGCGTGCGGTTGGTCGTGCCCACTTCCACTAAATGACAACCAGCCTGAGTCATAATATCCGGAATACGAAATGCACCGCCGATTTCAATAAGTTCACCGCGAGAAATCACCACCTCTTTTCCCTGTGCGAAAGTTGCCAACATCAAGAGTACCGCCGCTGCATTATTATTCACCACACAAGCCGCCTCAGCCCCGGTTAAACGGGATAACAGCGTACTAATGTAGTGATCACGATGACTCCGTTTGCCTTCTTCCAAATCATATTCCAACGCAACGTTTCCTTGCATTGCGGACAATGCTGCTCGCCGTGCGGCTTCCGACCATATTGCACGCCCTAAATTGGTATGTAATATCGTTCCCGTAAGATTATGCACGGTTTTAATTTGCACGGCATTTTGCTCGTTTAAACGAGCTTGAAGTTCGACAAAAGTGCGGTCAAAATCATTGAAATATTCAGGAACTTGATGATTTTTTTGAATATATTGACGTGCCTGTGTTAATAATTCCCGACAAATTGCCACTACGGCAGAATGACCAAATTCAGCGATAAGTTGTTCACCTTGTGGCATTTTGAGAAGTTTATCAACGGCAGGCAGCTGTTGAAAAAGTGCGGTCATTTTTGAATCCGTTTAAAATAACGTTGAATTGGCGGCTAATTTACGCTAAAGTACCGCCGATTTCAACCTTGGAAGGTCGTCATCTCCGGTGAGGTGGCAGGACTTCAAATCCTGTTGAGGACGCCAGCGTTCTCGGGTGGGTTCGACTCCCATGACTTTCCGCCAAATAATCTCCAAAATCCCCGTTTCAACCGCACTTTACCTCATTTTTGTGAACTATATCAAAGTTTTTTTTATAGAAAAAAATTAATATATCCACTGTATTTTCAATTTTTTTGGGAGTAATTATGACAAGTTCAGAACTCATGTTTGAAGGGTTCAATTTAATGTTTGCAGGAATGGGGTTTGTTATCTTTTTTCTATTCCTTCTTATTTACGCTATTGAGTTTGCCTCGAAAATTATCAATCGATTCTTTCCCGAAAATGAATCCCCAACATCATCACAATTTAATCAATCACAATCGACCACTGTGTCGAATGTCGATGATATTGCTCGTTTACGTCCGGTTATTGTTGCGGCAATTGCACACCACCGCCGTCAACAAGGCTTAAAATAATATGTTTAATTTAATAGGCTAAGGAAGAGGTAGTTTATGACAGCTCAACATAAAAAAATCGCAATTACCGATGTTGTGTTACGTGATGCGCATCAATCACTATTCGCCACCCGTATGCGTCTTGAAGATATGTTACCCATTGCATCAGCATTAGATGATGTCGGTTATTGGTCATTGGAAGCATGGGGTGGTGCAACCTTTGATAGTTGCATTCGTTTTTTAGGTGAAGACCCTTGGGTGCGTTTGCGTGAATTGAAAAAAGCCTTACCAAAAACACCATTACAAATGCTTTTACGCGGGCAAAATTTGTTGGGTTACCGTCATTATGCCGATGACGTGGTGGATCGCTTTGTCGAACGTGCGCTCATCAATGGTATGAGCGTATTCCGTGTGTTTGATGCAATGAATGACCCGCGCAATATGCAACAGGCATTGAAAGCTGTTCGTAAACAGGGCGGGCACGCACAAGGGACTCTAAGTTATACGACCAGTCCGGTTCACACTTTAGAAACTTGGTTGGATACCACAGAACAATTATTAGAAATCGGTATTGATTCTCTTGTGATTAAAGATATGTCCGGTATTTTAACACCGATGTCCGCCTACGAATTAGTCAGTGAAATTAAAAAACGTTATGACATTCGTCTCCATCTACATTGCCACTCCACCACCGGTATGGCTGAAATGGCATTACTGAAAGGTGTGGAAGCGGGAGCCGACGGCATTGATACCTCCATTTCCTCCATGAGCGGTACTTATGGACATCCTGCCACCGAAGCGCTGGTTGCCACCCTGCAAGGCACAGGGTATGACACGGGTTTAGATATTCTTAAACTGGAAAAAATTGCGGATTATTTCCGTACCGTTCGTAAAAAATATGCGAAATTTGAAGGGCAATTAAAAGGCGTTGATAGCCGCATTTTAGTGGCGCAAGTGCCGGGCGGTATGCTCACGAATCTTGAAAGCCAACTCAAACAACAGAACGCTTCGGACAAACTCGACCAAGTTCTACAAGAAATTCCACGCGTTCGTGAAGATCTCGGTTTTATCCCACTCGTTACGCCAACTTCACAAATTGTCGGTACTCAGGCGGTGATTAACGTGTTAATGGGGGAACGTTATAAAACTATTGCGAAAGAAACTGCAGGTATTTTAAAAGGTGAATACGGACGCACTCCGGCTGCGGTAAATACTGAGTTGCAGGCTCGCGTATTAGAAGGTGCGCAACCTATTACGGATCGCCCGGCAGATCATCTTGCTCCTGAAATGGACAAACTCACTGCGGAAGTGAAACAGCTTGCGAAGGAAAAAGGTATTAGCTTGTCTGAAAATGAAATTGATGATGTGCTGATTGTAGCGTTATTCCCACAGGTCGGTTTAAAATTCTTAGAAAATCGTGGCAATCCAGAAGCCTTTGAACCTGCTCCAACGGCAGAGCAAACGGCTGAAAAAACACCCGAAAAACCAACCGCACTTTCAACCGCAAAATCTAATGAGTCGGCGGTTTACACTGTGGAATTAGAAGGTAAAGCCTTTGTGGTGAAAGTCAGCGAGGGGGGGAATGTAACCAATATCACACTAAGCGGGCCTTCTGCTCAAACAGCTTCAACACCTACCACGACACCACCTTCTGCATCGGCTCAATCCGCCATAGGCACGCCGGTTACCGCACCAATGTCAGGCAATATTTGGAAAGTGCTTGCCACAGAAGGACAGACTATCGCAGAAGGCGATGTATTACTCGTGCTTGAAGCCATGAAAATGGAAACCGAAATTCGAGCGGTGAAAAGTGGCACAGTTCAGAATATCGCTATTAAAGCCGGCGATACCGTCACCGTAGGTGATACCCTAATGACCATCGCATAAGTAGTAGGTGGGGAAATATGGATAGTATTATTGCATTATTTAAAGGCATGGGGATCATGCATCTGGAATGGGGACAAGCCGTGATGATCGGCGTGAGCTTGCTTCTGCTCTGGTTGGCGATCTCCCGAAAATTTGAACCGTTGTTATTATTGCCCATAGGGTTTGGCGGGTTGTTGTCCAACATTCCCGAAGCCGGAATTGCGATGACGGCATTGGATAACCTTATCCATTCCGGCACGACGCAGCAACTTGCTATCGTTGCGACAAAACTTAATACCGTAGCCGATCCGGCTGCCATTAAGGACGCACTGAACGGTGCGTTACCGTCGCAGATTGCCGAATTGGAAACCTTAGCCGGTGATATGGGGTATAGCGCAGGTATTCTCGCCTTATTCTATAAAGTCGCTATCGGTTATGGTGTTGCGCCGCTTGTCATCTTTATGGGCGTGGGCGCAATGACAGATTTTGGTCCGCTTCTTGCAAATCCTAGAACCTTGCTGTTAGGGGCGGCGGCTCAATTTGGTATTTTTACCACCGTGTTAGGCGCATTAGCGTTAAACTGGCTCGGCATTATTTCCTTCACCCTTCCGCAGGCTGCTGCGATTGGGATTATTGGTGGCGCAGACGGTCCGACAGCGATTTACCTCACCAGCAAACTCGCACCGGAATTACTTGGGGCTATCGCCGTGGCGGCTTATTCTTATATGGCGCTTGTTCCCTTAATTCAACCGCCGATTATGAAAGCCCTCACCACAGAAGAAGAGCAGAAAATCCGTATGGTACAACTTCGCCCTGTCAGTCAGCGTGAGAAAGTGCTATTTCCAATCATCCTGTTGTTACTGGTTGCTTTGATCTTACCGGATGCCGCACCGTTATTGGGGATGTTCTGTTTTGGTAATTTAATGCGGGTCAGCGGTGTAGTAGAACGGTTAAGCGATACTACGCAAAATGCCTTAATCAACATTACCACCATCGTACTTGGTTTATCCGTTGGGGCAAAATTGGTGGCGGATAAATTTTTACAACCACAAACTCTAGGGATTTTGTTACTCGGTGTTGTCGCCTTTAGTATTGGCACGGCGAGTGGAGTGTTGATGGCAAAATTGATGAATAAATTCAGCAAAAACAAAATCAATCCGCTTATTGGCTCTGCCGGTGTTTCTGCCGTTCCTATGGCAGCAAGGGTATCGAATAAAGTCGGGTTAGAAGCGGATCACCAAAACTTCTTACTGATGCACGCCATGGGGCCGAATGTGGCAGGCGTGATTGGTTCGGCTATCGCAGCGGGCGTAATGTTGAAATATATTGCCGGAATGTGATATTTTAACGTAAAAAAGTGCGACCATCAATTCTCTCGAAAAGATGGTCGCACTTTTTCAAACCAGCTGTTAAAAATTATTTCTTTTCACCAATCGGCAATACCGTTCTGCCATAGGATTCATTTAACACTTCAGCTGCGGCTAAATAGAATGCACAAAGTGCGGTGATTAACCCTAAATAGCCCCCTACATTCACAATCGCGTGGTTTCCTGTGGCATCACCAATAGCTAATGCGTAAAACGTTAAAGTTAAAAAGAAGAAAATCGCTTGTAATGCACGCGGTTTTGGGAAAGTCGCTAAGAACATCATTAAGGTGAATGTTCCCCAACAGCCTAAATACCAGCCCACAAATTGTGCAGAGGTTTCGCCTTTAAAGAACGCAACAAATAACGCCCAAGACCACCAGAATGCCCCATAGCTGATAAATGCGGTAAATCCGAAGGTGTTGCCTTTTTTAAATTCAAACATTCCGGCGATCATCTGTGCGGTTCCACCAAATGCGAATGCCATACCGAATACCAAGCCAAGGTTTGAACTGTCAAAAATACCTGCATTGATTAAACATAATAACCAAGTGGTTAATGCAAAACCACATAATCCTAACGGACCCGGATTTGCTAAACTGTCTTTTGTTGCCGACATAAAAATTTCCTCAAAAATAATAAAGTAATAAGCCGCGCGATTATGGCTGAAATTGATGAATAAATAAATACTGTAATGAAGAAATTTTTAATAATGATGAGGAAAAGATGAAGTGCGGTCAATTTCAAAAATATTTTGCAAACTGACCGCACTTTTTTATGCTTTTACTTACACAAATTTTAATCTTACATTGTCATAAATCC
>NZ_MLHG01000078.1 GCF_001998825.1 Rodentibacter mrazii
AACTACAAGTGGCCAAAACCCACCCATTCCCGCATTAATTGGCAGAAAAAGTACGCCGGCTCCCACAGCAGTACCAAATAAATTTAACATCCACGCAGCATCAAATTTGTTCCACTTTGTTTTTTTCATAATGAATACCTTAAAAAGATAAAAAAATATAGATTAAACATCAATCTTTCAGGAAAATCCCTGATAAATTTGGCGCGAATGATATGCTTTAATGCAATGAAATTCAAAGAAATGTTTTTAGAAATGTGATCTAGATAACAATTTTTAAAACATTAAATAACGAAATTTTTATCTAGATCAAAGTGCGATAAAAAAACGCTTTATTTTTAACCGCCCTTACGAGTAAAATCAGGCGTTTTCAATTGAAAAAGAAATTACGTCTTTAATACTTGATGCGTTTAATGCAATCATAATTAAGCGATCCACCCCTAAGGCAACGCCCGATGTATTCGGTATCCCTGCCTGCAATGCATCAAGAAAGCGCTCATCTATTGCACGCTCGGGCAAGCCGACTTTTTCACGCTGGCGATTATCTTGCTCAAAACGGCGTCGCTGCTCATTTACATCGGTTAATTCATGAAAACCATTGGCAAGTTCTAACCCTTTGTAATAAAACTCAAAACGTTCTGCCACACGCTGATCTTCCGGACTTAACTGGGCTAGTGCAGCTTGTGAGGAAGGAAAATGATAAATCGCCACCGGAGCATCTTGTCCAATTTTGGGTTCAACCACTTCGCTAAATAAAAACTGCAATAAAGTATCGCGATCCTCATCCTCTTCTGCCATAAAATTATGTTGATGCGCAGCCTCTACCAATTCTTTACGGCTTGCGGAAAGCGGATCAAGCCCCATATATTCTTGGAAAACAAACTGGTAACTCATACTTTCTGCAGGCTTACAATCAAGAATTTGTTGGAGCAAATCATCTACCTCATTAATTAAACGATACATATCAAAGTGCGGTCGATACCACTCCAACATAGTAAACTCAGGATTATGACGATTACCAGCCTCCTCATTGCGAAATACTTTGCTAATTTGAAAAATAGGTCCGCTACCCGCTGCCAATAGTCGCTTCATATGATACTCAGGACTGGTTGAAAGCCATAATGTTTTCGAGTGTTCATTAAGCGGGGCAATAAATTCCGTGCTAAACGTAGAAAGGTGAAGATCCGTCACACCAAATTCACTCAGAACCGGGGTTTCAACTTCAAGTAAACCACGATCGGTAAAAAAACGGCGGATTTCAGCAATAATTTTTGCTCTGGCAAGTAAATTTTTAATGGAGGCTGAAGGTTGCCACGACACAGTTTTCGGAGTAAGTGCGGTCATTTTTTCTGTTGTTTTCTTAGTGAAATTATAATTAGTCCGAGCATTGTAAACGAGGCTATTTCATAACTCAACTTTCCGTCTCATCACCAGTTAAAATGTACATCAAATAAAAAGCTTTCTCATTTGTTTTACTTAGATAAATTAACTTTTTTGAGGTAGATCACAAATTTCGCAATTTCTCCTAAATTCCACTGAAAAAAAGTTATTAATTTGTAAAAAAAATGGCACAATGCTCACGCTCACCCTTTAAGGGATTTTTTTATTTATACTTTACTACATGATTGGAGGATATCGTGCAAACAGTTAATGTCGATATTGCAATTGTTGGTGCGGGCGGCGGCGGATTACGTGCGGCAATCGCAGCAGCAGAAGCAAATCCTAATTTAAAAATCGCATTGGTCTCAAAAGTTTATCCAATGCGTAGCCATACGGTTGCGGCAGAAGGTGGCGCAGCGGCAGTTATTAAAGAAGAAGATTCCTATGATAAACACTTTCACGATACCGTTGCCGGAGGCGACTGGTTATGCGAACAAGATGTTGTAGAGTATTTTGTAGAACATTCTCCGGTAGAAATGACCCAGTTAGAACGTTGGGGCTGCCCTTGGAGTCGTAAAGCTGATGGTGACGTGAATGTTCGTCGCTTCGGCGGAATGAAAATCGAGCGAACTTGGTTCGCAGCGGATAAAACCGGTTTCCATTTATTACATACACTTTTCCAAACTTCAACACAATTCCCTCAAATTCAACGCTTTGACGAACACTTCGTGTTAGACATTTTAGTCGATGATGGTCACGCACGTGGTATGGTCGCAATGAATATGATGGAAGGTACACTGGTTCAAATTAATGCCAATGCGGTAGTTATCGCAACCGGCGGTGGTTGTCGCGCATTTAAATTCAACACGAACGGGGGCATTGTAACCGGTGACGGTTTATCTATGGCATATCGTCACGGTGTACCTCTACGCGATATGGAATTTGTACAATATCATCCAACCGGCTTACCAAATACTGGTATTTTGATGACCGAAGGCTGTCGTGGTGAAGGCGGTATCTTAGTTAATAAAGATGGTTATCGTTACCTTCAAGATTATGGTCTTGGTCCGGAAACGCCAATCGGTAAACCTGAAAATAAATATATGGAACTAGGGCCTCGTGACAAGGTATCCCAAGCGTTCTGGCAAGAATGGAAAAAAGGTAATACTTTAAAAACGGCTAAAGGTGTAGATGTTGTGCATTTAGATTTACGCCACCTCGGTGAAAAATACTTACACGAACGCCTTCCGTTTATTTGTGAATTATCAAGCGCATATGAAGGGGTAAACCCGGTCAATGAACCGATTCCGGTTCGTCCTGTTGTTCACTATACCATGGGCGGTATTGAAGTTGATTTCAATAGTGAAACCCGTATTAAAGGCTTATTTGCCGTGGGCGAATGTGCATCTTCCGGGCTACACGGTGCAAACCGCTTAGGTTCTAACTCATTAGCGGAACTTGTTGTACTTGGTCGCGTCGCCGGTGAATATGCCGCACAACGTGCTGTTGAAGCGCAGCCTGCAAATCAAAGTGCGGTTGATGCTCAAGCTAAAGACGTTGTCGCTCGTTTGGAAGCCCTTCATAAACAAGAAGGAAACGAGTCTTGGTCTGAAATCCGTGATGAAATGGGTACCGTGATGGAAGAAGGTTGTGGTATTTACCGTGACCAAGCGAGTATGCAAAGAGCGGTTGATAAAATTGCAGAATTAAAAGAACGTTATAAACGTATCCGTGTTGCAGATAATTCAAGTGTATTTAACACCGATGTACTTTACACCGTTGAATTAGGTTACATCCTTGATGTAGCACAGTCTATTGCTAATTCTGCTATCGAACGTAAAGAATCTCGTGGGGCGCATCAACGCTTAGATTACACTGAGCGTGACGATGTCAATTATTTAAAACACACCCTTGCTTTCTACAATGAGAATGGTGCACCGCGCATTGAATACAGCCCGGTGAAAATCACTAAATCTCAACCTGCAAAACGTGTTTATGGTGCGGAAGCAGAAGCTGCCGAAGCTGCTGCGAAAGCTAAGGAGCAAGCAAATGGCTAATTCACCAGTAATGAATGTGGAAGTTTTACGCTACAACCCTGAAAGCGATCAAGAACCACACTTAAGCACTTATCAAGTACCTTATGACAACCAAACGTCCTTACTCGATGCGTTAGGTTATATTAAAGATAAGCTTGAACCATCTCTTTCTTACCGTTGGTCTTGTCGCATGGCAATCTGTGGTTCTTGTGGAATGATGGTTAATAATAAGCCAAAACTGGCATGTAAAACTTTTTTACGTGATTACAGCGGTCATATGCGTATTGAACCATTGGCAAACTTCCCGATTGAACGTGATTTGGTGGTAGATTTAAGCCACTTTATTGAAAGTTTAGAAGCGATCAAACCATATATTATTGGCAATGAGGCTCCACCATTAGATGGCAAACCACATCCATCGGCAGAACTTGCGAAAAGCCGTACGAAACAAACTCCGGCACAACTTGAAAAATACCGCACTTTCTCAATGTGTATTAACTGTGGTTTATGTTATGCCGCTTGTCCACAATTCGGTTTAAACCCTGAATTCTTAGGACCTGCAGCGATCACTATGGCACATCGTTATAATCTTGATAACCGTGACCATGGAAAAGCACAACGTATGCCATTGTTAAACGGTAAAAACGGGGTGTGGAGCTGTACTTTCGTTGGTTATTGTTCTGAAGTCTGTCCAAAACACGTGGATCCGGCTTCTGCAATCAACCAAGGTAAAGTAGAAAGTGCCAAAGATTATGTTATCTCTATGCTAAAACCAAAAGGCTAAGGGGGAAGAAATGTCAGTAACTGTAAGTAAACGCAAAAAATATGTTCGCCCGATGACGGCTACTTGGTGGCAAAAATTAGACTTCTACAAAGCCTATATGCTGCGTGAAGCGACCTCAATCTTTGCCGTATGGTTCTGTATCGTTCTACTTTATGGCATACTCTGTCTTGCCAGTAATCCTATCCAAGGACACGGTATTTTTAGCTTTATTGAGTTTTTAAGAAACCCTATCGTGGTGATCTTAAATATTATTACGCTTGTCGCAACGCTTTACCATACCGTCACCTATTTCTTAATGACACCAAAAGTGATGAACATCATCGTCAAAAATGAGCGTTTACCACATCATGTCATCAGAAATGCGCTTTGGGCAGTCACTGCGCTTATAAGCGTGGTTGCATTAGTTTTAGCTTATATCTAAGGGAGAGAAGAAATGGTTGATAAAAATCCAAAACGCTCCGGTGAACCACCGGTATGGTTGCTTTTCGGTGCTGGTGGTACAGTAAGCGCAATTTTCTTTCCGGTGGTGATTTTAATCTTAGGTTTATTACTCCCCTTTGGTTTAATTGATCAGGAAAACCTCGTCACTTTTGCCTATTCTTGGATCGGTAAACTTGTGATTCTCGTGCTAACCATTTTCCCAATGTGGTGCGGTTTACACCGAATTCACCATGGCATGCACGATCTTAAAATCCATGTACCGGCGGGTGGCTTTATCTTCTATGGTTTAGCAACTATTTATACTATTTGGGTATTATTCGCTGTAATTGGTTTATAAGAGAATCAAATATAAAAAATAGCGGGTTTTCTACACTCGCTATTTTTTTATCTACTATAAAATTAATATTCACACATTTCCGAATCAGCAAAAAAATAGGCTATTTCACGATTTGCACTTTCTATGCTATCCGAGCCGTGAACAGAATTTTCACGCTGACTTAAGGCAAAATCCTTACGAATCGTTCCTTCTTCTGCATTTTCCGGATTTGTCGCACCAATCAAAGTGCGGTAATTTTTCACAGCATTTTCTTTTTCTAATACCGAAACCACAACCGGTGCGGACATCATATACTCCACTAATGAGTCAAAAAATACCTTGCCTTGATGTTCGGCATAAAAACCTTCCGCTTGCTCTCTCGTTAAATGTACCATTTTGGTTGCAATAATTTTAAACCCATTTTGTTCAAAGCGAGCCAAAATAGCCCCAATAAGATGACGTTTCACCGCATCAGGCTTAATAATGGAAAGTGTTCTTTCTGTCATATTCATCCTCACTTTTCTGATTTTGACAATAATAAATTCGCTAATGTTTGAACCCCAATACCTGTCGCACCAACCGCCCATAAATCACTTGCGGATTTACGATAAGTTGCAGAGCAATCAATATGCAACCAATTCTGCCGGTAATTCTTCACAAAATAGGAGAGAAAGGCTGTCGCTGTACTTGCCCCTGCACCAACCGGTACTGTACCAATATTAGCAATATCAGCAAATGAAGAGCTAATTTGTGAACGATGGAACTCCTCAAATGGTAAACGCCAAAATGGCTCATTTTCGGCCTTAGCCGATTGGAAAAGCGCTGTCGCAAGTTCATCATCCATTGTGAGCAGCGAATGGTAGTCATTACCTACCGCCACTTTAGCCGCACCGGTTAAGGTAGCACAATCAATAATAAACTCAGGATGTTGATTATCCGCTTCAATTAATCCGTCTGCCAACACTAAACGACCTTCTGCATCGGTATTTAAAATCTCCGCTGTCACACCATTTTTATAGGTAATAATATCGCCTAATTTAAAGGCATTGCTGCTCACTAAATTTTCTGCGCAACATAAGTAGAGTTTCACTCGCTGCTTTAATCCTCTAGCAATAGCTAATCCTAAAGCGCCGGTTAATAATGCTGCGCCCCCCATATCAGTACGCATTGTACTCATTCCATCACTTGGCTTAATACTATACCCGCCACTATCAAAAGTAATACCCTTACCCACTAAACAAGCTAATACGGGTGCATTCGAATCCCCTGTCGGATTAAAATCTAGCTGCAACATTGCCGGCGAATTTGCCGAACCTTTCCCTACGGTCCAAATTCCCTGATAACCTTGCGTTTCTAATTCTTTCCCGGAAATAATCTGAAAACTAACCGTACTTTTCTCAGAATGGTTTTCTGCTTGAACGCTAATAAACTCTGCGGCTTGCTCGGCTAATTTAATAGGCGTTAAACTTTGTGCCGGTTCATTAATTACATCTCGAACAAAATCGCTGCATTCAATACGAGCCAATAATTCATCTTGTAAATCATGATCTAAATGGGGAAACTCAATAGCATAATCTTGTTTCGCCGTATAAAAACCTTGATAAAACGCCCAACAAAAGTCTAAATTCCATTCTTCACCGACTAATTCTACATCTTTAATACCTTGCCCACGTAACTTACGGGCGGCTCGCTGCACCAAAGTACGGTCATTTTTTTCATTACTTTTTAGGTGAATAATCGCTTCTTCACCATTAAAACTTACTATCGCATTTTTACCCCAACAATCCGCTGCTGGACGGTTAGAAAGAATAATCTCCATTTTTTAACTCTCCTTATAAAGAAAAAACTGGTTAGCAAACTATACCAGTTTTTATCCTTTTAAGACTAAAATTTATTTAAATTTCACGGCATCAATTAATTTTTTACCCGCTAAATCTTTCGCCGACAAATTCGGTACACCTTCAAGCGGCCATTCAATCCCAACAGTGTTATCATTCCAGATCAGTGAATGCTCTGCTTTTGGATTATAATAATCCGTGCATTTATAGGTAAACTCCGCTTCATCTGTTAATACATAGAAACCATGTGCAAAACCTTCAGGCACCCACAATTGACGTTTATTTTCTACAGATAAAATTTCGCCTACCCATTGTCCAAAAGTTGGCGAACTTTCTCGCATATCCACAGCCACATCAAATACAGCACCAGAAATTACCCTGACTAATTTGCCTTGAGTATTTTCTGTTTGATAATGTAAACCACGCAATACGCCTTTAATGGATTTCGAATGGTTTTCTTGTACAAAAGTACGATCAGCCACATTTTCTCTGAACCATTCATCACGGAAAGTTTCCATAAAAAAACCACGTCCATCACCAAACACTTGTGGTTCTAATAATTTCACATCAGGGATTTTAGTATCAATGACTTTCATCTTTACTCCGCATAAGCTTTAATATTTTTCAATGCTTTTTTCCAATCACTCGGTTCAATACCAAAAACCTGCTGGATTTTCGTTAAATCTAAACAAGAATTTGTAGGGCGTTTGGCTGGTGTTGGATAATCTGCTGTGCTAATAGCATTTACAAACGGTGCTTTTTCTAACACATTTTGAGAAATCGCTTCATCAAAAATTGCTTTAGCAAAATCGCACCAACTTACATAAGGCTCGCCTGTGAAGTGATAAATACCATATTGAACCTCTTCACCTGCAACGATTTTTTCTGCGATCTGAATAAGAGCCGCCGCAATATCACCAGCATAGGTTGGACCACCGATTTGATCGGCTACCACCCCTAAACCATCCCGCGTTTTGGCTAAGCGCAACATGGTTTTCACAAAATTATTTCCGTGTTCACCAAATACCCAAGCGGTCCGCAAAACAATAAATTTATCATTAGCTTTTGCAACCGCTTGCTCCCCTGCTAATTTAGTTTTGCCATAGACCCCTTGCGGATCTGTTTTATCAGTTTCTTTATATTGACCTGTACGCTGACCGTCAAAAACATAGTCGGTTGAAATGTGTAAAATGACCGCACCTACATCTTTTGCGGCTTCCGCTAAGTATTGCGGACCTTTCACATTAATGGCTTCGGAAAGTTCAATTTCTTTTTCAGCACGATCGACAGCAGTATGAGCTGCCGCATTGATAATGACATCTGGGCAAAAATTTTCGACCGTATTTTGTACCTCACTTTGATCGGTAATATCAAGCTCATCACGATCAACGGCTAAAATTTCGTGTTTACCTTGTAATTGTTTGGTTAAACAATAGCCTACTTGTCCGTTTGCCCCTGTAATCAAGAACTTTGCCATTTACTTATCCTCTTTGATTAGACGTAGCAAATATTGACCATATTCGTTTTTTGTCATTGGTTTAGCCAATGTTTCTACTTGTTCAGAAGTCAACCAACCGTTACGCCAAGCGATTTCTTCTAAACAGGCAATCTGTAAGCCTTGCACATTCTCAATAGTACGTACGAAGGAAGCTGCCTCATGCAGGCTCTCGTGTGTACCAGTATCTAACCACGCAAAACCACGACCAAGCAACTGAACGTTCAACGAACCCTCTTTCAAATACATTTCATTTAATGTAGTAATTTCAAGCTCTCCACGAGCAGAGGGTTTTACTTGTTTAGCAAACTCAACGACACGATTATCATAAAAATACAAACCTGTTACCGCATAATTAGATTTTGGTTGAGTTGGCTTTTCTTCAATGGAAATGGCTTTGAAATTTTCATCGAATTCCACAACACCGAAACGTTCCGGATCTTTCACTAAATAACCAAAAACTGTCGCCCCATGTGGCTGAGAAACGGATTCTTGAAGCATTTGCGTAAAGTGCTGCCCATAAAAAATGTTATCACCCAAAACTAAGCAGCAGCTATCGCCCTTGATAAAGTCTTCACCAATCAAAAAAGCTTGAGCTAACCCATCAGGACTAGGTTGAATAGCGTATTGCAAATTCACCCCAAAATCATCACCATTCCCTAACAAACGCTTAAAGCTCTCATTATCCTCAGGAGTAGTAATAACCAAAATGTCACGAATACCAGCCAACATCAATACAGAGAGTGGATAATAAATCATCGGTTTGTCATATACAGGCAAAAGCTGTTTTGACACACCGCGAGTTATGGGATAGAGACGGGTACCTGACCCGCCTGCAAGAATAATACCTTTCATAAAAATACCTTTTAAAGATCAGTCAAATTTTACTTTATTTTATCAATAGCAAAATCAAACCGATTAGAAACTATTGAGTCCCCAAACGCTCACGGTTATAAGAACCATCTAATACACGGCTCCACCACTTTTTGTTATTCAAGTACCATTCCACCGTTTTACGAATACCGCTTTCAAAGGTTTCTTGTGGTTTCCAGCCTAATTCAATACCAATTTTGGTTGCATCAATGGCATAACGCACATCATGCCCCGGGCGGTCGGTTACGTAAGTGATTAAATCTTCATATTTCGCCAAGCCTGCCGGTTTATTCGGAACAAGTTCTTCCAATAAACCACAAATTGTACGAACCACTTCAATATTGGCTTTTTCATTGTGCCCGCCGATATTGTAGGTTTCTCCAACGACACCTTCCGTAACAATCTTATATAGCGCACGAGCGTGATCTTCGACAAATAACCAATCACGAATTTGCATACCGTTACCATACACAGGCAATTTTTTCCCTTCTAGGGCATTTAAAATCATCAATGGAATCAATTTTTCAGGGAAATGGAACGGACCATAGTTGTTAGAACAGTTAGTGACAATGGTCGGCAAACCATAAGTACGCAACCATGCACGAACGAGATGATCGCTTGAGGCTTTAGAGGCTGAATAAGGACTAGATGGCGAATAAGGTGTGGTCTCGGTAAAAAGATCATCCGTGCCTTCTAGATCTCCATAAACTTCGTCCGTTGAAATATGGTGAAAACGAAATGACAATTTTTTCTCATCACTTAAATCGTTCCAATAAGCACGGGCCGCTTCTAATAAAGTGTAAGTCCCGACGATATTGGTTTCAATAAAAGCTGCCGGACCATCTATTGAACGATCAACATGACTTTCTGCCGCCAAGTGCATAACCGCATCAGGCTGGTGTTGTTCAAATACTCGGGTAAGCGCTTTAGCATCGCAAACATCCACTTTCTCAAAAACATAACGTGGATTATTTTCCACCGACTCAAGTGATTCTAAATTGCCCGCATAGGTCAATTTATCTAGGTTAATAACCGAATCTTGCGTGTCATTAATTATATGGCGAACGACTGCAGAGCCAATAAATCCCGCTCCGCCTGTAACTAAAAATTTTTTATTCATGTGGATTTCCAGTATTTTTAATTTAATAAGTTTTATTTTAAGATAGTAAAATCATTGTTTAAATTATATTATTAAATAAGATAATTCTAATATTTGAAAATTGGTAAATTAAAAGTAGTATCCTATTCAAGACGCTCCATCCCTTCTTAGTACAACCCCAACAGTTTTAAATAATATCACAATATCACTCCAAATAGACCAATTTTTAATATACCAAGAATCAATCTTTAAACGCTCATCAAATGAAATATCACTACGACCACTCACTTGCCATAAACCTGTAATTCCTGGCTTAGATGCTAAAATGAGATTAGCTGAATTTCCCATTTTTGTTTTTTCAGAAACCATATAAGGGCGATTACCAACTAAACTCATATCTCCTTTTAACACATTAAATAACTGTGGTAGCTCATCTAACGATGTTTTTCGAAGAAAACTACCTAGTTTAGTAATTCTAGGATCATTTATATACTTATGATAAGTTTCATAGTAGTCTTTCTCTTCTGGATTATCAACTAACCATTGTGACATAAAACTTTGATCAGAAACCATTGTTCTAAATTTATAACAATAAAATATTTTACCATCCTTACCTAATCGCTCTTGTAAGAAAAATATCTTTCCCTTAGGTTCTGCTATTTTCATTTTCAACGCAATTAGCAAGATTACAAGCCCCCAAATTGGCAAAGAAAGTGAAGATAATGAATAATCTAATATAGACTTCATTAATTT